>JBMLQR010000339.1:7306-23718 GCA_049241465.1 Saprospiraceae bacterium | reverse complement strand
GTATCGAATTCACCGAGAAACCGGCCTCTTTGTTCCGTATTTAATCTGCCAGAAACCTCGTCTAACCAAATTTTCAATGCTCCGATGGTCGATCTTCCCGCTGCCTTTAACTTGATATTCCGCAAGGGGTATTTTGTAAGCATATTTCCCTGCGAGGACCGTCCTTTTATAGCTAATTCTGCAAAATTAAATTCAAACATTTTAATCTTTGCTTTACATCCCAGGCTGAGCTGAACCTGAATTACCTCTGCTTCACCATTAGGATTTACAGAGAAATAATGGAGTTTGCTACCCTTTGTTTCCTGGGTAATTGGGTATTCTTTATCTCTGGTAATGGCTGTAACATTGAATCTTTTTACGAAAGATTTTGCAGTTGCTCCATCTGTATAAACGGCATTATATGTAGTTCGTTCGTCATTTTTCTTCCAAACGGCCACATGAATGATGTCCTTACCAACAAAAGTTTTTTCCGCAATACGGGTAACCAGGAAATAACCATCATTTCTAAATACAATGATGTCATCAATATCGGAACAATCACTGATAAATTCATCTTTCTTAAGACCAAAGCCAACGAATCCATCGGCTTTATTCGCATATAGTTTTGCGTTATTTGCTACGACCTCGGTAGCCGCGATGGCATCGAAAGTGATAATTTTTGTTTTTCGTTCCCTGCCTTTTCCGTATTTATCTAATAAGTTTGAATAATAGTTAATGGTAAAATCTATTAAATGCGCCAGATCAAAGCGTACCCTTTCCAAATCTTTTTCCAGCTGAGCAATAAATTGATCTGCTTGAAAAGTGTTATATTTTGATATTCTTTTAATCTTAATCTCGGTTAGTTTGGCAATGTCGTCCTGTGTAATGGATCTTAGCAATCTAAGTCGATGGTCTGACGGTTCAATTATTTCATGAGGCTCAACTACATATTTTTTTAATCCTAAAGCAATGGTTTCCAAAACAGCTTCCCAGGTCTCACATTCCTCTATATCGTGATAAATTCTATTTTCAATAAAAACCTTTTCCAGACTGGCATGATGCCATTTTTCAAGTAATTCTTTTTCCTTTATTTCCAGTTCTAACTTCAGGAGTGCTTTGGTATGATCGACAGCAATGTCCAGTAAATCTTGAACAGAAAGGAAACGCGGTTTTTCATTTTGAATAATACATGCATTCGGAGCAATAGAAATTTCACAATCGGTAAATGCATATAGTGCGTCAATCGTAACATCCGGAGAAACGCCAGGGGCTAAATCGATAACAATTTCAACATTTTCTGCTGTATTATCAACGACTTGTTTTATTTTAATTTTTCCTTTATCGCTTGCCTTTATAATACTTTCAATGAGGGTAGAGGTCGTAACGCCGAAGGGTAATTCCCGGACAATAAGAATATTCTTATCTGTTTTTTCGATTTTAGCACGAACTTTTACTCTACTTCCTCTTTTACCTTGTTGATAATCAGTTATGTCAATGAAACCACCTGTTTGAAAATCGGGATAAATAATTACTTCCTCGTTTTTTAATCTTTTTATAGCAGCTTCAATGATTTCTATAAAATTATGAGGTAGAATTTTCGTGGAAAGACCGACGGCAATTCCCTCAGCTCCTTGAGCTAAAAGAAGAGGAAATTTTACAGGAAGATGAATAGGTTCCCTTTTCCTACCGTCGTAAGACAGTTGCCATTCGGTGGTTTGCGGATTAAAAGCTATTTCTAGGGCAAATTTTGTAGGTCTTGCCTCAATATATCGGGAGGCAGCAGCCCCATCTCCCGTAAGGATATTCCCCCAATTTCCCTGTGTATCTATGAGCAGTTCCTTTTGCCCCATGTTCACTAAGGCATCCCCAATAGCGGCATCACCGTGAGGATGATATTGCATGGTTTGGCCAATAATATTGGCTACCTTATTGTACCTGCCATCGTCCATCTCCTTCATGGCATGCAAAATCCTTCGTTGAACGGGTTTTAAACCATCCAATACAGCGGGAACTGCTCGCTCAAGAATCACATAAGACGCATAATCAAGAAAATAATCCTGATACATACCTTGAAGGCTGATGATTTCATCAGGAGCCTCTGAATTTTCGGGTAGTTCAGGCGTTAGGTCGCTCATATTTTATTTCTTTTGAAAAGGCAAATATACAATTTATAAGCTATTTTAAGAATGGAGGCAACATTGAGGTTGAAAGGATTGTTACGCCATCATGTTTCATATCATAACCAGAAGGATTGAAAAAATTAGTGAATCATACTGTCATTGAAAGAGATGACACTTTTTTAATGGCCTACAGAGAGTGGTTTGATAGCTCAGCTTGCAAGGATAAATGTTCCTGGCTGATGAATCAATTTGAACTTTATAAATCTTTACCTAAAGAGGTTGAAAAATCTCTCCGATTTTTAGTAAATCAAAGCAGTGTAGGGATTCATTGGAAGTTTACCGATGAAGACACGCTGTTGGAGGCTCAATTTTTCATGGAATTTTTCAGAGATCAGATCCAGTCTATCGGTTATCAAAAACAGTTGGCTGACAAACGAATCTTTGAAACATCCAATGGATTGGAAACTATTGAGAGATACTATTTAAAACCTCCATTTAAATTAGATGAAGCTGAAAAGAAGCAGCAACAATTTGGTAATATAATACTTAGTAGTACACAGATAAACGAGAAATACGTCGATTTTCAGTGTCTTTGCCACTTTTTTGTTGACAGGCAATATACTGAAGTTGAGCCAATTCAATATTTATTTGAAATGATTTTGGAAAATGGGTAGGATTTTTTAATGAACAATTAATTCTCCTTAGACCAGTTAGCTTGTTCTAAATGGTTAAGCTTTACATCAATGCCATATTTATCTTTCAGGTGGGCGGTTAATTGATCGGCAGCATAAACAGATCGGTGTTGACCGCCGGTACAACCAAAATTTATCTCCAAATGGGTGAAACTTCTTTCCAGATAATTTTCCACTGCAGCGTCAACTATTCTGTAAACGTTATTGAGAAATGGCTCCATATCACTGAAATGCTTTAGGAAATTAATAACGGATTCGTCTTTTCCAGACAATTTCTTGTAAGGTTCGTATCTACCTGGATTATGTAAAAAGCGGCAATCAAAAACAAATCCACCTCCGTTTCCTGAGCTTTCCACAGGTATTTGTCTTTTGTGGTAGCTAAAACTGTTTACAAAAACTTTCAATAAAGAATTTTCCCCTTTTGATTTGTCATAAGGATCATATTTCTGACTCTTTATTATGGCTTGTAAACAGCGGGTGATTTCAGGGAGGGCGAGTGGTATTTTACCTTCTTCGAGCAACCATTGTATGTTTTTCAGTCCGTATGGAATGCTTAACAAAAAATGTGCTTTTCTCTCATAGATACCTCTGAAACCGTAAGCACCAAGTACCTGAATATTTCTCATTAAAACGTAACCATAGAAATAGGATAGAAAGGAATCTCGGTCAATATTGGTTAACTGAGAAGCGGTATCTAAATAATGTTGAATTAGAGATTCTCTGATATCATTGGGTATATTTGCCTTCGCCTGATACAAAAGGGAGGCCAGATCATATTGTAGGGCTCCTTTTCTACCTCCTTGATAATCAATAAAATAAGGATTTCCATTTCTGATTAGAATATTCCTTGACTGAAAATCACGGAACATAAAATATTCATTATCGGCTTGAAGCAGGAAATCGGCTAAATGGTGAAAATCTTTCTCCAGGGCAACTTCATCGAAGCCAACCTGGCTGGGTAAAAGGAAATGGTATTTGAAATAGTTAAAATCCCAAAACATTGATTCTCTGTCAAAGGATTCCTTTGGAAAACAATAGGTATATTGAAGCTCTTTACTTCCATTAATCTGTAAATGCGCTAATTTTTCAACGACCTTTTTGTACAATTGAACTAAAGAATCAGGAAACTGATGTTGATTTTGAAGGAGAAAACTGTACAGTGTAGTGGAACCTAAATCCTCCTGTATATAAACTTTAGCGTCTAAATTTTCTGCATAAATGGCTGGAACGGGTAATTTTCTTTCGTGAAAATGCTTACTAAAATTTAAAAAAGCTAAACTTTCTTTGGCATGAGGGCTATAGGTACCAATAGCGACCTTATCATTTTTTTGTAACCTGTAATAAATTCTATCTGAACCGGAAGGGGCCAGGGGTAAAATAAGATCAGGAGGCACACCGGCCCAGGATTCGAACAATTCTGCGAGAGCCCATTCAGTTTTAGGTGATGCCATGGTTAAAATAGGGGAATAAGGGAGTTAATCGATAGGTTTTTCTTCTATAATTTCAGATTCTTCCTCTTCCCAATGCTCAAAATTCTTTGGATCAGGGAAACCTGAATCGTCAAATTCATTCAATACAATAAAGTCATCTTCGTTATGACCGGAAGCCTGTCTATTATTCTTATTGGGTTTGAATTCTCTATGAGGAACGACGAGCACTTGTTTTTCAAGTTCCATAGGCTGCGCTTTCTGGTCTCTGATGGAAGAACTTATTTGACTCCAGATAAGATCTTTGAGTTTATCGATACCATAACCTGAAACCGCTGAAATAAAAACGACAGTAACATTTTCAGGTAATTCTTCTTTGATGAGAGAGATCAACTCCTCGTCTAAAAGGTCCGATTTAGTTATGGCTAATAATCGGGGTTTATCCAATAATTCTATATTGTATTTAGCCAGCTCATTTAGTAGAATATGATACTGAGTTGCAATATTTTCCGCATCGGCAGGAACCATAAAAAGTAACGAGGCATTTCTTTCGATATGGCGTAAGAACCTCACGCCCAGTCCTTTACCTAAGTGAGCATCTTCGATAATTCCAGGAATATCGGCCATTACAAAGGAATGATTATCACGGTAGGAAACGATACCAAGATTTGGCACGAGGGTAGTGAAGGGATAATCTGCAATTTTTGGTTTTGCAGCAGATATGGCGGCAAGTAGGGTCGATTTACCAGCATTCGGGAATCCAACCAAACCGACATCGGCCAAAACTTTCAGTTCAAGTATTTTCCATTCCTCCAGTCCTGCTTCACCAGGTTGAGCATAACGAGGGGATTGATTTACGGGATTGCGAAAATGGTAATTACCTAAACCGCCTCTACCTCCAGGAGTGACAATTTTCTTTTCGCCATGGCGGGTAATTTCCGCTTCGATCTCATTGGTTTCCGCATTTTTTACTACGGTACCTAGTGGAACTTGTAATATTATATCCTTTCCATTGGCGCCATGCGCATTTTTATCGCCACCATTTCCACCATTATCGCCGATAACATGTTTTCGGTATTTCAAAGAAAGTAGCGTCCAAACATTTCTATTTCCTTCCAGAATAATATGCCCTCCTCTTCCGCCATCACCACCATCGGGACCACCTTTGGCATTTAATTTATCTCTATAAAAATGTACGGCACCACCACCACCAGAACCGGAGCGACAACAAACACGCACGAAATCAACAAAATTTTGCTCAGCCATAAGAGGATTAGGGTAAAATATTTAAGTTGTTTCGTCATAAGAACGGCACAACGCTTCGAATATATGTTGAATGGTACCAATTCCGTCCATTTTAAAAGCTTTTCCTTTTTCGGCGTAATATCCAAATACAGGCATAGTTTCCGACTTGTAAACGTCTATTCTGTGCTGAATAATAGCAGGATCATTGTCGTCTGATCTGCCTGAAGATTGCCCCCGAGATAAGATACGGGATATTATTTCCTGGTCGGCCACTTCAAGCATTAGCAGGCGGTGGATATCTTGATTTAACTCTGATAGCAGTTCATCCAAAGCCTCACATTGAGCTATATTTCTTGGAAAACCGTCGAAAATATATCCAGGAACATCTGGATTTGAAAGGACACGAT
Organism: Saprospiraceae bacterium; assembly: GCA_049241465.1. GTDB lineage: Bacteria > Bacteroidota > Bacteroidia > Chitinophagales > Saprospiraceae > BJGN01. The sequence continues at coordinate 17,848 of JBMLQR010000339.1, read as the reverse complement.
TTCGCAACATACCAATGGTTACCTCATCGGGAACCAACTGACCTTTAGCGATATAATTTTTTGCCTCAATACCTAAAGGGGTATCCTGACTCATTTCGCTTCTAAACAAATCTCCCGTAGAAATATGTAATAAGCCATATTTTTCGACCAACTTAGCCGCCTGGGTCCCTTTTCCTGAGCCTGGAGGACCGAACAAGATTAGATTTTTCATGCGTAAAATTTAAAATACTCAAATTACCTTCATCAGGCGGTTTCAATAACTCGTTGGTTTCATTGGTTGGTTAGTACCGTGGGCTTCCACTTAGGCATTATAGCTAAAGTGGGCAGTAAATTTATTTTTTCAAAAGGCTGACGATCTTGTATAGGCGGATCTTCTGTCCTAGCAATCATATCGGCCGACAAAATCGGTTCCTGTAAAATACTATCCGTTGGTGCAGTATAATTCCTGGCACCCGGCAGAACATTCCGAACTGATTTATATTTTGATTTCCAATAATTAGAGGTAGCCAGATTATCTATTCTCAATCCGCCATGTGTGGTACTATGGATGATAAAAATGGAATCTTTAGCAACCTTACTAACTAAAGCAACGTGAAAAACTCTTCCCCGTTTTGTCCGGCGAAAAAATACTAGATCACCGGGAATGGCATTTTTCAAAAGTATTTTTTCACCTTGTAAAGATTGAGCGGAGGAAGAAGGAGAGAGATGTATGCCAAATTTTTTAAAAACAAACATCGTGAACCCGGAACAATCGAACCCCCCTCTTGCAGGGCTTCTACTGGCATAACGGTAGGGTAATCCAAGGTAATTTTTTGCAAATAAAACGATACTATCTCTGGAAATCAATACTGAGTCAGTCGCCAGGGCAGCATTTAGCCTGGTCAGTGATGATAAAAAAAGCGTTAAAAGTAAAAGATTTCTCATAAAAAAGTTCCGAAAAGGCAAAGATAACAAATTCCTTCGTCTAACCAAAAACCTTTATGTCGTTGAGGAAAGGAAATTGTGTGCGGAATGCCATTTGATCATCAAAACGCAAGGAATGGGTTATGATTTGCTCTTCCCTGCCCGCTGTTGAAAGAGGTATTCCATCGTAAGATAAAATAACTGAACCTCCGCCGTATTCATGGTTATTCCCGTCTATACCCACCCGATTTACACCAATGGTATAAGATTGATTTTCAATGGCGCGGGAAATTAACAAATGATCCCATGCATATTGTCTCGCCGATGGAAAATTGGCAACGTATAATAAAATATCGTAATGCCCAAGTACATTCATAGATGATTCCGAGAACCGCAGATCGTAACAAATCTGAGGGAGAATACGCCATCCTTTGTATTGAATGATTATTTTTTCATTACCAGGTGTGTAATGAAGGTGTTCGCCAGCAAAAGAAAACAAATGTTTTTTATCATAAAAAGAGTAATTACCATATTCATCTACCCAGATAAACCGGTTATAATACTTTTCTTTTTCGAAAAAAACAATGCTGCCACAAACAGCTGTAGCTAAATCAGCCGCCATATTTTTCATCCAAAGTAAAGTAATTTCTTGTTCTTTGGTCGTGACAACAGAAGGAGTCATAGTGAATCCTGTAGAAAACATTTCCGGAAGTACAATTACATCTGTACTTCCGGAAAGAGGAGATAAAAGGTTACTGAGATAATCTAAATTGCCATCGACATTTTGCCAGATTATATTTGACTGAACGGCAGCGACGCGTAAATCAGCAACTTTAATCATGTTACCTAATTGAGATTGGCAACAAATTATTTCTTTTTCTTAGTATCCTTATCCGCAGCAGCTGCAGCAGAACGAAGCGCTCTTGGAATTTCAATAGTAACAGCTGGAATACTGCCATTATTTAAAATTTCAATGCCATTTGGCACTGGAATATCGCGAACTCTAAGAGATTGACCTAAATCCATAGTAGTGATATCAATAAATAGTTCATTTACGATATTTTCTGCCATAGCTTTAATCTTAATACGACGTAACTTCTGAATCAATTTTCCACCTGATTTTACACCTACAGAAGCACCTTTACAACGCAAAGGAATTTCTAATTTAACGGGATGACCATCGGCAATCTGAAGGAAATCGATATGCGTTACATTATCTTTTAGGGGACTTTGCTGAAAATCCTTTAAGATAGCACTATAGCTGGTACCGTCCACCTCAATTTTCAAAATATGAAAATCAGGGGTATAGATGACAGATCTGACATCAAGTGGCTTCACAGAAAAATGAACTAAATTACCTGTGCCATAGATAACACAAGGAATACGGCCATCATTGCGAAGTGCTTTTGTAGCTTTCTTTCCTAAGGCTGCTCTTTTTTCGCCTTTTACTGCAATTACTTCCATTATAATATTTTTTAAAAAATGAACGGCAAATATACTTAAAAAATTAAAAACCTGGAACTTTAATATTTTTCTGTCTTTTTATCTACATAAAGGGCAGAAATTGATCGGTGTTCGTGCGTATTTCGTATGGCTCTGGAAAACAATTTAGCTGACGAAAGAACTTTAATTTTAGGAGAAGTGAATTGGAGGGGAATGGTATCACACACCAGTAGTTCGTCCAATTGTGACTTTTCAATATTTTTCAAGGCGTTTCCTGAAAGAACGGGATGTGTACAAATGGCACGTACTCTTTTGGCTCCACCTTGCATCAACGCATCGGCCGCTTTACATAAAGTTCCTGCAGTATCGACGAGGTCATCAACAAGAATAACGTCACTGCCTTCCACATTTCCAATGACGGTCATGCCGGAGACTTCATTAGCTTTTTCTCTGTATTTGTCACAAATCACCAGGTCTCTTCCAAAATGCTTGGCGTAAGCTCTTGCCCTTTTCACACCACCAACATCAGGGCTGGCAAAAATTACATTGGATAAATCGGCTGATTCCTCGAGGTAAGAGAAAAATATGGCTTCACTTCTTAGGTGATCAACTGGAATATCAAAAAAACCTTGTATTTGATCCGCGTGTAAATCCATGGTCATAATACGATCTACGCCAGCAGCCTGAAGTAAATTGGCAATCAATTTTGCTGAAATAGGCACCCTCGGTTTATCCTTTCGGTCTTGACGAGCATAGCCAAAATAAGGGATTACCGCTGAAATATATCCGGCAGAAGCTCTTTTGGCAGCATCAATCATTAGAAGAAGTTCCATCAGATTGTCCATTGGCTGGAAAGTAGATTGGATCAGGAATACATAAGCACCCCTAATAGATTCATTGTAAACGGGTTGCATTTCCCCGTCACTGAATCTGTTGACTTTTAAATCTCCGATACCCTGACCGTAATAATCTGCAATTTTTTCTGCCAGATATTTCGATTGCGTCCCAGAAAATAATTTTACTTCAACCATAAGAAAGTTTGAATAAGGTTATTGTCAAAAATAAGGGTTTATTTTTTTCTTTCTGTGACGAAATTCACCAAATCTTCTAAAGAATTTCGTGCGTCTGAGACTGGGAAGGTATATAGTATATCGAAAGCTTTTTCTTGAAAAGACTTCATCTGGATCTCTGCATAATGAAGGCCACCTGATTGTTGAACAAAATGGACCACTTCATTCACCTTTTCAGGATTATCACTATGATTTCGAATTAAGGAAAGAATGGAACGTTTGGTGGACCTGTCACAATGAGCCAATGCATAAATGAGAGGGAGCGTCATTTTTTTTTCTTTAATATCGATACCCAGGGGTTTCCCGATATCATCGGCGCCAAAATCCATTAAATCGTCCCGAATTTGAAAGGCCATGCCGATATTTTCACCAAAAAGCCTCATTTGCTCTACCTTTTCTATATCGGGAGTAACAGAAGCGGCACCGGCGCTACAAGCGGAAGCGATGAGAGAAGCAGTTTTTTGTCTAATTATATCGTAATAAACGGATTCAGCAATGTCTAATCTCCTGGCTTTTTCAATTTGCAACAATTCACCCTCACTCATTGATTTTACTGCCTGAGAAACTATTTCGAGCAAAAGATACTCTTTATTTTTTACTGCCAGCAACATACCTTGCGAAAGGAGATAGTCACCAACAAGAACAGCAATTTTATTTTTCCACAATGCATTAATAGAAAAAAAACTCCTTCGTTGAAAGGAATCATCTACAACATCATCATGAACCAACGTAGCGGTATGTAACAATTCAATCATGGAAGCGGCGCGAAAAGTAGCTTCTGATATTTCTCCACAAACCTTAGCGGAGAGGAAAACAAACATGGGTCTGACTTGTTTGCCTTTTCTTTTAACCAGGTAAAAAGTGATCTTGTCAAGCAATGGTACCTGACTTTCCATTGCCTTACGGAAATGACCTTCGAAGGCATTCAATGCTTCGTTTATAGGTTTTTTAATATTGTCTAATGATCGGCTCATCCCAAGGATTGGATAAATTTGCAACGAAGGTAGTAAATAAAAATCGTTTCAGGTAGTTCTGTTAAAATAGGTAAGGAAGAATTAAAAATGTCAGCAAAAAGATAATTCTTTTGTAATTTCGCGCTCAAATTAGTTTCAATCAATTTCCCAAAATTTACACAATGAACCATTCAGATCCAGTATTTGCATTGATTTCCAAAGAGTTAAATCGTCAAAGAGAAGGTATTGAATTAATAGCTTCAGAAAATTTTACCAGTGAGGCGGTTATTCAAGCTACTGGGTCATGTTTGACAAATAAATATGCGGAAGGTTATCCGGGTAAAAGATATTATGGTGGCTGTGAGGTTGTCGATGAAATTGAACAAATAGCCATAGAAAGGTTGTGCACGTTATTTGGTGCTGAATATGCGAATGTCCAGCCTCATTCAGGCGCTCAGGCCAATGCTGCCGTATTTTTATCTGTTTTAGAACCGGGAGATGCTATTTTAGGATTTGATTTAGCTCACGGAGGGCATCTTTCCCATGGCTCGCCGGTAAATTATTCTGGAAAAGTGTATACACCTCATTTTTATGGGGTTGAGGCAGAAACAGGAAGAATAGATATGGATAAGGTTGCGGCTAAAGCGGAGTCTGTTCGCCCGAAACTAATCATTTGTGGAGCGTCGGCTTATTCCAGAGAATGGGATTATCGCCGTTTTCGTGAAATTGCTGATGCAGTAGGTGCTTTACTCCTTGCTGATATTGCTCATCCGGCCGGACTTATTGCTGCTGGAATACTTGATAATCCTCTGCCTCATTGTCATATAGTTACTTCAACAACCCATAAAACATTGAGAGGTCCCCGCGGAGGTATCATCATGATGGGGCGAAATATTGATAATCCATGGGGACGTACTTTAAAAAATGGGACGGTAATTAAAATGTCCCAAATTTTAAATAGTGGCGTTTTCCCGGGAATGCAGGGAGGGCCTTTGGAACATGTTATTGCTGCAAAAGCCATTGCATTTGGTGAAGCCTTACTACCTTCTTTCAAAGATTATGGTAAACAGGTAATCGCTAATTCCCAAGCCATGGCAAATGCTTTTTTAGCAAAAGGGTATAAAATAATTTCAGGCGGAACAGACAACCATCTTATGCTGTTAGATCTTTCAGAAAAAGGTTTATCAGGTAAGTTAGCTGATGAAGTACTAGGAAAAGCATCCATTACGGTGAATAAAAATATGGTACCGTTTGATAAACTTTCCCCAATGGTTACTTCTGGCATCCGTATCGGAACAGCGGCTATAACCTCGCGCGGTTTTAAAGAAAAGGATGCTTTACAGGTAGTTGAATGGATTGATAGTATTCTTTCACAGCCTGAAAATGATAAGGTTCATTCTATGGTAAAGGAAAATGTTCATACCTATATGAAACAGTTTCCTTTGTATCCTTCTTTATAAAAAAACAAGAGAAGATGGTCAAATAAGAATGGCCATCTTCTCTTATATGTTTTATAAATATTACTTCAAGAACAAAGCAAATTCAACTCTTCTATTTAATTTTCTACCCTGCTCTGTATCATTCGTCGTTATAGGAGCTACTTCACCGAAACCTCTGAAAACTAATCTCGACGGATCTATACCTTTTCCAACCAAATAGTTTAAACAAGCTGCTGCTCTATTTTCTGAAAGCGCTTGATTGCTTGCCTGACTTCCTACATTATCAGTAAATCCACTGATTAGCATGGCATAATCTGGATATTCCCGAAGAACGTCAAGCACCTTATTTAGAACGTCATAAGATTCGTCGGTAAGTTTTGCGCTATTAGAATAAAAAAGAACATTTTGAGTTACAAATTTCAAAATCTCTTTTGTTTCACTTCGAATAACCGGGCAACCTCTGTTTTCCATGGAGCCCGGTGTAACAGGGCAACGGTCATCTTTGTCCATAACGCCATCTCCATCGGTGTCAGGACATCCCTTAAAGGTTGACTTACCTGGAATATCGGGACATTCATCTTGTGTATTGGGTACACCGTCACCATCGCGATCTACTTCTGTTCCAGAAGGGCAACCTTGATTACTTGCAACACCAGCTTGTTCCGGACATTCGTCATCGGCATTGGGAATACCGTCACCATCTGTGTCAGGGCAACCTCCGAAAATAACTAATCCTGCTTCGTTAGGACATTTATCTTCCAAGTCGGAAACGCCATCGTCATCAGCATCGGGACATCCTCTAAGCATACCAGCAACGTCTGGGCAACGATCGGCAGAGTCTGGAATTCCGTCACCGTCTTTATCGGCAAAAGTCGGGTTTTTAGCACTATCTTTTGAAGGAGATTTAATTGGTTTTGGTTTGTAGGGAAAACGATAAATCAGTTGAACATTCCCGAAATTATACCAGTCTTTATTATCCTTATTTGCCGATAAACTAATGCCGTCAATATAATCAGAGAAGGTTGGTCTTGAACCCCATTCGAAGGCAAGCATTAGTCTTCTTGATAGATCGAGCTTAGCGCCTATGCCAAAAGGAACGGTTACTATGGAATTGGTTCTTCTTGCCTGAATACTATCTTTTGTAATATTAGCTGCCTCACTGGGTATATTGTTTGGATATCTGGGTGTTGTCCAGCTTGACGCTACACCGGCACCCACGAAAATATAGGGCGAAAATATTTTTTTGAATCCGCCATTTGTAGGGAACCTTTTGGCACCCAGGAAATCCCATTCTAATAAAATGGAACTTTCAAAAATGGTTGATTCAAAAGAAAATGAAGTTACGGGTTCGTTAGCATCCACAAGATTCGATCCATTACCAGAAATTCCGGTGTACATGGCTTGAAAACGAAGGGAGAACCGATTGCTTACATTGTTTCGAAGAAATAAAGCACCACCGGGCTTGAAAGTATTTAATTTGACACTTCCCAGAGATAATAAATCGCCGAGGTAGTAACCACCACCAAGAACCAATCCCAGTTCCCATGGGTCAGGTTGTGTTGTAGAATCCTTTTTTGCTGTCATCTCTAAAGTAGGCTTAGGAAGCGAGGGAATGCTGTCCTGAGCAAGAATTACTGTTGAAAACAACCAAAGAATTAAGGGAAATGTAATTATTTTATTCATCTTAATGAAGCTTAAAAACCTGAAAATGTAAAGGAATTGGTTATATTATTTATGATTAATACAATCAATTTAGACTATAAAATTAATATAAATCATTGATTATCCAATAAAAGTTTTAAATATATGTTTGGTAAATGTATTTTAATGTGTTACATGTGTAATTTATGTAATGTATTCGGTTATGAAAAAATAAAAAAAACAAATTATTCAGGCAACATATAAAAAGAATGAAGGGTCATAATATAAAATCGATAAAAATGTTTTTCACAAGTATCTCAATAAGTCTTTTGGCAATTATCTATTTAGGTCGGGGATATTTTTCGCAAACAAAGCGAAAGCACCAGTTCTAAGAAATTTCAGGTATCACTTCTTTTGCCTCGTATCCAGCTTCCTCAATGGCATCGATAAGTTTCTGTGCGATTAAATCGTCAGTTCCCTGAGCAATTATTCTTTTATCGGGGTGTTTCAAATCTACTTCCCAGGAAGTTAATTCTTTTATTTCCTCTAAAAATCCCGTAATACTGCGAACACAATGACCACAATGAAGGTTTGAGTTCAGGATAATGGTTTTCATGTAGTTGTATTTTATTCCCAAATATAGCGGAATTATTGAAACTAAAATTTTAATTATGGCAGTAAGATGGGTTAAAAGAGAAGATATTGATAAGGTTAAATGGAATAGTTGCGTTCATTATGCCTACAATGGTAATATTTTTGGATATGTCTGGTATTTAGATTTCATAGGTAAAACGTGGACTGCCTTGATTGAAGACGATTATCAAGCGGTAATGCCTTTAATTTACAGGCCGGGCTTGCATAAAATGGAAATTTACCAACCTTCTTTTATAAGAGAACTTGGTATATTTAGTTATGCGGCGCTTAGTACTCAACGGGTAAAGCATTTTTTTGATGCTATGCCTGAGGAATATAGACTAATAAATATGCAGGTAAGTGAGGAGTGTAAACCAACGGATATTCATGGCTTTAAGATAAGTGAAAAAACAAATCATGTGCTGAGTTTACTGCAGTCCTATGAAAATTTGGCTGGCAGATATTCTCCCGTTTTTAGAAATGCATTAGATAAGTCCATAGCTATTGGATTGATGTCGTCGGAGAGCATAACGCCGGAGCAATTTGCTGCATTTTATGAAAGGAACGGGCCGGGAAATAGGCGAAAACGCGAAAAGGACAAACATGCTCTACTACGTATTATTTATAATGCATTACACAGAGGATGGGGTTTTTTGTCGGGGATTGCCGATGAAAGCGGAGAACTTTTAGCTGCTGATTTTTACATCACTTCCCATAGTAGAATGATGTCTTTAGCTCCTGTTATTTCAAAAAATGGCGAGGCATTTGGCGCTGCGGCCATGCAATTTGATTTTCTTTTAAGGACTAATGCGGGAAAGCCTTTGCTTTTTGATTTCAATGAAGACAAATCTTTTATTAATCCTACCCATGTTCATGCCATGCCTTATCCGTTTTATGACATTAAAAAGGATGTCAGAATCGCGGGTATCTGGTAAAGTATTAATCAGGGGCCTTTAATAGATTGGACAGTAATGGTGGTATTCCAATCTGCCAAAAAATTAATTTGGCTATAATTTTATAAATAAAATATTGATTGTCAATTATTTAATGTGTTTAAAATTTTTTAAGATTTTTTTGGAAAAGCTTGTGATTCATTGAGTACCCCTTGCAAGGCAGATTAAAATAGGTGTAATTGCGTCTTAAACCGGGCCGGTTATTAATCATCTTTTTAATTTATTGCAAATGAAACAAATTGTATTTACCCTATTGTTGATGGCAGCAGCTTTCCAGGGGTACAGTAAAAACACTTTATTGGAAGAAGCCGTATTGGAAACGAAAGAGACGGTTTTAATGGATCATTTTTCGACGCCTGCTTTAGATGATTGTCGCATTACCCTGCGCGCCAGCATTGGATTTGTAATGATGGAAGTTTCCGTATCGGCACCAACCTGTCGCGGCGCCTTTAATGAGGCCATGGCTGCATTGCGCGAAGCGGCAACTTCGGCAAGAGATGCCTTAAAGTAGTGGTTTAATAATCATCTTGATCGGGAGGGAACTTACAAAAATTTCCCCTAATGTTTTTGTATTGCTATCTGTTTGATTTTCAACGGAAAATACAGATGCCCCTCCCGATCTATAATCTGTAAACAATGAAGAAATTAACTTTTTCTATCTTTTCGTGGATCCTTCCCTTTTTTATCTTCTCCCAATCTTATGAAATTCAATATGCACAACCTCAAGGTTTTGCGATATCCACCGAGGAAGGTTTTTCACGATATTCAACCTTAAAATTAAAGCAGGACAAATCCTTATTTATTCTGCATGGAACGGCAGGTTTTGATTCTGCCAATGAAGAGAGACAAGAACTAACCGTGGTTACTGCGGAACCAGACCGCTGGTATTTTATGGACAGGAGTATGGGATTACTTCATTCCTTGGAACAAACAATGATTGGCAATACTTTTCAAATCACAGAAGAGATACCCAAATTGGTATGGGAAATATCCGAGAATGAAAAAATTATAGGTGGATTTTCTTGTAAGCAGGCATTTACTTCCTTTAGGGGGCGGGAATATGAAGCCTGGTATGCCCCTTCATTACCTTTCCCAAATGGTCCCTGGAAGTTAAATGGTTTACCTGGTTTAATTCTCGAGGCGAAGGATAAGGAATTTGAGGTAGTTTTCCAATTTTATTCTTTCCAGGTTATTCTTGATACTTCAGTAAGAATAGACGCTCCACCTTGTGAAGCACGAAAAGTTCCTTTCGCTACTTTTTTTGAAGCCCAATATAAGGATGGAGAAAAATTCTACCAGTTCATAGCCGATAAAATGAAACGTAATTTAGAAAGATCTGGTAATATTCATATTGAAATGAAACAATCAGGCGCTCCAAGATTTTGGGAGCGGAAATTGCCATAGCTATGCAAAACAAGTTTTTTTTGCTGTCCTTCTTCCTTTTAATTGTTACTTCACTTTCCTCGCAATCGGGCTTGTCTTTGTCAGGAAAAATGGTAGATGATTC
>JBMLQR010000339.1:5878-7206 GCA_049241465.1 Saprospiraceae bacterium | reverse complement strand
TGGCAGTCAGATACATTATTTTTAAATGAATTAGTTTCTACCTCTTCCTTTCTGGGGTTAATTAAACTAAAGGGAGTTTCTATTCAGCTCGATGAAGTAATCATAAAAGAAAAATCCCTTCCCTATTACGATAGGGGAGATACGACTGTTTTTAAACCTGGTTTTTTTCAGGACGGTTCGGAGAGGGTTTTAGAGGATCTTTTAGCTAAGTTACCAGGGGTTAGGGTCGCAGAAGATGGCTTTCTTTATTTCAGAGGTAAAAGAGTAAGTAAGGTGCTTTGGGATGGTGACGACCTGTTGGGAAATGATTATTCGAAAGCAACAAAGAGAATGCCCTCCGGTATGGCTAATGAATTTAGGTTCATAAATAAATTTGAGGCAAATCCTTTATTGAAATCTTTAAATCAAAGTGATCAGTTGGTTTTAGATATCGAAGTTAAAAATACGTTCAAGGGTAAATGGATTGGAGATGCTTTTGTTGGCCTTGGTTTGGCACCTATGGGTATGGCAGGATTTACGGGTTATCGTATCAAGAAAAAAATAAAGTTCCTTTCCTTTGCAGAAGCGAATACGTTTAATGATTTGTCGCCAGGAAAAAAAATGATTATTGATTATTCCGATGATTTGAATAGTGCTTTCCAGCCAATGAATTTACTTAGTTGGTTTGTTTTTCCCTCCTTTTTTCCTGTAATTCTCTCCCAATCTCGATTTAACCAGGGTAAAAGTATCAATTTTGCGGGTGGACCTCACTGGAAGCTTGGGAAAGAGAGTTTTATAAATATGCAGGTTGATGGCCTGCTGTCAACAGATTTTTTTCAGAATAGTAACTTTACCAATCAACTTTTGTCACAAAGAACCTGGAGGCAACAATGGATACAGAATGATAATGTCAACAGATTAAAAGTGAATTCCGACGGAAGGATTAATCTTTCCGGAAAATCAAATATAAGTTTTCGTTTTAATGGGGTGAAAGAATTGCTTACCGTGAGCAAAATGGATTCTCTTAGTAGTAATGAATTTTCACCATTAACTTCAACGGAGGGCTTATTAAATGAAAGATTATTGGGAGATTTGCATATAGATTGGATTCTAAAGCCAAATAATTCAAGGGTTTGGAGAGTAAAATCGTGGAGTCATTTTGAGAAAATGCAAGATACCTACGATTGGCAGGTTGACAACAGGCAGTCCTTTAACACTCAATATGTAGGGCAATCAAATTATTTTTCAAGACTTCAGGGTTTGCTAATACTTCCAACATACCAATGGGAGATTGGATCGCATGTTCAACAAAATCAGTTTAATGCCTATTTACAGGGGGAAGAACGGGC
>JBMLQR010000339.1:3800-5778 GCA_049241465.1 Saprospiraceae bacterium | reverse complement strand
AAAGGAATGATTATCCAATGGAACATCGATAAATATTTCATTCAGCAATCTGCTTCTTTTGGTTTTAACATAAATGCTTCAAAGCAAAATTTTTTATTTGGATTGGATCAATGGGTAGGAGAAAATGTGTTTTATCATTTATCGGGAAAACTAGATGTAAGGCTAAAGGTTGGTAAATTGGGTGTGGTACTTTCTCCGGGAATTTATCACAGGCAAACAACAACGGACCGAGGTGACTTATCTGTTTTAACTCAATTTATGTCTTCGGGAAACCTTCAGTGGAATATTTGGAAAAAAAGTAGTGTGAACATTGGTATGGAGTACTTACCGGGTAAATTGACGGGCAATAAACCTTGGTTTTGGGCCAAAGCGGAAGGTAAATTTCCGATAAATGAGAAGTATTTCCTGGTGCTCGAGGTTAAAAATATTTTCAATCAAAGAAACTTGACGTTAGGTGATTTATGGGCTGATAATCAGTTAATTCAACAGTTTCAAGTTAATCCTTCATTGGTAATGGTAAGGATTTACAAAAATTTTTAATGCTATGAATAGAAAAAAATAAGATTGAAAAAAGTCAGGTTAAATAAATTCACCGAAACGTTTTCCAGGTCAATTTAGCGCTTTAAAAATGATACCTTTGCAACAAATTTGAAAAAATGCGTAAAGAGATAAAGGAGACATTGTATCTGGGATGGCCAATTATTTTAGGTAATTTATCGCAAATGTTCCTTGGCGTTATTGACACAGCTATGGTTGGTGCTATACATAGCAGCCAGTTGGCAGCGGCTAGTTTTGTAAATAATTTATTGACGATACCCTTAGTTTTAGGATTTGGTTTAACGATGGCTATTTCCCCATTAGTTGCCCATTCTATAGGAAATGGGTTTATGAATAAACCATTAGTTATCGCTATAAATGGTTTATTTGTCGCTTTTTTTATGATGATATTTTTAGCCGTTGGCATTGAGTATTCCCAACATTTTCTGCTAAATAATATGGGTCAGGATAAAATAGTGGTGGAATTATCGGACACCTATTTAAGGTGGATGACCTGGAGCATGTTGCCCATGATTTTATTTATGGTGTTAAAGCAGTTTTCTGATGGATTAGGAGAGACAAAATGGCCAATGTATCTTTCTTTAGCCTCTTTGCCTGTGAATGGATTCCTGAATTACCTCTTCATTTTTGGAAAATTTGGATTTCCCAGAATGGAACTTGAAGGGGCGGGATTAGCTACTTTTATTTCCAGAGTTTTATTATTTATTGTCATCATCATATTAATCATTTATAAATCGGCCTATAAGCCATATTTACAGGATGTTAGGCATGCTTTTTCATTAAAAATTTCTGGTATTAAAGAAATACTCAGAGTGGGCATACCCAGTGCTGTTCAATATGGGATGGAAGCCGGAGCATTTGCCGTATCAGGAGTAATGTCAGGATGGTTGGGTTATGTGCAACAAGCTGCGCACCAGATTGCCTTAAATATGGCCGCAATTACGTATATGGTGTCTTTGGGCATTAGCTCGGCGGGCAGTATTAGGGTAGCTAATGCAAGAGGTCAGGGAAATACAGAGCAGGTCAGGAAAATTGGCTACAGTAATTTTTCCATGGCAGTAGTGTATGGAGTGATTTGTGCCGTTATCCTTTTCATAGGAAGAAGTGGCCTGCCTAAACTTTTCAATGATGAAATGGAGGTTTTAAAATATGCAACTGGACTGATGATATTGGCGGGTGTTTTTCAAATTTCTGACTCGACCCAAGCGGTAGGAATTGGTCTTCTGAGAGGCGTACAGGATATGAAAATTCCGACGCTCATTGTGTTGGTGGCTTACTGGATAGTGGGTTTACCCGTTGGTTATTTTTTAGCCTTCAATCTTAAATGGGAGGTTTATGGTCTTTGGGTAGGTTTTATTGTCGCCTTAAGCGCCAGTGCGTTATTACTCTTTTTTAGATTTAAGTACAAGGCAAATCAATA
>JBMLQR010000339.1:0-3700 GCA_049241465.1 Saprospiraceae bacterium | reverse complement strand
GAATCTTTTTCTTTAAAAGATAAAGTAATAATTGTAACGGGAGGTTATGGAATCCTTGGAAAATCCTTTAGTGAAGCCATAGCACTGGCGGGAGGAAACGTAGTTATTTTAGGACGAGATGAACCTAAAGGCCTATTGGCAGTAAAGGATATTGAAGCAAAAGGAGGCATTGCTTTTTTTGCGCAGGCTGATGTCATGGACGAAGATTCATTGAAACGTGCAAAGGATTTGATTTTACACCGTTTTGGAAAAATAAGTGGCTTAGTAAATGCTGCAGGAGGCAATGTTCCCGAGGCAGTATTACAACCCGAGGCCGATATATTTTCTCTCAGCATGAGCGGAATGAAAAAAGCGCTCGATTTAAATGTTTGGGGAACCCTTTTGCCTACTCAGATTTTTGGTGCCGAACTAGTTAAAGAAGAAACGGGAAGTATTGTGAATATTTCCTCGGTGAGTACCGTAAGACCATTAACCAAAGTACTGGGTTACAGTATGGCCAAGTCAGCGATTGATGCCTACACAAAATGGTTTGCCATAGAAGTAGCTAATCGTCACGGTGACAAGATAAGAGTGAATGCCTTAGTGCCTGGGTTTTTTCTAACGGATCAAAACAGAGCATTGCTTACCCAGCCTGATGGTTCGCTAACTCCACGCGGACAATCTATCATAAAGCAAACCCCATTTAAAAGATTTGGAAGTCCAAATGAATTAAATGGTGCACTGATATGGCTTCTCAGCGATGCCTCAAAGTTTGTTACAGGCACAAATGTTAGGGTTGATGGTGGTTTTATGTCCTCCAGTGGCGTTTAATTTAACAATTTAATCATATATCTATGTTTACGGGGCTTTCGCCAAATAAAAAAACGATGATACCAACTATGCGTTGGTATGGACCAAATGATCCTGTTTCGCTTTCCGACATTCGTCAATCGGGCTGTACGGGTGTTGTTAGCGCGCTTCACCATATTCCCAATGGCGCCGTATGGACAAAGGAGGAAATCCTTATCAGAAAAGAAATCATTGAAGCTGCTGGATTAACCTGGGATGTGGTAGAAAGTCTTCCCGTTAACGAGGCAATTAAAACACAGAGTGCTGGTTTTGAGGATTATATAAAAAATTATAAGGAATCTATGAGTAACTTAGCAGCTTGCGATGTTCGGGTGATTACTTATAATTTTATGCCTATTTTAGATTGGACAAGAACCGATTTAGTTTTCAAACAGCCCGATGGTTCTTTAGCTTTATTGTATGAAAGGGCCGCTTTTGTTGCTTTTGATTTATTTATATTGAAGAGAATCGGAGCTACTGCAGATTACAGCCAGGAGGAAATACAAAGGGCTACGGAGAGGTTTAACAATATGTCTTCTGAAGAAAAGGTTCTTTTGGAAAGTAATATGCTAAAAGGTCTTCCTGGCAGTGAGGAAAGTTTTACTCTGGAGCAGTTTCAGGCTGCCCTTGATACTTATGCCAACATTGACAGCCAAAAATTAAAGGCAAATCTGCAGCATTTTCTAAAAGAAATTATTCCCGTTGCTCAGGAATGTGGGGTGGTTATGGCTATTCATCCGGATGATCCGCCTTTTAATTTACTGGGTTTACCCAGAATCATGAGCTGTGCAGATGATATCAGGGATATGATACAGGCAGTTCCGGCAAAGGAAAATGGATTGTGTTTTTGTACAGGATCTTATGGTGTAAGAGCAGATAATAATTTACCGGAAATGGTAAAAGAATTTGGAGAAAGAATTCATTTCATCCATCTTCGAAGCACCACCCGAAATGACAATGGCGACTTTTTTGAAGACAATCATTTAGAGGGTGATGTGGATATGTATGAGGTAATAACAGAGATTGTTCACTGGATGCGCCATCGAAATGTTTCCATTCCTATGAGACCTGACCATGGGCATCAAATGCTGGATGATTTGAAGAAAACAACCTATCCTGGATATTCTGCCATTGGTCGTTTGCGCGGTTTAGCTGAATTGAGAGGCACAGAATATGCCATTCAACGATTTATCGATTAGTATTAATAACCCAAATAAATAAATTATAAGTTATGAAAAAAGTAGTGACTTTCGGTGAAATTATGCTCAGATTAGCATCTCCGGGGTATCTTCGGTTTTCTCAATCTTCCCAGCTGGAGGCAACTTTTGGTGGTGGAGAGGCGAATGTTGCCGTTTCTTTGGCAAATTACGGTATTCCAGCTTCTTTCGTTTCCCGATTACCCAAGAATGATATTGGCGACTGGGCTATTCAAAACTTAAGGAAATATAATGTTCAGACGCAAGATATTTTAAGGGGTGGTGAGAGAGTGGGCATCTATTTCCTGGAAACGGGCGCTGTGGCCCGCGCAAGTAAAGTTGTCTATGATCGTGCCGGTTCCGCTATAGCTGATATTCAGCCAGGTATGCTCAATTGGGAAGCTATTTTTAAAGATGCCAATTGGTTTCATTGGACGGGAATTACCCCTGCACTTTCTGAAGGGGCCGCCGCTGCCTGTTTGGAGGGTATTAAAATGGCAAATAAACTGGGTGTCACCGTTTCTACAGATTTGAATTTCAGGAAAAATTTATGGAAATATGGGAAGTCTGCCAGTGAAGTAATGCCTGAATTGGTGGAGGGTTGTGATGTCATTTTGGGAAATGAGGAGGATGCTGAAAAGGTTTTTCATATTCAACCAGAAGGAGTCGATGTGACAGCAGGCCACGTGGAAGCTGCAGCTTATGAATCAGTTTGCCGTCAGTTAGTAAAGAGATTTCCAAGAGCGAAAAAGGTAATCATTACCTTAAGAGGTTCTATTAATGCGAATCATAATACCTGGGCAGGTACCCTGTTTAATGGCGAACAAATGTTCTTTTCACCCCAATATGATATTACCCATATTGTAGATAGAGTAGGGGGTGGTGATTCCTTTATGGGAGGTCTGATTTGCGGTCTGTTAACCTATCCCGAGGATGATCAGCAGGCACTAAATTTTGCTGTAGCTGCCTCTTGTTTAAAACACACCATTTATGGCGATTTTAATCTGGTCACCGTAGATGAAGTAAAAAATCTTATGAAAGGGGACGGTTCAGGCCGCGTTTCCCGATAATTAATTGAACTTTAAATTTTGAGAATATGAGTAAATCACCTATTGGAAATCAACGTTGGATAGTCGTTGCTCTCCTTTTCTTTGCAACTACCATTAATTACATAGACCGTCAGGTTATTGGTTTGTTGAAACCTACGCTCGAGGTGGAATTTGGATGGTCAGAAAAGGATTATGCCAATATTGTCATGGCGTTTACAGCTGCTTATGCCCTGGGATTACTTGTATTTGGCAGAATTATTGATAAAATAGGTACTAAAATGGGCTTCAGTATCTCCATTATTTTTTGGAGTATTGCCGCTTGCTTACATGGAGTAGTAAAGACAACCTTTGGATTTGGTGTCGCCAGAGCAGCCCTTGGATTGGGTGAATCAGGTAATTTTCCCGCTGCTATTAAAACGGTTGCCGAGTGGTTTCCAAAAAAGGAAAGAGCCTTAGCTACAGGGATTTTTAACTCGGGCGCCAATATTGGTGCCGTTTTTGCTCCCATTTTAGTCCCTACTATTCTTGCTTTGTATGGCTGGCAAGAAGCCTTTATCATAACTGGTGCCATCGGCTTTGTTTGGTTAATATTTTGGTTGTACTACTACGAAATTCCAAACAGACACA
>JBMLQR010000338.1:5091-6242 GCA_049241465.1 Saprospiraceae bacterium | reverse complement strand
TTTAGATTTATTCCTCCAGAAATCATGAACGGAATGCTTTGGTATCCGTAAATATCAAAGAATTTTTTATTGAACAAATTCTGAGCATCAATGAAAAAGGAAACTTTATCACTCATTTTATATGACCCATATCCATTGAATATTGTGTATGGCTGTAGCACTACATCTGCCTGTTCATAACCTCCTATGTCATATCGTGCACTCAAAGTTTTGCTGCTTATGCTCACAAATAGCTTAGTGGATATCTCATAATTTAAGGTTAAGTTCAACGAATGTGCCGGTCTGCGCAATAAATACGGATAAGTAATGGATTCTTTGTTTGTTTCCCTGTTTTGGGTCAATTCCTGTCCACTTAAATAGGTGTAATTCATATTTAAATGAAGTGATTTAGTTACATCAAGATTCGATTCAAGTTCAAGACCATTTACTCGTTGTTCCACAAAATTGAAATACTTAAAGTCCACGAAATTATAGTCTATTCCGGAAGTTATCTGCCTTGAAAAAAAGACACCTCTAAAAAATGATTGGGCAGATTTATATTGAACGCCCACCTCGACATTTATAGCTTCCTCTGGTTTTAAATCCAGATTTCCAGCATAAAAATCATATAATTGATAGATACTGGGTACTTTATATGCAGAAGAAATACTTCCCATAATCATCCAATAATCATTATATCGAAAGGAAGGATTGAGCGTAAAAGTAGAATTTACGCCATAAATGGAATGTTTATTAAACCTACCGCCTATTTCAAGTTGAAACGGATTTTTATCAGAGGAGTAAAGGATAGAACCGTAAACGGAATATTGGGAAATACGTGAATCCCTAAATTCATTTTGGAACGGGCCAAAAGTGCTGACAGACAGGTATAAACTGTTCATAGAAGAAGTACGCAGTTCACCACCCATTATGGCGGTTACGTTTTTTGAAATTTTGACGTTACCAAACAACTCCGTATAATCCGAATATCCGTTCAGAGAATGAGTAGAAAATAGGGGACTACCAGCACTAAAATCTTTATCGTAATATCTATTATTATTTACCTTTTGATAATTTCCAGTAAGGGAAAACTTACTTTTTTTATAGGTAAATCCAGCGCCTGCAAAGAGCGCCTGATCTTCAGAGAAAAAATTTCTCGCGTCAGAAAAAGG
>JBMLQR010000338.1:2739-4991 GCA_049241465.1 Saprospiraceae bacterium | reverse complement strand
GCGTTCAGGTGAACGAGTTTATCTATATCATTTTTGGTAGTGATTAGATTAATTACACCGCCCAAAGCATCACTCCCATAGAGCGTACCCTGAGCTCCCTTACAAATTTCAATCCGCTCTATTTCATTCACAGAGAGAAGATTAAGATTAAATTCATTGTTAATCATGGAGGGGTCATTCATAGGAATTCCGTCTATGAGAATCAATGTTCTTCCGCTCGATGCACCTCGGAGAAAAACGGTTTGCGCACTGCCAGGATTATTGAGGGCACCGTTAACAATGAGACCTGCCTGCTCATTTAAAATTTGCATTACGGTTTTACCAGCATTTTTTTCCAGCTGTTCTTTTGAAATAATAGTTATTATTTTCCCCGTTGTACTTTGTTTTTGTTCCGTTTTATTAGCCGTTACGATAACGGGATCAAAAAGGACAGAGGTGAGCGAGTCAAGTTGTGAAAAGACAACAAAAGGAATAGATAAGGCGGTTAAAAAACCAAACATTTTTTTACTCATTGTAATGAAATTTAAGATGACACAATGAGCTCCCGGATAATACAACAAATGAAATATACCTCCCTTCAGAGGTAAACAACACCAGCAGCCTTTCTCCCGAAAGCTTGAACGCTTTTTCAAAAGGCAGGTCTTCTGGCTCATTTTAAAATAGACACCTTCCCATTTGAAAAACAGTGGTGTATCGTCTATTTCTTATATACTTGTTACAGTATATCAAAATTTACAGCTACGGGGATAGCTCCTGATTTAAACAGGATTCCCTTTTAATTCCGCTTGAACGGAAACCAATTGAGCCGCAAATCTATTTTTATTTTATGTCAATTTGGTTTTTTTTGAATGGAAAAATATTTAATTACTTAGGGTAATTTTCAAACATTGATTTTTAAGATTGTCAGGGTAAAATATTAAATTTTTTTAGTTTAAACTGTGTAATTATTTGGTAAACAGAGAATATATGAATCCATCGGGTTCAGTCAACGAAGCAACATACCCTGTTTTAGGTTGTATTGCACCAAAAAAGCAGGGGGGAAACAGGTACTATGGCGGCACAAGTGTTCCTGCTCTACTGGAATTACTTTTGTTGATAATCAGTTTTAATTTAATTTGATTAAGGAAGGCCCAGGAACAACAACTTCATCAGGAGCTCTCGAAAGATTCGCCCGTTTTTTGAAAAAGGGATTGTTAGTGCATGGAATGTGTTACGAAATGACTATATTAACAGGTGGAACATCATTGCAAATGCCACTTAAATTTTAAACGGTATCCTACTGGATGAGCCGGTATAATTGATTTTGGAATGAACTATAAAAATAGTTTAATATGAATTATTGGGTAAGTTTCTTAATGTTTGGAAGTTTCATTATTAGTCCGATGCTCAAATTGAATGGACAAACGGGTGAACAAAAGTATTTACAAGACATAAAAACTGAAATTATACTTCCTCCCGAAGCAGGAAAAACCGTTATCAAACTTTTTTTAGCAAATCAAAGTGTGATTGCAGTTACCACAGATGGTGTTTTTCGCTACCGCAACGGTCAGTGGAGCGGTAAGCCAAATGGGACAGATTGGAGGACGGCAAACATTGACAAACAGGGCAATGTCTGGCTGGCTAGCACCAACTTTATTCAAAAAGAAAATTCTGGCGAAAAACTCACATTGCCGGAATCATCAAAAAACGACACCATTTTATGTTTGTTTTGGGAAGACGAGAAAACTCTGAATGTAGGAACTACCGGCGGTTTGCTCATCTGGAACGGCCAATGGAACATTCAGCTTGAAATAAAGGTTAGGGTAAATTCGATTACCTCTGATGCACAAAATCAACTTTGGGTTGCTACAAACAATGGGCTTTGGCGGCGTTCGTCGGGCAAATGGGTAAACATGGATGAAACCATGATGGACCCTGGAAATGGACGTACTTATTTTACCCTTCGGCAACAAAAGGAGGGTACTGAAATTTTGCTGAGCACGCCTTATTCAGTGGGATGTATTTCTGAAACCGGTAACCACTGGGTGTTACGCGCTGCCGATGGACTACCTTACGGACCTGTAAAAGTCATCGCGCCAGCAGATGGTTCTCTTTGGTTTGGAACCGACAAGGGTGCCATTAAAAAAGATTCGGCATGGCATTACTATAATGGAAAACGGTGGCTTCCAGATAATAAAGTGAATGATATTCTGCCTTTTGATTCCACAACAGTCTGGATTGCTACGTCTAACGGAATAAGCCAGATAAAGCAG
>JBMLQR010000338.1:0-2639 GCA_049241465.1 Saprospiraceae bacterium | reverse complement strand
GCGACAGACAGCGTAAAACAGTCGCGTTCGCCTCACCCTAAATTCTGGCGCTCCTCACCCGATGGAAAATGGCAGTGGCTCGACGATACAAGCGCCGACGAAATTGTAGGACATATCTTTTCTATTACACTTTTTCATGATTTTGTTGCTGACCAAAATCAAAAAGAAAGGGCTAAAAATCTGATAGATAGAATGGTGACTCATATTGTGGATAATAATTTTCACATGATTGATTTCGATGGAAAGCCCACTCGCTGGGGAATATGGAATCCCGACTCGCTCAACCACTCAAAAAACTGGATGTTTGAGCGAGGATTGAATTCGCTTCAAATCCTTTCTCACCTGAAAACGGCGATACATTTTACAGGTAAAGAAAAGTTTGAAAAAGCTTATATCGAACTGATTGAAAAACATGGTTACGCTAAAAATGCTGTTCAGGCAAAAATTCACGGGCCTTTTGAAACAAGTCATTCCGACGATATTCTCAACTTTTTACCTTATTATAATCTTATCCGGTATTCAGAAAAAGAGGAGAATTTCCCCCTTTATGTTCAAAGTCTTGAACGTACTTGGAAAGTTGTCCGCCCCGATCGTATGCCGGTTTGGAATCTAATGGCCAGTGTGTTGCTTAAAAAAGATTGCGATATAAACGTAGTTATTGAAGAACTTGAACAATACCCGCTCGATTTAATTAACTGGACAATGGAAAACAGTCACCGCTGGGATTTGCAGCACGATTTACTGGCAGGTAGGTTTAATGTAAATCAGGCAGTAAAACCGGTGCCAACGCCCGAAAGTAACGTGTGGCGATGGAATAACAATCCGCGGCAGATGGATTCAGGATCGGGAGGCACAAGGGAAGAAGACGGCTCCTATTTTTTGTTTGCGTATTGGATGGGCCGGTATTATGGTTTACTTAAATAATTAATTACTCATTTTTGCAGTCTTTTTATCCAGCGCCCATCTTGATTTATCAGATGCCTTACTCATCATTGAACCGCAAATTATTTTTATTTACATTCAATTATGGTTATTTTCAACCATTCATTTTTAAGATTGTTATCATAACAAATTGTATTTTTTAAGCTTAAACTTTATATTAAACCAATGGGAAACAACGAACATCAGAATCCGTCGGGATCAAATGGTGAAGCAAAATGCCCTTTTACAGGTAGTATTGCACCTAAGAAAGCAGCAGGTGGCGGAACAGGAAATCGTGATTGGTGGCCAAATCAGTTAAAACTGAATATTTTACGCCAGCACTCAGCCTTGTCCAATCCAATGGGTGAAGATTTTAATTATGCTGAAGAATTTAAAACTCTTGATTTAGCAGCGGTTAAAAATGACCTGTATGATTTAATGACTACCTCACAAGATTGGTGGCCTGCCGATTATGGTCATTACGGCCCATTTTTTGTCCGTATGGCCTGGCATAGTGCGGGAACGTACAGGATAACAGACGGTCGCGGTGGTGGAGGAACGGGAACCCAGCGTTTTGCTCCTCTTAACAGCTGGCCTGACAACGCTAATTTAGATAAAGCCAGATTATTACTTTGGCCTATCAAACAAAAATATGGAAATAAACTATCCTGGGCAGATCTAATGATTCTCGCCGGTAATTGTGCCATGGAATCAATGGGTTTCAAAACTTTTGGTTTTGCAGGGGGAAGAGCGGATGTTTGGGAACCTGAAGAGGATGTTTATTGGGGTGCTGAAAAAGAATGGTTAGCTGATAATCGTTATTCAGGCGACCGTGAGTTGGAAAATCCTCTGGCTGCCGTGCAAATGGGATTAATTTATGTTAATCCGGAAGGCCCAAATGGCAATCCTGATCCAGTGGCTTCCGCGCGTGATATTCGTGAAACTTTTGGCCGTATGGCTATGAATGACGAAGAAACAGTAGCATTGATAGCGGGTGGTCATACGTTTGGTAAGACACACGGTGCGGCAGATCCTTCTAAATATGTTGGTCCTGAACCTGCAGCAGCAGGCATTGAAGAGCAAGTTTTAGGATGGAAAAATTCTTTTGGTACAGGACATGGCGTTCATACTATTACCAGTGGTTTAGAAGGTGCCTGGACGACTACGCCTACTAAATGGAGTAATAATTATTTTGAAAACCTATTCGGTTTCGATTGGGAGTTGACAAAAAGTCCCGCAGGTGCCCATCAGTGGAAACCAAAAGGTGGCGCAGGTGCAGGTACAGTTCCTGACGCACATGATCCTGCGCTAAGACATGCTCCAACCATGCTTACCACAGATATTGCTATGAAAGCTGATCCTGCGTATGAGAAAGTATCCAGGAAATTTTATGAAAATCCAGATCTTTTTGCTGACGCTTTCGCCAGAGCCTGGTTCAAATTAACCCACCGTGATATGGGCCCACGTGCCAGATATCTTGGGTCTGAAGTTCCAGCTGAGGTGCTGATTTGGCAAGATCCAATTCCTGCCGTTACTCATAAATTAGTAGATCAAAAGGATATCGATGCACTAAAGGAAAAAGTGCTTCAAAGTGGTCTTTCTGTGTCAGAACTAGTGTCAACTGCCTGGGCTTCTGCTTCTACTTTTAGAGGTTCAGATAAAAGAGGTGGGGCAAATGGTGCCAGAGTAAGATTATCTCCACAGAAATACTGGAAGGT
>JBMLQR010000337.1:0-1583 GCA_049241465.1 Saprospiraceae bacterium | reverse complement strand
ATTCTGTTACTTGTACAAAATAATTATTTCTCTCATGATCCATATTACTGAACCAATTCTGATAATTATTTGCACCTGACAGAAGAAAAACGTGATCATTCTTATCGATGCTGTGTTTTCTTCTATACTTTTCGCAAATATCATATAATTGGGAAAAGGAGAGGAAATGGTTTTTATTCATTGGTTTCCTCTCCCTTTCAACGAACATATCATCTGTGTCATCTGTAATTAAGGCGTCATCCTTTGATTTAACAAAATGTATGATACCAATAGATTTACTTAATTTGTCGAAGACATTCTGATACACAGCCAGAGGGCAGTGTTCATCGCGGATGATATGTACGTTCATAATATGACTGGTTTATTTTTGTTTATGTTAAATATTCTCGTCTGTTGCATGTAAAAAATCCTGTTCGTAATTTCCAATTTGCTTGTTATGAAAATAGTTCATCAAGCTATTATCTACCCGACTGAAGGTTTTATTCATTTCCATTTTATCAAATTGCATGGTATTTCTCTTTTTGATGTTTAACATTTCTCCAACGTGAAAAGCGTCTATATCAGTACCCAGAAAGCTGAACGTCCATTTTCCTGTTTTTTCCAATTCTTTAATGGTTTTGGAAATAAAGGGAAAATCATAGAATCTGGAGGAATTCTCCTCTCCATCTGTTAAAATAACCATGACAGTGGTAGCCTCATCAGAGGCCAGCTGCTCTCCAAATTTATGCTGAATTTCGTGAATTTGTGTGCCTATAGCGTCCAGTAATGCCGTACTTCCCTCTGGTAAATATTCTTTTAAAGTAAGGGGTTCAAGATCGAGTGGTGATTTGTAGGCCCACTTTTGGTGTAAGCGGGTGTTAAAAAGGGTTAAGGATACCCTGAAAATTTGTTCGGAGAATTCCTTTTGAAGATTTTGAATGGTTTTTAAGTGAAGATTTAAGTTTTGAAGGGTCTCGTGTCTGCAGTTCGACATAGAACCGCTGGCATCTAAAACGAATTGATAGTAAGTTGTCTTGTTTTGCATTTTTATTATTTTATATGCAAATGTAGGAGGTAAAGAAACAGACATTGAAATTGACAACCTTGTCAAAAAAAATCCGCCTGAAATTTCAAGCGGATATATAATTACTCCCAGTATAAAGTTTAGATTTTATTAAAATTATTAATTATGTAATTAATGAATATATTTCATAATTTTAATAAATAAAAATTATAACAATGTAAATTCATTTAAATCATGATAAATAAACATTAATCGATGATTTGAAGAAATAAAAGTATATCATTAACGATAATTTTAATTAATTTGTTCATTGTAACAAAACATATTGAAACAATGAACAAAATGATGACTAAGTTAGCTGTGATAGGGATAATTTTATTAACCTATTCGGGCCATGTGTATGGAAATACCTTTCTTTTTGGTGATCCTGCCATTGAAGGGCGTTGGGATATAACCGTTGATAAGGGCGATAAAAAAGTACCCTCCTGGCTGGACGTCCGACATTCGGGGAATAGAACCCTGGTTGGTTATTTTGTCAGTGAATCGGGCAGTGCCAGGCCGGTGTCAAAAATAAATTTCA
>JBMLQR010000336.1:0-2417 GCA_049241465.1 Saprospiraceae bacterium | reverse complement strand
TAAGGTTAACAGTATGTATAACTGCATTCAAACAATGCAATGAAGGATTTACCTGTAGTCAAAAAGTTCAATCTTTTCCTATTAAAATTGCGCTAAAACCTAAGGCTGCATTTGTCCCCTCTGCAACCACAGCCTGCGTAGGAGCAAGAATTAGTTTTCAAAATAAAACTTGTTTCTCCAATGCTGCAATTTATACCTGGCGATACTCTACTTTTCGTATCACAAATATCAGAGATATTAATCTGGATTATGATTTACCCGGGAAATATGAAGTAGAATTAACTTCCAGGAATAGTTGTGGTGCTGATTCAGTAAAACAGGTCATTACCATTTTGGAAAAACCCAAGGCCGATATTGTTATTGATACCCAACAGTTTTGTTATCCAATATCAGTGAGGTTGAAAAATAAACAAACTAACTCCTCTGATGGTGTTTGGAAAATTACAGGAGATACCTCCGTCTGGGAGTCTGTCCTTTCCTTCCCTTCCGGCGATTCAACATGGATAAGGTTTAAACGCCTGGGTGCTATAAATATTAAGTTGTTAACCTCAAATGGTTGTGGGGCCGATTCTATTTCTATGCCCTTTATTCTTAAATCAACGCCTTTTTTTAAAACTGATTCAGAGGTAAATTTATGTCAGGAGGGTTTAGTTTCTCCCGAATCGTTGCTTTTTACTTATGACAAGCTAAGAATAAATTCTCTTATTTGGAAAGTTAATAATGAAAGTCCTTTTACAGCCCAGGGAAGTACCTTCCAACCAGCGTTGTTTAAAAAAAATGGGACCATTGATTTACAAACTAATGGACAATGTGGTACTTTTCATCATACCATTCGAATACAAGTATTTCCAAAAGATACATTGAAATTATCAAAAAAAGTGGTGGCGTTTTGCTCCAATGATGCACCTGTTCAGTTAACAGCTTCTCCTGCAGGAACCTGGTCAGGTTTTGGTATTTCCTCCACGGGAAGGATAGATCCTTCCCTATTCCTAAATAAAACAAAAGGAATCGTTTACTTTGATGCTTCAAATCCTTATTGTACCCTTCGGGATTCAGTTTCACTTTCAATTACTGATCCTATGACGGTGGCTTTAGCTCCTGTTTCTCCTCTTTGCGAAAATGAAGAGTTTACGCCTATATATTCAGTAAATGGTGTTTTTTCAGCAGTGAAATGGATAGTTAATGGTGGTTCTGCTACAAATCTTAATGGTTTAGATCCGGGAAAAATAAGATTTTCCAGTCCCGGCGTGTTTGGTATTACCCTTCAAGCTACCAATATTTGTGGAACTGTTTTTGATACAACTACCGTCAGGGTATTTTCTAAACCCATTATGGAATCTTTATCTGTTTCCTCTGTCTGTATAGGAGATAAAAGTGACCTTAGATTAATTATGTCCAATAAAGATAACGAGGCATTAAAAATTTCCATTTCTTTGTCTGGTACTCCTCTTTTTGACACCGTTATTACCGGAAATACGTTGATCTGGTCCTTTAGACCCTTCGCCAATGTGGGAAATTATCCGTTAAAAGTCGTTGTTTCAAAAGGGGCAAATTGTACAGCCGAACTCATTTCAGAGTTAAAAATCATTCAGAAACCTAGTCTTTCTCTTGCTAAGTTAAGTCCATTTTGTTCAAATATTGAGTTTACGCCCTCTTTAACCACCTCAGGAACCTATGAAACCCTTAAATGGTCCTTCCCTGGTGGTATTCCTTCGTCTTTTGTTGGTTTGAATCCTGGTAAAGTCAAATATAATATTACCGGTAAGTTTACCGTAAAGGTAGAAGGGGTAAGTGCCTGTGGTTCTTCTACAGATTCTCTTGAGCTAAATGTTATTGAACAACCCAATATATCCAGATTCACTGCAACACCTGTTTGTTTGGGGAACGAATCTACTGTGAGTATGAAATGGTCAAATCTTTCAGGTAATCCCGTTAAAATTCAATTATTCCAGTCGGGAAATATTTTGTTAGACACTATAGTGAAGGGTGACATTATTGATTACAAGTATTTCCCACCTAAAATTAATGGTCCATACCCTTTAACATTAGTAACTACCGCTGGAAATCAATGTAAGAGTGAATCCAAGACAGATGTAAATGTTTATTCTTCTCCACCTGTTTCCATACTGGATTTAAAAAGTAATTTATGTGTTGTCACCGATAAGATTGAACTAAAGGGAAATCCCATAGGAGGAAAGTTTTCTGGTTTAGGCGTTATTGATCTTTTAAATGGTAAATATCAGTTACCCATAGGTGCGGGTATTGCGGATCGCTGGATTTATTATGATTATACCGATAATGGGGGCTGTAAAGGAAGAGATTCTTTCTTTTTGAAAGAAATAAAGCAATCACCCACATTATTATTTGAAAACCTTATTTCTTCTTATTGTAAAAGTGATAAATGGATTGAATTTAAG
>JBMLQR010000335.1:0-3791 GCA_049241465.1 Saprospiraceae bacterium | reverse complement strand
TTTTGAAAATTTCACAACTTGTCTTATATTTAACCTAATGTCTAATCAACTAAAAAATGAACTACACAATATCATTTCAGGAAAGAGCCACGTTAAGTTTGGAACAACTATCCAAGCAATCGCCTGTTACCTTGGAAATGGCACGTAATCAGGTACAAAAGTTGAAAGCTCAAAGCAAATCAGAGAACAAGAAACAAAGAAATTAGAAGATTTCATTTCTAAGGAATCCTTATGGATTCAGTCTATAGACTTTTCACAGTATATAAGTGAAGGAGCACAACAACGAGTCTATTTGAAAGACTCAAATCATGTCCTCAAATTAAACGATGCAATTTATTACACTTCATGGGCAGAATATTTTTATAATCTTTTATTTCACAACTTTTCTTTACCAATACAGCTTATGATTTAATAGGCTTCACAAAGGAAAATAATGTAACATTAACAGACCCTAAGATGATAGAAGATTCAATAGAAAATAACACCCATTTGCCACTGCTTCAATTTGCAACGCCCAAAGTAATGGCAGCATCAGAAATTTATATACCGGAAGGCAAGATTTTTAAAAAGATATTCTACATTAAAAAAGGTATCCTGAGAAATTTTTTTGTGACGAAATCCGGTGAAGAAAAAACGATTTTTTTTCGTTGGGAAGGGCAAATAGTTGCTATACCCGAATGTATTTTTGATAATCAACCAACCCGACAGACCTGGCAAGCTTTGGAAGATTGCGAATTAATGGAAATTGATTTTGATATGGTAGAAAAATTAAGTGAAAATAATATTTCCTTAATTAAAACGAGATTGGGATTAGCCCAAAAAATGTTACTGGAGGCTTTAAAACGGGTAGAAAGTTTTGTACTTGATAAGCCCGAGGAACGATACCAAAAACTGATTAGAGAAAAACCCGAAATAATTAAAAGAGTTGCAGATAAACATATTGCCTCTTTTATTGGCGTAACGCCTGTTTCACTTAGTCGTATCCGCAAGCGGTTGGCTTCGCAAAAAAAATAGTGAAATTATCTTTTGCTAATTTTTGTCTCCTTTATAAATTACATTTTTGCATCATCAATATACTTCAAATAATTTAGTGGTGCAAAAATCAATTTTACTTTTAGTTGCCATCAGTTTTAATACCATTTTGGTGGCTCAGAAATCCAATGATAATTTTTCAGGTAAGTGGAAAACTGAAGGAGACGTTATTATTGAAATTACTAAATCAGGATCTTCATTTAATGGAAAGCCATCCAATAAAAATGTTTTTATCCTCAAAGATTTAACCTTTACCAACGGCAAATGGATAGGTGTTTTGACTAATCCTCAAAAAAATATAAGTGCCAATTGCGAGGCCTACCTGGAAGTTAACAGAATTAAATTTGTGGCAAAAAAGGGAATAATAAAAAAAGAAATATACTGGACAAAAGAAAATAAATCATGAAAAAAACGATAGCCTTACTCTGTTTTTGGCTGTTGTGTTTTTCTGTATTTTCTCAGGAAAATTCAACTTCAACAGACAAACCATCTTATTTTGCCTTATCCACAGGTTCAAGTATTCCCCTACAAAATTTTAAAAGTACGGATATTAAAAATGCTTATGCTGGTTTTGCCAAAAATGGCACAAAAAAAGACGTATTATGGGGTAAAGACTTTAATAATACTCCTTGGGGCGTTACAGGATTGTTCAGAATGCATAAAAACCCTTTAGATGAAGGAGAATTAGCATCAATGGCCAAAACGACCCATCCGTCTTTTGATTATAGCATATCTGCAAAAGAATGGAAATTATATACTTTGATGGCCGGTGCCTATTATCGAATTCCAGTTTCCAAAAAATTGACTATAATGCCCAAGGCAATGGTTGGTCTAGCCTATATTTATTCCCCTGAAATTAATGCTGATTTCAATAACAATTCCGTCACTGTAGCTACTTCTTTTATAGAATCTTCACATAAATTAACTAACAGTTATCTGTTCAGCATAGGGCTGAAAAGTAATTTGTATAAACGAATTATTCTCCTATCCAATGTTGATGTACTCGGCGCATTTCCAACATTTAGTGCTGTGAAGACCACTTATGGAAATGGAACAACCATTTATAGAACAAAATCCCCAACATTACTCACATTTAATTATGGAATCGGTATCGGTTACAAATTCTAAAAAACAAAAAAATGGCTATTAAACATATTTTTTATTTATCAACATTTCTAATATTATTTATTTTTCAATCTTGTGGTATAAAAACTGCAAAAGAAGCTGGACTACATTTTTCCACAGAAAAATCAAAATTGCCTGACACACTGAACTGGAAAAAAATAGGTTTTGCGAAAGAATTAATTAATACATTAGAATTGATAGTTGTAATTAGTGGTGGTACAAAACCAATTCCAATAGACAAGTGGGAAGATTTTGAACCATCTTTTCCCTACAAAAAAAACATAAATCGTCATTTGCTTTTTCAACAAACCGCATTTTATCGCTCTCCAAATACCGATGTAAATTGTAAAGGCGCTGAATGTATCAATGAGCGTGAGTATAAAAATTATTCCTGGGTAGAAATAGCAAAACCAATTTGTGTAGATTATGTAGGAGGTAAAACGGATATGCTCAAACCGGAAAAAGGACATTTGGTAATAAAGACAATTCAAAAATGTCAAACGGTATTATTTACCGATAGTATTTTTCAATTATCTGATAATAAAGGAAATTATTACGTAATGCATGCAACCGAAAATGGAAAAGTTGACACAACGGTAACCTTACCAAGGGGTTGGACATTAAAAAAAATGATACTGAAAGAGCCGTTAATTATTTCACCCTTTGGCGGTGGTAATGAATGTTATTACAATATTGTAGGAGATAATTTAGGCCAAGGTTATCATCAATATATTTTTGCAGGCAAATATTATCCGACCAATGAAAAATAGCTTATACATACTTCTTTTTTTAACATTGGGTTGCAAACAACTTCCCGATTATACTTTATCAAAAGAAAATCCGGAAATCAATAAATCAAGAAAAGCAACCATTCTTTCTGCCTTTTTCGGATTGGATAATGCAATGCCCCTAAAATCAATGGGTATTTGGTCTAAAGCACCGGGAAAAGACGGAATGCCATTGGTTTTTTCACACGAAATAGACCCTGCTACCTTAAATCAACAGGTATTTAAAATAACTACTCAAAAAGGCGACAGGTTAAATGTTGCATTTGCCACTTTTAAACCTGCCATTGAAGCGTTTGAATTAAGGACCATTTTACTTATTGGTAAATTTGGAAATGCACCAGATAATGAACCTAAAGAAGTTGAAATTATTGGCGACTTAAAAACGAGAGATGGCCAAAATTTAAAGGGGCAAAAGATAATGGTAACCCCTTTGAAAGATGGTCCGTTTATTAGTTATGCTGAATATTTTTCGTTAGCCAATGATTATCCTTTCATAGAAAAAGGGGCAGGTTGCGATTGCCCAAAAACTGAAACAAAAACAATTGTCAGAACAGTTTGGGCAGGCGGTGTAAAAGCGCTGAATGGAAAAGAATTAGGTAAAAGTGAACTTACCTCTTTTACCATTTCAATCATACAAAATGCAGACACCATTAAGGTTCATCCATTTCTTATTGCTGACATTGATGATAATGACAATAATATTGACCTATGCATTAAAGAAGAAGGCACACCCATTTTAGTCGAAGTAAAGGGAAATATTGCTATTGATCCAAGAGGAGACAAAAACTCAAATACAAAATTGAAAATAATTGGACGATGGAAATAAAATCGGCAACTACCTGTATA
>JBMLQR010000334.1:0-2413 GCA_049241465.1 Saprospiraceae bacterium | reverse complement strand
ACGATTCCTCTAATGATTCACGATACAAGGAATCCTAATATTTCCTCCCGACTTCTCGAATACGGTGGCAGGGTATTGGAAAATATACCAGATGATGTACTAAACAAAGGAGATATAACGGCAAAAATTAAATTTGAAGCCATTAAAAGTAATGAAGCGCGCGATTTTTGGCAAAAAACAGCTGAAATTTCGGCTGACCTGGGTAAAACGGCAACCAGTCTTCTAAAAGTTGGTTTGTCAGGTCCATTTTTGGCACTGACCAACCAGATTATGCCTCAAGTCGATAAAGGACTTCGTTCTATGGAAAAATTGGACGATCCCCACAAAATGGTGAGTGAGTTTTATATTAAATTGCTCTCCAAAGATTTAGGAAATCTTTATGATGAAAAAGTGGTGGGTGCAACCCTGTATAGAATTCATTGGGACGTTGATGTGCCCCTGAAATCTAAGTATTTCACTCAGTTTCAAGGGGGAAAGGTAGAGGATTTTAAAAGTAAGGTACCCAAAACTACAGCCCCTTATATTTTGATTGTTCAAACGAAGTCAGAATACAATACCGATTATTCAGACCTTGCATTTAACAAAGCCTATTTTGATAAAAAAACAAGGGAATTTAAACTGATTCAAAATGAAACTAAAAAAGAAGTAGAAAGTGAATTTTTAGAAGTTTTTTCCGCGGCGCTTGATTTGAGAAGACAAATCGACTTATTTCAAGGCTCTCTTCAGACAAAATATACCGATTGGATTGCCTTTGCCCGGTTAATTGATAGCTACCGAAACATAGGTATTTTAAAAACAAATTCGCTGAAAAGTTTGTCCACTAAGGACGTAAAATTGAGAGAGAAGTACGGTAAGCTTTATACTAATGTTCAAACCGAAGTTGATCTATGGTTCAATGCTGAAATGCTCCTCAAGTTTCGGGAAATTGGTAGGTTTTTAATCGTAAATGAGACAGATTCTTTGCTATCTAATAAATCTGCTGATCAGCTGTATAAGGATATCGAACTGCTGGCATTCTATAGAGATCGTCTCAGTCAGTCCGAAATTCAAGGTAGGTTCCCCAAGGAAATTGAGTCTCTTACGTCCTTTCAAAAGGTGAACGAATTGCGTAAAATGATAGAAAAACTTTTTTTTCAAAAGGAGTTTCTCACGAATATTAATGTATCCGGAAAGGAACAGGCAAATGCTTTTTTAGAAAAAGCTACCTCGCAGTTTCCATTGTGTGCATCTTGTAAATCCCTGGCATTGGGAAGTTTGGCAGCCTCAGAAAAATCTACCTTTTTTAGGTTAAATGATCAATTTAAGGCTTTGTCAAAAGGCTTGTACCATACTTTGAGTTGTTTGGATGCTACTGTTAATTTTTTGAATCAGTATATCGAAAATGGTAGAGTAACACATCAGGTTCCTGAATTAGTTATCGATAATTTGTCCAGAGATAAAGAAGAATTAACCAATTTAATAACGCAATATCAAGCTCTTATATCAAAAGATCCACAAACTATGGCGCTTGGTGATTTGCAAAAAATACTGACTGATTTCGAGAACAGGAAAAATAAAACGGTGCTTATTTGGGAAAGATTGAAAAGCAGTGTGTTGCCCGCTGATTTAAATGGGTGTTCTTCAGGATTATTTTAATTTACTTGTTTTATTTATCATATTATCTATACATTTGTCCCGTCCAAATTTATAGGTAGCATGAGAAACCAGTTTCACCCGTACTTAATATATTTTTCTCTCTTTTTGTTGCTTTGGGACGTTGGTTTCAAACACTCATCTTCGGTTCATGCTTATATTCTGGTGGCCTATTTTGGCATCATCATTGCATCCTTTTTCTTTGAAATTGCAGATTTTTTAAAACTACCTAAAAAAGATAAATGGAAGCCTTTTTTAAGGGGAATCCTTCCATTTTCAACATTAGTAAGCGTAGGATATCTGTTAACTCAAGGGTTTGGATTTACTAGTGCAATGAATAATTCCTCCGCCCTGTTTATAACCAATGTAATATTATTACTATCCATAGAAATCGGGCTTTTTAGCGATCGTCTTTATTCAAAAAAGGATATCAAACCGTCAATTGTTTTAGCGGGAAGTTTCATTTTTCTCATTGTTGTTGGAACTGTTTTATTAAAATTGCCGAAGGCAACTACACAAGGCATATCATGGATTGATGCCGCTTTTACTGCAACGAGTGCAGTAAGTGTAACAGGTTTAGCCATAAATGACACAGGTAAAAGTTTTACCTTTTTTGGTCATGTGGTTATTTTGTTGCTGATTCAGTTGGGCGGATTAAGCATGCTCGTTTTTACCTCTTTCTTTTCCTATTTTTTCAAGGGAAAAGCGTCTTATAGAGAAAACACTTATTTAAGTGATTTTCTTGGTTCTGATCAGTTTACAGATCTTTTAGGTTTAGCCA
>JBMLQR010000333.1:0-1195 GCA_049241465.1 Saprospiraceae bacterium | reverse complement strand
CTTTGGAATCAATCTATTTTTGAATAAATAATTTAAAGCCCATTTTAAATGAGTAGCTTTGAAGTGGCAATTATTTTATATTATTCCCGGAAAATTTATTTAAGATGCTGTTGTTAAGTGGAATAGGTTTATTTTTTTCTGCTTTCTTATTAGTCTATAATAAGGGTTACAAATCTGCAAATATCTATTTAGGACTTTTTTTGTTCTCTTTTAATTTCGTCACATTATCTCATTATCAGTATTTATTCAACCATTCTAAAGCCGTTATAGCTTTTATCTTGAGTATTCCAATCAATGCTTCAGCTTACGCTATTGGTCCTCTCGCTTTTCTTTATGTGCGATCTATTTTAAGAGATAATGCCAAGTTCACTAAATTTGACGGGTTACATTTTTTACTATTTGCTATTATTTTCATAGGTAGATTGCCTTATAATTTGGCAAGTTGGGAGGAAAAATACAAAGCAGCAGATGAAATAATTAACCATTCCTGGAAAACTTTAAGTTATTCCAATTTAAATAATTTTTTGACCTTAAGAATTAATTATGCCCTTAAAGGGATTCATCTTTTCCTCTATCTTGTAGCTATTTGGGTCCTTATTTTTAAAAATAATTATAAGAGAGTATCCTATAAAGTACAGGGAAATCAGGTAAAAATTGTTAAAAATTGGCTATTCTTTTTTGCCATTATCGTAACCTTCTTAGGTGTTTTCTTTTCTACCATCGGTCTAATGTTTCTAAATGCGAAGGATAAGATTACCTTTCAAAATGAGGGAAATATTTTATTCTCCCTCATTTTTATTGGATTTTTGGTCTTAACCCTTGGACTAGTCTTATTTCCCCAAATTCTTTATGGCATTCCTATGGAAAAACCAGGATTGGAAGAAAAGGAAGATAAAGTATTACCAGAAAGTGAAATCGAAGGTTTTTCCTTACAAGATGATTATATCGATAAAATAAGGCTCTTGCTTGAAAATTGGAAGATGGACAATAAATTTTTAAATACTGACGCAAGTACCTATAGTTTAGCAAAGGATATTGATTTACCCATACATCATATTACTTATTTTTTCAATCAGATCAATAATGAAAAATACATAGATTGGCGTAATAGATTAAGAATTGAATATGCTATTGGAATAATAAATAAACAGAATGGTTATGATAAAACTATTGAGGCATTTGGTAAAGAATGCGG
>JBMLQR010000332.1:0-2821 GCA_049241465.1 Saprospiraceae bacterium | reverse complement strand
ACGGTTCGTCCGAAAGAGATTTAGGTTCACTCTTTAACTGGGCTGTGACAGATCATTGTTCAGGTAGATCGGAAGTTTCATTAACCTACAGCCTCGAATCAAAACTAACCAGATTAGGTGGAGGTAAATTCTGGACAAGAACTAATAATTACACACCAAACATCCATGTCTCCATACCACGAATAGCTGGAGAGCCTGTTATGATGGGTATTCCAGTTGGTGAGCACCGGATAATCATTGGTGCAAATACTGCAAGTTGTGGAACGCAGAATAGGGATACCCTCTATTTTGTTATCGAGGACAAAGTGCCACCTGTCATGATTTGTGACGACAGCATTAGAGTTTCTCTGGTTTATGAAGCTACTTCCAACTGGTATGTTGATGGCAGAAAGGGTAGCGGTTATGCCAAAGTTTATGTTGAAGATGTCGATGAAGGTTCTTATGACAACTGCACCATGTCAAAAATGTATGTCCGCAGGGTAGTTGACAAAACATGCCTTGAGAAGTACTATTTCGGTAATATGGAATATGACAGATACGGAAATAATGATGGAACCGTTGATTTCAAAGACTTCGAATTAATCACCACTGGGCCTGAAGCGGGTAATTATTACACACCTAAATTCATGAACTACGTTGAATTCTACTGCTGTGATCTCGGAAAAGATCCGATGGTTGAACTATGGGGTGGTGATATAGGTGGAATAAATGGTAGTAACTGGAGCCATTGCTGGACCAGAATTGTGGTGGAAGACAAGGTTAACCCTACGGTAAAACGACCTGATCTATCTGCCTCTTACAATAGTAAAGCTAAAAATTGGATAGATTGTCAGGATCTTGAGTCCATTAAAGCCTTGGAAGATGAGAAAAAATCTGGTGAATTATTTGGCTGGCCATTAATTACAGGATTAGATTGTTCTGGCGAAGTGAATTACTTTATCATGAAGTCGCTGACTTGTGGTGCTGGTAGAATTACCAGACACTGGGAAGTTTCCAAGTTGGTTAAAGGAATGAAAGTAGTGGCGAAAGATTCTCAGGTAATTCATATCAGAGGGTATAATAAATATAGCCTGATAGTTCCTGCTGACCAGGTGGTTGATTGTGGAAATCTGACCGCTGAAACAATAAGTTATAATGAAGATGGTTGTGATCTTCTTGCGGTCAATGTTTCTGATAGCAGATTCGATGCAGGTACAGGTTGCCACCAGATTTACAGAACTTATACCGTTATCAACTGGTGCCAGGTTCCAACAGAATTTAACTGTACCTCTGGAAATACAGATCCTGGTTACTATGCCAGAGTGATTCCAAGAAATATGGATGCCTCAGGTCTGGGACGTAAGTGGGTTCACCAATTTGAAAAATCCACAACAGCTACTACCATGAGAAGTGGTGCCTTTGGAAGTAGTTTAGTAGCTGTACCATTAAGTGCCTACGTTCCTCAACATCCGACAGCCTGTGCAGGTGACCAGACTTTTGCCTGGAAATATGTACAAGTATTGAGTGTTGTGGACAAAACGGCGCCAATCATCGAAGCCAATGTAAATGGTGGTGTACATACTTCTACTACAAATGATTGTAAAGGGGATGTTTCATTCAAATTTAAGGCATGGGATGCCTGTGCAACAAATGTACTTACCTTTGACAGAGCTACTTTATATGCATCAAATAGTCCACTTTCCTTGCCAATAAATAATCTGGTTAGAGGGGCATATCAAACTAAGGATAGTACCTTCCAGGTTAAATTATCAAAGGTTGAAGTAGGTAACTATATTTTGAAGGTGGAAATCAGGGATGATTGTGGTAACTATGCAAGCCGCCAGATTCCATTCACTGTAACGGCAGCAGAAGCACCAGCTCCTGTTTGTGTTCAAACCCTAACGGTTTCCTTAACAACAAATGATAATAGTCAGCCATATCACAGAATTCGTGCGATTGATTTCCTTCAGGATACAGATCGCGACTTTAATACAGGTTCTTGTAGTCCGGGTGGATTTGTTTCCATCATCAGAGAATTTGATGTTAAACAAGGATTTGTACCAAGAAAAGCAGATTCTATCCTTATTCTGAATTGTAATGATTTGGGTGGTATTCCTGCAAGAGTTTACTTTACCTCTGGTTCTGGAAAAGTTAGCTATTGTTCCGTGTTAATTAATGTGAACGATAATAACAAGCTCTGTGAATCATTGGCTTCTATCGCTGGTGAAGTGAAAACTGAATCTAAAGCACCAGTTGAAGGAGCTGAAATGAATTTGAGTGGTGAAATGAAAATGATGAAACCTACTTCCCTCGCGGGTAAATACGAATTGTCAAATCTTACCGCTCAAAAGGATTATACGGTAACACCATCATTGGATAAGGATTATTTGAATGGAGTATCTACCTTCGATTTGGTCACTATGCAAAGGCATATTCTGGATTCCAGAAGATTAGATAGCCCTTACAAGTTGATAGCTGCCGATATCAATAATTCGAAGACCATTACCGTGCTGGATATGATCCAATTGAGGAAATTGATATTAGGTGTCAACACCAAGTTTGAAAATAATAGCAGTTGGCGATTTATTCCATCAGATTATGTGTTCCCTAATCCGGCAAATCCATGGCAAGAGGCGTTCCCTGAGGTGAAAAATTTCAATAACCTCGTTGGAAAAGCTAATAATGCGTCTTTCATTGGTATCAAAATGGGTGATTTGAATGGTTCAGTTATTCCAAATACAGCTGGTATACAAATCAGAAATGTAGTGGATAAGATTAAATTGAATCTAAGTGAAATGAAACTTGAAGCGGGTGAGACCAAAAAAGTTTCCTTCACATTGGA
>JBMLQR010000331.1:0-1394 GCA_049241465.1 Saprospiraceae bacterium | reverse complement strand
AAAACTAATTAGTTTTTTCGAATTCGGTCTTCCAGGAACGCTCTTCATCCCAAACGTTTGATTTCGCATTCGCCTGAACAGAAATAGACTTACCATCACTGCTCAACTTCCAGACTTCAGTCACGTAATGAATGACTTGACCCTGATAGGAAATTGAGTTAACCGTCATAGTTTGTTCATCAGCGGACCATTTTACGGTAAACTTCTTTTCTATTCCCGGGCCATAATTAACTTGACTTTCTTTACCATCGAGGATTAGTTTTTCATGGCTGGTTTTCAGAGCTAATCCAGCAGACAAATTTGCTGTTTCTATGGTAAGAAAATTTGCCTGATTTGCTATTTTCATTGTTTTAGAAGACATTCGGTCGTCCAATGAATAAGCGCAATAAATATTCCCCCCCATACTAATTGATTCTTTAGATTTCCACTCGCCAGAAAAGTTAGCAAGGGGTGTCCCTTTTTTTTGTTGAGCTTGCAAATGAAAATACATTGCGCCTGTTATCAGAATAATAAGGCAGGAAAAAATAAATCTTTTGGTTATCATAATATTTTTTTT
This sequence comes from Saprospiraceae bacterium, assembly GCA_049241465.1. Classification (GTDB taxonomy): domain Bacteria; phylum Bacteroidota; class Bacteroidia; order Chitinophagales; family Saprospiraceae; genus BJGN01. The sequence goes on along the minus strand of JBMLQR010000331.1, from coordinate 838 downwards.
GGCGTTGACTAACGATTTAATTTCGCTTTTAATTACTTTTCAGGTAATTAGGGTTTAAAATACCTAAACAACTTTATTTTGTTTTCTATTTTTCACAAAATCGAAAATGGCTCCGATAAAAACGCCTATTGATAACCCTAAACCTGTACCTTTTGCCATGTCTCCAGAAATAGTTCCATAAGCTGCTCCAAAAACTACACCAAAACAAGCACCAAGAGCAATGCCGTTCCCAGCGTTTCTATTCTTAATTTCTGGCATAGTTTATAATTAAAATTATTTAATTTTCAAAAGTACCTAGTTTTATCGGAACTTTATGAATTATTAAATTGACTTTTATTTGTGAAAATATATGAAACGATTAGAAAACTTATTACAATTAGGCAATCCCTTACTTTACGAAGTTTGTAAACCTGTTTTGCCATCAGAATTACCTTTAGTTAAAGATTGGGTAGCAGACTTGCACAACGTAATGCAGGAAATCAGAGAAAAATATAATTTCGGACGAGCCATTGCTGCACCACAATTAGGCATTATGAAGCGATTGATTTACATGAATATTGACAAACCAATCGTTTTTATAAATCCTGAATTCACCTATTTGAGCGAAGAAATGTTTGAACTTTGGGATGACTGCATGAGTTTTCCGAACCTTTTGGTCAAAGTAAAAAGACATAAAAATTTGACAATAAAATATTTAGATGAAAATTGGCAAACCCAGGAATGGAATATGGCAGATGACTTATCAGAGTTATTACAGCATGAGTACGACCATTTAGACGGTATTTTGTGTACCATGAGAGCCATAGATGAAAAATCTTTTAAATGGAGACCCTAAAAA
>JBMLQR010000330.1:0-1590 GCA_049241465.1 Saprospiraceae bacterium | reverse complement strand
CCTCTTTGTTCATCCATTTTTGCAAATAAAGGATAACTTCCCTAAAATGATAATCGCCCCATTGTGATGATTCACCCGACGAAACTGATTTACCTTCCGGAATATAATCCCAATTATTTGGATGATGATAAATACTATGTAGAAGTAAACCCTGATGATCGGGTGAGGTACTTAAATAAGGCTCTGACAATAAAGTTTTCAGGATAGTTAAGCCTGCCTGCCAATATTTGGTGCCTAACTCTGCTTCCCCATTATTTTTCAAGATTTGACCCAATCTTAATAATCCTTGCGCTCCAATAGCAGCGGCTGAACTATCAACGGGTTCAATATTATTAAAAGGATCGGCGGGACGCGATAGATAATCACCTAATTTATGAAGTTGAGGGGCACCTGTGTCCCAATAAGGAATCCCGCATACTGGGGTATTTTTAATATAAAAATCGCAGGTAGCTTTAGCTGCTTTAAACATTATAGAAAGCATCTCTGCCTTAGCATTTTTCTCAGAAAAATCACTTTCAGGCATAGCTATCAACAATTCAATTTCCTCCGAAAAGCCTAGCATCGCCCAGGCTAATCCTCTTGTCCAGGTAGAAAAACCAGTATAACCCTGTTGCGAATTCGGGCATCTAAATTGACCATCTTTCACATTAAACACACTTTCATGAGCCGTTCTACCCCACTCGTCGTAGCGATCTCTTCCTTCTCCATAAAAAACAGAATATTTAGCTGTAGCTTTTATATGTTCTAATGACCTCTTTAACAAGGAAATACGCTCATCCCCCTCACTTTGCAATAAATGACCTAATTTATGAGAAACCATTAAAATACGGCATGATCTGATGGTATCAACAAACAAGGAATGTGCACCATTAAAAGAATGTATAAACCCACCCTGAGGAATCGAAGTCCATCTTGAAGCCTGAACAGCCCCTGAAATTTTTAAAGCTAATTTGTAAAAATCCATTTCCCATTCATTGTGGGGGATTTTACCTTCTTGCATTAATCTTAATAAGTTGCCATAGGTACTTAAGTTATTGAAGCCATGGTCATGGACTCCAATATGACTAATATGAGGCGCCATTCTATCGCGGGTTTCCGATCTGCCGTAGTCTAGGAAAGGAATTTCCTGGGTTGCATCGAATTGTAAAACAGAGGAGCCATATTGAAATCCCTGTGTCCACTCTGTCCATCCTCGCGTCGCATATTTTCCGTTAACGGTAAATACAGGAGTACCCAAAGCAGGGTCAAAAGATTCCTTTATCGACATGATTTTATCCCCGGATAATTGCCAAAATGTATGGAGTTGTTTTTCAAGGTCTTGCGCCTTCAAATCATAATTTACTACCATCAAGAAAAGGTGTTTTTAGGTGTTTACGTTAAAAGGGTTTTCTTTTAGCCCTTAAAAATATCAAATAAATTAAGTAAAATGAATTTTTCTTTGTTAATTTAAAGGCTTCAAATAAAAATGTTTCGTATGATCAGAAGACAATTCATTAAAAATAGCGCGCTCACTTTTCTGGGTGCAGCCTTGTTGAACGAAAAATCCCTGGCTCATTCTTTAAAGAAAAAGGAAAGGATTGGTATTCAACT
>JBMLQR010000329.1:0-1183 GCA_049241465.1 Saprospiraceae bacterium | reverse complement strand
TATTTGGACGAGGCATAATAGATTTTCTTGACAATCTCATTTTACCTGTCTTCTTATCTATTTCAACAATCTGAACTTTGATTTCATCCCCTTCTTTTAGGACGTCCTCGACATTTTCAATGCGACTATGTGAAATTTCAGATACATGAAGAAGACCACTTTTACCATGGAAGTCAACAAAAGCACCATACGGCATAACTGTTTTCACAACACCGACGAAAATATCACCTTCTGCAGGCATAAAGGTAATACGGCGTATTCTATCTAAAGCAAGTTCAATACCTGCCTTGTCAGAACTTGACACTGCTACGATACCCTTATCACCTACTTCGGTAATAGAAATATGCGTACCCGTTTGTTCCTGAATTTCCTGGATGATCTTACCACCGGGTCCAATTACGGCACCAATAAAACCTTTTTCAATCGTTAGTTCAACAATTCTAGGCGCATGAGGCTTATAATCTTCCCTTGGAGCAGCTATGGTTTTTAACATTTCCCCAAGTATATGAATGCGACCTTCTTTTGCTTGAATTAGCGCATTTTCCATAACTTCATAAGGAAGACCATCTACCTTAATGTCCATTTGACAAGCGGTAATACCTTTATCGGTACCAGTCACTTTAAAGTCCATATCACCCAAAGCATCTTCGTCACCGAGAATATCTGATAAAATGGCATAATTCGAACCATCTGTAATTAGACCCATCGCAATACCTGAAACCGGTGCTTTAATTTGAACCCCAGCATCCATAAGCGCCAGAGTACCTGCACAAACGGTCGCCATCGAAGAAGAACCATTAGACTCTAAAATATCAGAAACAATGCGTAAAGTATAGGGAAAAACATCGGGCATCACCTGTCTCAAAGAACGTTGAGCGAGATTTGCATGACCTACTTCTCTTCTACCCGGACCTCTGTTTGGTTTTACTTCACCTACTGAATAACCAGGAAAATTATAATGCAGAATAAATTTTTCATATCCGAGAGCATAGGCAACATCCACCATCATTTCATCGGACTTCGTGCCCAGCGTAAGAGAGGTCAGCGATTGCGTTTCACCTCTGGTAAAAATAGCAGAACCATGTGTAGAAGGTAAATAATCAACTTCACACCAAATAGAACGAATATCCTTTAGGCCACGACCATCGAGTCTAACCTTTTCGTTAAGAACAATTCCTCTAAT
>JBMLQR010000328.1:4097-5294 GCA_049241465.1 Saprospiraceae bacterium | reverse complement strand
TCGTTGGATGACCTTCCGGATCCTTATCATTGGTAATCACAGAGCCCGTCACTTTGGTTCCACCGTAGGTAGTATAATAATCGTCCGCAGCCTGCGTAGTATTTGGAATGGTGGTATCAAAAATATAGATTTCCTGAATGGCTGTATCACAAAGTGGGGATGGAGTACCATTATCACATATTCTATAAGTATATCTTTCTATGCCAACAAAATTATTATTTGGTGTATAGGTAACGTCACCCGTCGTGGTATTCACCGAAGATACCCCATTGGCAGGTAAAGTAACGAGCGTGATAGAGGCCCTGTTCAGACTTCTTCCCGTCATGCCCGTAGTATCATTTGCTGTTGTTTTCAACACAACAGGCGCATTTTTAAGCGTATAGGCAATATCAATCTGAGCAATCGGCGGATTAACTTCAAGTTCACCCACTTGAAGAACAGTGATTTTTAAAGTTCTTGTAGTGCAACCTGTGGTTTGACCCGGTGCACAAACTTCAATTTCATAATAGTAAACCCCCGGATTTTCTGATCTAAAGGTGTAGGTACCATCGGGTTGTATCACTAAGGTAGCACCCGGAGGATTCGTATTTCTTGGTAGAGGATTCTTATAGGTAGTACCCGGTGGAACATCATCATTGGTAGAAACCGAGCCGGTAATGGGAACATTTACATAGGTAATATTAACATCAGGATCGGGTGAGAAAGGCTTTATTAAAAGGTAAAGCGTTGCTCTGGCACAAGCAGCTGGTGATTGATTATCACAAATAGTGTAAGGGAAAGCAACGGGACCAAAGAAACCTGGAACCGGCGTAAAGGTATACGTTCCATCAGTTAACAAGACCAAAGTTCCCTTTCCAGGCAAAGTGGTAGTTTGTGCCGTTACCACGGTTGGATGACCTTCTGGATCTATGTCATTTGTTTTCACACTACCTGTGACGTTAATGCCACTGAATGACGTTCTGTAGTCATCTGCTGCCTGCGTAGAATTTGGTGGTGTATTTGGCAATACATATATGGTTTGTATCGCAGTGTCACATAGTGCAGGTGATTGATTATCACAAACCCTGTATTGGTAGGTCTCAATACCTGTAAATCCAGCTTTTGGCGTAAAGGTAATATCCCCTGTCGTCCTGTTGAAGGTTACCGTTCCGTTTCTTGAACCCAATCCAGCGATGGTATCCAGCGAGGCAGGATTCA
>JBMLQR010000328.1:0-3997 GCA_049241465.1 Saprospiraceae bacterium | reverse complement strand
CATTACCAGTAACCGCTACTCCACTTGGCGTGCTGTTATAATCGTCACTTGCCTGGGTTGAATTTGGTGGCGTCGTTGGCAATACATAGATCGTTTGTGTAGCTGTGTCACATAAAGATGGTGTTTGGTTATCACATACCTTATAGTAATATGTTTCAATGCCCGTAAATCCAGTCGTAGGAGTAAACGTAATATCTCCTGTAGAACTGTTAAATGTAACCGTACCATTTCTCGACCCCAGTCCACTGATCGTATCAACTGTTGAAGCAGTTAAGGTAGATCCTGGTTCCATCGCCCTGTCATTTAACAAGGTCTTCAACGTAACCGCCGTGTTTATTGCCGTATAAGCCACATCGTGATTCGCAATCGGTGCCAGTTTAATGGCCGGATCTAGCGGTAATACGTCAATCTTTAACAAAGTTGTTTGGCACCCCTCGAATGTGAAAGGCACACAAACTTCAATTTCATAATAGTAGGTACCTGGATTAGGAGAAACAAAGGTATAAATACCCATTGAGTCAATGGTAAGCACACCACCTGGAGGATTTGTGGATTTAGGTATTGGCCTTAAATAATTTGTACCAGGAGGTACCTGGTCATTCGTAGCTACAGAACCGGTTATCTGAACATTAACAAAAGTTATATTAACATCGGGATCGGGTACTTCCAGATCAGGGCAAATCAATATGATAGAATCTGTGGCCATGGCAGTACAACCATTAGCATCTGTAATGGTCACACTATAATTACCCAATGGCACGTTAGCAACGCCCTGAGTTATCCCCAGACTGTTAGACCAAAGATAGGAATAAGGAGCAGTTCCACCTAAACCAACGCCCACCAGCTTACCATCATTGGTTAAACAACCTGCGGGGGTAGCGGCAATATCAGCCGTAAGCGGCGCAGCAGGTTGTGTTATTGAAAAGTCGAGGGTATCCTTACAATTATTAGCATCTGTTACGGTGACGGAATAAAAACCGGTAGATAAGGAAGATAAATTTTGAGTAGATGCACCATTGCTCCAGAAATAGCCATAAGGTGAAACACCTCCAGAGGGATTAGTCAGCGTAATCGATCCATTGGATTGACCGTAACAAAGAACATCCGATGTAGAGCCTGAAACTACTAAGGGAGAAGGCCCGGTTAGGGTCACCGAATCTTTCAACTCGCAGGCATTTGCGTCTGTGACAGTAAACACATATTTTCCGGGGGCAAGACTTGTTAAAGCAAAAGTATTTCCTGCACTATTTGACCATGCATAAGAATAAGTACCACCAGAACCACCAGAAGGAAGCAAGGAGATACTACCATCATTGATACCATTACAGTTTATATTTTGAACAAATTTTGTCGCTTTTATACTATCTGGTTGAGAAACATTGACCTTAAGTTCTGTATAGCAAGTTAAAACACTGGCGTCAGCTACGCGAATAACATAATTTCCAGAATCCAGATTGTTAAATGGGAGCGTTGCTGCATTACCATTTAAAAGATAAGCGTAAGAACCAGATGAACCTGTTACTGTCAGGTTGATAGAACCATTTGTCCCTCCGGCACAGGTTACATTTTGAATAGTTGAGGTGATATCAAATGCTGATGGATCAGTGATGATGTATGGACCACCTACTACGCTACAATTATTATTATCAGAAACCGTCACATAAAAGGTTCCCTTTTTTAAGCCGGTGAGATCTTGCGTCGTTTGCCCATTGGACCAGGTATAAATATAATTACCACTGAGTGGTGTACCGCCAGCTATAGTCAAATCAATGGCACCATTACTCCCCCCATTACAATTGACCTGGGTCAAAGCCGCGTTTGAAATAGATAATACGGCTGGTTCTGTTAAGGTTGTTGGTCCTGAAGTGGAGGTACATTGATAGGCATCGGTCACTGTTAAAGAATATGAGCCAGCGGAAAGATTATTCAGGTTTTTAGTGGTCGCATTGTTCGACCATAAATAGGTATAAGGGGTAATCCCCCCTGTTATGGTAGGAGAAAAACTACCTGTTGCGATATTAAAACAAGCAAGATTGGTTGGATTTAAATTGCTGATAGCTAATGCTGCCGGAGCAGTTATTTCAAAAGTATCTTTATAAACGCAGCTATTGGCATCGGTCAAAGAGAGATAGTAAGTACCGGCACCAATGGAAGCAATATCTTCTGTTGAAGCGGAGTAACCACTTCCATTTTTAGACCATGCATAAGTATAAGTAGGTGATCCCCCCGCTACTGTCAAATCAATTTTACCTTTTGTTCCCGTTCCGCAGGAATCAAGCGCCAGGGTAGCATTAACCACAATAGCAGCGGGTTCAGTGATTGGAAGAGCATTTGAAGTCGCCTCACAATTATTGGCATCCTTCACTGTTACGGAATAGGAACCCGCTGAAAGTCCTGAAATATCTTCTGTGGCAGAAAATGTAGACTGTGTTGACCATTTATACATTAATGGACTTGTACCCCCAGATACTGAAATATTAAATGCTCCATTTGCACCACCATAACAAGAAACATTCGTAGTAGAAGATAATATTATCGAAAGTGCTGCTGGCTCAGAAACGGTTATACTTTTTACAGCACTACAACCGTTAGCATCGGTTACCGTCACCACGTAAGCCTGAGCAGTTAGATTAGATACATCTTCTGTTGTAATTCCATTTGACCAGGCATAAGTATAGGGTGTTTTACCCCCTGAAGCCGTAATATTAATGGCTCCATTATTACCACCATTACATGCTACTGTGGTGATAATTTCACTTATGGAAAGGGCAGGTAATTGTGTCACCGCTTGAGAAAGATTTATAGAACAGTTATTGGCATCTGTTATTGTAACTGTATATGTACCTGCCGCAAGACCTTGAATGTTTTGCGTTGTCGCCCCATTACTCCAAATATATTTATAAGGCGTCATTCCTCCAGTAACCATCAGATTTACTTTACCTGTGCTGCTTCCAAAACAAAAAACTTCTACAGAGTCAGCCGTCGCAGCCAAGGTTGAAGGAGAAGTGATGGTAAAGGGTTGAATAACCTGACAATTATTCGCATCGCTTAGCGTTACCGTATAGGTACCTGCTGCCAAAGAAGTCTGACTAGAAGTTGAAGATAAACTATTGGACCAGGTGTAGGTATAAGCTCCCGTTCCACCTTTACCTGAAGTAGTTATGGTTCCCGTATTTCCTGCACAGGCAATATTAGTTTGGGTTGATTCCAGCGTTAATTTATCTGGTTCTGTGATTGACACATTTGCCGAACCATGGCAACCCGTTGCTTTATCCGTAACTACCACGCCATAGTTACCCGATGCTACAGAAGCCAGTGAATTGGCTATACTTCCATTTGTCCATGAAAATGAATAATTAGTTGCGTCATTATAAGGACTTGCAATCGATATAGCACCAGAGGTTCCTTCCGCACAAAGAACATTTGATTCTGTCAGCGTTATGGTTGGTCCTTGCACATCATTTACTGAAAACATGGTGTCTGTGGCACAACCATTCGCGTCAGTAACAGATAAACCATAATTTCCCCACATTATAGAGGATAAATCTTCTGTTAATGCTCCGCTGGACCAACGATATGAATAGGGGGTAGTTCCATTTGCTACCGTAATATTTAAGGCACCGTCAAACTGACCACAGTTAGCATTACTTATAGATGCTGTTAAGGTAGGTCTCCCTTTCACACTAAGCAAAATACTGTCTTTTCCAATGCAACCAAAAGCATCGGTGGTAGTTACTACATATTTTCCATTGTTATAAGTCACAGGTACATTATATAAAAATGGATTTCTTACGTTCGAGGTGAAACTATTAGGTCCTGTCCAGGAATAGGTGGTATTCTGAGATACGGAAAATGCGACATCATCCCCTTCGCAAACGGCGGGAGCAGTTATAATGGGTGTGTTTTTCTTTAAAAATACGGGGTAACACTTTTGACTGGTTTCACCACAAATATTAGCTACAGTAACACACACATCTCCCAGGGTATCGGGTGTAGC
>JBMLQR010000327.1:0-3407 GCA_049241465.1 Saprospiraceae bacterium | reverse complement strand
GAAAAGCAATGCCAGTTTTTGACTAAAAAATAATCAAAAAGAATATCAAGGACAACCCCGGCATATTTACCGTGTAAAGGGTACAAAACGGGTAAACAAATTTGAAAATCCGGATGGTTATCCGTAAAAACATCCATTTTCCTATGATGAATAACGCCATCAGAAACCTTTTCCGCCAGACTTCTGTGAACATTACCTTTTAACATATCAGCAGTAATATTTCCAAGCAAAAAATCCGGGTCTCTACCCGACAAAAATGCGTGAGCTAAATAATTCATGTAAAAAATATAATTATATAAGAATAAACAGTTAAGTTTTTAAATAAGTTTCTAATAATGAATTTTGGTTTTTTATCTTTGCCATCTTAAAAAAAATAACATGGGTTTGAAATGTGGTATTGTAGGTTTACCCAATGTTGGGAAATCAACTTTGTTTAATGCGCTGACATCAGCTGGCGCTTTAGCAGCTAATTATCCTTTTGCAACAAAGGAACCTAATATTGGGATGATTGTCGTTCCCGATGAAAGACTGGATCAACTGGCAGCACTGATCAATCCAAGAAACGTGCTTCCCACCAATGTTGAAATAGTGGATATTGCCGGTTTAATAAAAGGAGCAAGTAAAGGCGAAGGTCTTGGGAACCAATTCCTGGGTAATATTAGGGAAGTAGATGCCATTTTGCATGTAGTTCGTTGCTTTGAAGACGATAATGTTGTTCACGTGGATGGAAGTGTTAACCCCGTCAGAGATAAGGAAATCATTGATTTAGAATTAATTCTTAAGGACATTGAAACCGTTGAGAAAAGGTTAGATAAATATAAAAAACAAGCCAAGAGTGGTAATAAAGAAGACGTGAGAGCGGTTGAGCATTGTTCGGCTTTATTAAAACATTTAGAAAATAGTCAGCCTGCGCGCAACTTTGAAACTGACGATGAAAGTAAAGCTATCCTGGTTGAAATGATGCTTTTAACAGACAAACCTATTTTATATGTTTGTAACGTGGATGAAAAATCATTTCCCGATGGAAATAATCTGACGAGAGCTTTTGAAAAAGCTATTGAAGGAGAACCTGCGGAAATTATTCTTATTTGTGCTGGCATCGAAGCCGATATAGCTGCGTTGGATTCTGTAGAGGAAAGAAAGGAATTTTTAGAAGCAATGGGACTGGAAGAGCCCGGCGTGAATAGATTAATCCGTAAAAGTTATCAATTACTAAACCTGGTAACTTATTTCACTGCCGGGGAAAAGGAAGTACGTGCCTGGACTATTACCAAAGGAACGAAAGCTCCCGGGGCTGCTGGTGTAATTCACTCCGATTTTGAAAAGGGCTTCATTAGAGCAGAAGTTATTCATTATCCAGATTTCATACATTACAAGTCTGAGGCTCAAGTAAAAGAAGCTGGAAAAATGTCTGTAGAGGGAAAAGAATATACCGTGCTTGATGGTGATATCATGCATTTCAGATTTAATGTTTAATACATTCTACCAATATTATTAATCATTACCTTTGATTAGGTCTGAGGCTTTCTCGGCCAAAGCAATAACGGGTGCATTGGTATTTCCTGAAGTAACTTCAGGTATTACCGATGCATCCACAACTCTTAGTCCTTTCACACCGTTAACCCTGAGTGAAAAAGGAGATACAACCGCATCTTCATCCGTGCCCATTTTACAGGTTCCACAAGGATGATAAACTGTTTCACAGGTATTTAATATATGTTCAATCCTTTCCTCGTCATTATTAAATATTCCGGGATTGTTCAAGGAATTTCCTTTCCTAAAGGGTTCAAAAGCATTAGATAGCAACATAGCTTCAGCCCATTTGACACCTCTAAGTAAAGTTTTAAGATCTTCCCCCCCAGCGTCGCTTAGATATTGAGGATCAATCAAGGGTGCATCATTAGGATTTGCAGATTGTAAACCAACAAATCCGCGACTTTTAGGTTTGAGCAAAGTAGGCAAGATAGTAAAACCTTCATCTTTTGGAAGAGAGGGGTAATCGTGAATATCAAAACCAGCTACTGGAGCAAAATGAAATTGTAAATCGGGTCTGTCCAATTCGGGAAGCGTTCTGAGAAAAGAACAAGCAGCGAGTGGACTGGCTGAAAGTGGTCCAGAATTAGAGACCAGATATTTAATAATATTTGGGATAACCCAAGGAATCCTCTCTACATTATTGTATGTGATACGCTGGTTACACAAAACATTAAGATTTACAAATAAGTGATCTGACAAATTTTTCCCTACTCCCTTCAGGTCTAATCGGCAACTTATACCTTTATCCTTCAAATAATCTTTTTCTCCTATACCTGATAACATCAATATCTGAGGAGATTGGAATGCTCCGGCACTAAGAATGACTTCTTTTGCCTTAATTACTTCCTTTATTTGATTATTACTACCACTTAAAATATCTATACCAACCACTGCATCCTTTTCCCAACATAAGCCTGATACGAGTACATTAGATAATATGCGTAAATTTGGCCTATTTAAAATAGGTTTTACAAAAGACTCATACGTTGAGTGTCTTACACCGTCTTTGATAGTAAATTGAAATTTACCGGCTCCATCTTGAACTTTCCCATTAAAATCAAGATTATGAGCAATACCCATTTCTTCATTAGCCTCAATAAAAGCTTTAGTTAAAGGAGTTTCATAACGGTTATAAGAAATGGAAAGTGGACCGTTAACACCATGGTATTCATTTTCAAAATTCCTATTTTGCTCTGATTTTTTAAAATATGGCAAAAGATCTTTATAACCCCAGCCAACGTTGCCCCATTTTTGCCAATCGTTATAATCTTCCGCATTCCCTCTGATATAGGCCATGCAATTGATGGCACTTGAACCACCCATTAATTTACCCCTTGGCTGATACATCTTCCTATTATTCACCATTTTCTGAGGAACGGTATGAAAATTCCAATTATGACTTGAAAAATGTAATTTGGAATAGGCCGCAGGAATTTTAACATTCATTGGTTGTATCGACGAGCCAGCCTCTACTAACAGCACGTTACAAGTTGGATTTTCTGAGAGTCTATTGGCAAGCACACAACCGGCTGAACCGGCTCCTACGATAATAAAATCGAGCATATTTGAATTAGCCATAACCAATATTTAAAGATTAAGGCATTAAATTAGTCATTTTTCTTTAAACTGCTTAAAAAATCTGCAAATGATTCAAATTCCTTTCTATAACTTATACCCGCGCCAAAACGTAATCTTCTACCAGAAAAATCAGGTTGTAGTTTTTGATATACCCTAAATTTTAAACTTTTATCTTTACTCAGATCATATTCAACGACAACATCATTACCTAGAAAGGTAGTAGATTCTGAGGAGCCGCCAAAAAAGTTATTATCTAAGTTACCTCCAACCATGACGGTAAGTCTATCATTAAA
>JBMLQR010000326.1:0-1259 GCA_049241465.1 Saprospiraceae bacterium | reverse complement strand
TTAACCAGAATAACAGGTGCGAAAACAGGGGGAGCTAATATTTCAGGTCTTGCTGGTGCTTACGTGAAATCGTATGATGCGGTAAATAATTCCGCAACATTACAATTTCAGTATTATGATGGACAATTTACTAAATGTGTTTTCGTCAAATTGCAACAAGCTGGAAACGATGTTACTATCAGTATAAATAATATACCTTACGGTACGGGTGCCGCTTTTCATGGAGGCAATATATTAGGTACAGACATGACATTAAATCGTACCACTCAACTGTTGGCAATTACTTCAGGGAGCACAGGATACGGTATTAGCGAGGTGTATATGTCAGGAAAAGTGAATTTTACCGGTGCACTCACCTATCAGGATACTACCGTATTAAGTAATACTGTTACAAGTAGTACATCACCCATCTATAGTTTCACTTCCAAAGGTACCCAGGAAATAACGGACACAAGTTCAAGTTTCCCGGGTGCCGTGGTAAACAACGGTCTGGTCATTTTCAAACGAGCTACTCCGTTGACCATAGCAGGAAATATGAGTGGTTCCGAGGAAATCTTACAAGTGGGCGCGCCGATAACCCTATTGGGGAATAATACGCATTCAGGTATCATAACGATTGCTAAAGATAGCAGCTTGTCCATAGGAAATGGGGGCACATCTGGTTCAATAGCCGGTAATATAGTAAATTATGGTCGCCTGACGTTTAACCGAAGTGATTCGTCGAACTATCGCGGAGTAATTTCCGGTTCAGGTACGTTGATAAAATCGGGTCAGAGTCCGCTTCTTATGACGGGCGCAAATACCTATACAGGACCAACCGTGATAAACGCAGGAAATCTTATTTTTGAAAATAATATTCCTGCCACAGCAAGTAGTAGTTTTTCTGGTGCCGGATTACTGGAAATCAGGCCTGCGTCGGCTAGTTTCACCAGCCCTGTTTCTTATCCGATTGGAGGTTTCAATATTTCAACATCCATTGGTGGATTAACCATTGGAAAACCAGGAAATACCGCAAATATTTCACTGACTGCCCCCGTTCAGACTGCTGGTCCGGTGTCTTTTTATGGAGGGGATCTTGCTATAGATCATAATATAAGGACTAATTCCGCAGGGGCTGATGTTTTGTTAAAAGCTACCGGAAAAATTAACCTTGGTGCTTCCGATACCATTTTCACCAACGCTGGCGACGTGAGTTTATGGGCAGATGCCGATGGTAATTCCACAGGCTACGCGCAGTTGCTGGCTAATTCGGCTATTGT
>JBMLQR010000325.1:9250-25241 GCA_049241465.1 Saprospiraceae bacterium | reverse complement strand
AGTTAAACCATTGCAATGCGGATACCTCAGGATTGAACTGTACTAAAAACTCATTAGGCACATAAGTAGCTTCTTGAGCTCTTAGTTTGAAATGAACAAAGAGACAAACAAATAGGACAATATTCAAACGTATAAACAACATCATTTTTTTTCATTCCGATCTAAACGGGTAGGTTTAAACATCTAGACATGGTTAACAATGGTTTAATTTAAGAAATTATTCTATAGAAACTGCATTTCCAACAAATTATTCTGTTTTAAGCGCGAAATTAGCCGTTCATAGACGAAAGAAATTCATCATTTGATTTAGTTCCAACCATGTGTTTGCGAAGAAAATCCATTGCTTCTTCCGGCTTCATATCTGCCAGGTGATTCCGCAGAATAAACATTCTCTGTAGCGTTTCCTTGTCTAACAACAAATCTTCTCGTCTGGTAGATGATTTTGTAAGATCGATGGAAGGGAACATCCGTTTATTTGCCAGACCTCTATCGAGTTGAAGTTCCATATTACCGGTACCTTTAAACTCTTCGAAGATAACGCCATCCATTTTTGAACCTGTGTCAATAAGGGCTGTCGCTAAAATAGTCAGAGATCCACCACCTTCGATATTTCTGGCTGCGCCGAAAAATTTCTTTGGTTTATGTAGAGCATTGGCCTCTACCCCACCCGAGAGAACTTTTCCGCTTGCGGGGGCGACAGTATTGTAGGCTCTTGCTAAACGAGTGATAGAATCGAGCATTATTACTACATCGTGCCCACTTTCCACCAATCGCTTTGCTTTTTCTAAAACCAAATTAGCTACTCTAACATGATTATCAGCGGGTTCATCAAAAGTGGAGGCAATAACTTCAGCATTCACGCTTCTTTTAAAATCGGTAACTTCTTCGGGGCGTTCATCAATAAGAAGAACTATAATATAGCATTCAGGATTATTTTTAGAGATAGCATTTGCCAAATCTTTCAAAAGGAAAGTCTTACCTGTTTTTGGTTGGGCGACGATAAGACCACGCTGACCTTTTCCAATTGGCGTAAACAAATCAATCATTCTATTACCCATATCTTTTCCTGAAGACGAAGCTGTGAGCTTAAATTTCTCTGTTGGAAAAAGGGGCGTTAGATAATCAAAAGGAATTCTTTCTTTTATATTATCTGGATTGGTTCCATTTATTTTGGACACCTTTAGTAGTGCAAAATACTTTTCACCTTCTTTAGGTGGCCTTAAAGTCCCTTTGATTGTATCTCCTGTTCTCAGACCAAACAGTTTAATTTGAGAAGGAGAAACATAAACATCATCGGGTGAGGACAAATAATTATAATCTGACGAACGCAAGAAACCATAACCATCTGGCATCATCTCCAAACTTCCTTCGCTCTCTATAATTCCGTCTAATTCAGGTTCGAACTTGATGACTGGCGGAGGCGGCGGAGGTGTAGGTTGAGGGTTTACCGGCTGCTGTTGCATAGGTGACTCTGGAATATTTGCATCCGTTGCCAATGGCTTTCTATTATCTCTTAGGGGTGCCCTATTATCTCTATGTATAGCTGCTGGCCTTTGAACGAGTACTGGAGGTGTTCTTTGCACTTCACCATCTTCTCTTCTTTTTCTGAGAATTCTTCTGTTTTCAGCCTCCATATTTTCGGGAATAGGCGCAATTTCAGCTGCTCCCGGCTTGTCCCACAGTTCTTTAGAGGCTAAATTCTTCCTACCGTCATTTTCAATTTCCAGCGATTTGTTTTCGGCTGGACTATTCTCTACATTTCTTCTGGCGCTTGAAAAATCTCTTTTATCTGGTAAATTGGTACTACCCTCCGAACTGGATTCCCTGCCTGGGGAAGTTCGCCGTACGCTGGGAAATTCCCGTCTGTTCAGCTTATTATCAATAATGGGTAAAGATTCCTGCGTCGGATTAACCCTTCTTACTCTTTGTAATTCTCTGGGAACTTCGCGATTTTCCTCCTCCTTTGGAAGATATTCCTCCTGAGGAGGCGAGCTATCAACAGTAAATACTTGATCCTTTATAACAACGGGAGGAGGTACTGACTGTGAAACTGACGTTTCCTCCACCTTATCAAAATCAATTCGAAATTGTTCTGGTTTTGGGTTAACAGGAGGAGTTACCAATGGACTAACAACCTTTTCCGATGCAACACCTGCTAAGGCTTGCTGGTCGAGAATTTTATAAACTAACTCTTTTTTGGTTAATTTTTTGAATCCTGGTACTCGCATTTCTTCCGCTAAATCGCGTAACTCGGGTACCAACATTTCATTGAGCTGGACAATGTCGTATTGCATGAATAAAACTTTAAGAAAACAGGAGATTCGCTCGTCGAACCATATAGAATAATTAATAGAACTGAAATTTTCCTTTCCCACTAAGAGAAAGATATTTTATTTTTACCAAAAAAATATCCTAAAGAAGAAGCTAGTGTAAAGAAGCTAATCTATATTGAAAGGAAAAAACAGGGTGAATTTTAGATTTCCTTTACATACAAGGAAACATTGAGACAAAAATAGATTAATTTTTTACACTAAGTATTATCTTTGCAAAAAATTTACTTAATGAGTCAAATTTTTTCAAATAAATAGACAAAAAAAACTCTTTAAAGTTCATTAAAGAGAAAAAGGGAAGTAAAATTATGTTGCAAATTAGCGTTATCCGTCAAAATCAGTTAGAAGTCATTGAAGGACTTGGCAAGAAAAATGTGCCCGATGCTGCTGAAAAAATAGCTGAAATTCTTCAGCTTGATGATCAGCGCAAACAATGGCGAACTGAACTTGAGAAGTTACTTACTGATCGAAATCAGTTCTCTGATGAAGTTGGAAAACGATATAAAGAAGGCGATAAAGAGGGTGCAGAAGCTATTAAAGTCAAAGTAAATGCGCTAAAAGACAAAACGGCCGAACTGGAGGTACTTTTGGGGAACATAGAAAAAGACCTGGATGGGTTGCTTTATTTGATTCCCAATCTTCCCCATGCCAGCGTTCCTCCTGGCAAAACACCTGACGATAATGAGGAATATCAATCCTGGACAGCCGAACTTCCTGTTTTAAGTGAACAGGCGCTACCCCACTGGGATTTGGCTAAAAAGTATAACCTTTTCGATTTAGAACTGGGTGTAAAAATTACTGGTAGTGGATTTCCCGTTTATCGTGGTAAAGGGGCAAAACTACAACGCGCACTCATTCAATTTTTTTTAGATGAAGCTGTCAATGCCGGTTATGAGGAGATTATGCCGCCATTATTGGTAAATGAAGCTTCTGCCACAGCCACTGGACAACTCCCCGATAAAGAGGGGCAAATGTATTATGTAGCCAAAGACGACCTTTACCTGATACCAACCGCTGAAGTACCTATAACAAATATTTTACGTGACGTTATCCTGGACACTGCAAAACTTCCAGTGAAGATGTGCGGTTACACCCCTTGTTTTAGAAGAGAAGCAGGTTCCTACGGCGCGCATGTCAGAGGACTAAATAGGGTTCACCAGTTTGATAAGGTTGAAATTGTTCAAGTTGCGCATCCAGATCAATCCTATCAGGTTTTTGATCAAATGATTCAGCATGTTAGTCAAATTTTAGCTAAATTGGAACTACCTTACAGAATATTGCGCTTATGTGGTGGCGATATGTCTTTTGCCTCTGCTTTGACTTATGATTTTGAGGTGTATTCTGCTGCTCAAAAACGATGGCTGGAAGTAAGTTCTGTTTCAAACTTTGAAACATTTCAAAGTAACAGGTTAAAATTAAGATTCAAAGACGGCAAACAATCCAGACTCGCACACACCCTGAATGGAAGTGCATTAGCTTTAGCCCGTATTGTAGCCGCTTTGTTGGAAAACAATCAAACAGCCGAGGGTATTATTATTCCTAAAGCCTTGATTCCCTACACCGGTTTTGACCGTATATCTTGACTTTAATGTAAACTAAATTTTAAGGAATTACGTTATAATCCTAAAAAATTCAAATCATGGGATATTTTATTTTAGCAGGTTTGTTATCATTGGTTGGTTTTATCATCAGCCAGAAATTAAAAAATAAATTCAGGCATTACAGCCAAATCGGTATTCGCTCCGGATTGTCCGGGCGCGAAATAGCTGAAAATATGCTTAAGTATTACGGTATTCATGATGTTCGAATAGAAGAAGGACACGGCATGCTGACGGATCATTATAATCCTATGTCTAAAGTTGTGAATTTAAGTCCCGATGTATTTAACGGAAGGACCATTGCCGCTGCGGCCGTTGCAGCACACGAATGCGGTCATGCGGTGCAACACAACCAGGCTTATGCTTGGTTAACCATGCGTTCAGCTGTAGTACCCATAGTAAATATTGCCTCATCACTGCAACAATGGCTTTTAATGTTAGCCCTTGGTTTATTTGGATCTGGTGGCAATCAAACCATTTTGTTTATCACCATGCTTACCTTTTTAGTAACGGCAGTATTTAGCTTAATCACCTTGCCTGTGGAATTTGATGCTTCCAAAAGAGCCCTGGTGTGGTTAAATCACTCCGGTATCACACATGGGGCAGAACAAGAAGGAGCTAAAGATGCATTATGGTGGGCTGCCATGACTTATGTATCTGCTGCATTTTCTGCATTAGTAATGTTATTGTATTTCGCTCTTCGTTTCTTTGGATCTTCCAATGACTAACGGCGCAAAAAGAAATTATTTTTAATTCTGGTAATAATCCATACAGCTATGTTGGAAGAAGTAAATTTTTTAGTGGAAACGGCTGAAGAAGCCATGGAAAAAGCGTTGGATCACCTCAATAAAGAGTTAGGGAAAATCACAACGGGCAAAGCTACTCCAGCAATTGTCAGAGATTTGTTGGTGAACTACTATGGAACACCGACGCCCATGAACCAAGTAGCTAATATTTCAACGTCTGATGCACGATCTCTCGTCATCCAACCTTGGGAAAAGTCTATGTTGGCACCTATCGAAAGGTCTATCTTTGAGGCAAATCTTGGTGTAACTCCTATGAATGATGGTGAAGTGGTGCGTTTATCATTTCCCCCTCTTACTGAAGAACGTCGTCGCGATTTAGTAAAAAAAGCGAAGGCTCTGGGCGAAGATGCTAAAGTTAGCTCCCGCTCTTCCAGAAGAGAAGCCATGGAGGGTATTAAGAAGGCTGTTAAAGATGGTTTTTCAGAAGACGAAGGGAAAAAACGGGAAGAAACCGTTCAGCAACTCACTGATAAACACATCAAAAAAATTGACGAACTACTAGATATTAAGGAAAAAGAAATAATGACTGTTTAGATTTTTGTTTCTTGTAAAAAAATGATACTTTTGCAAACATTTTGAATTAATTGAGCATATTGCTTAAAAATAACAGCAATGAAACGTACTTACCAACCATCAAAACGCAAACGCGTAAATAAACATGGATTTCGTTCCCGTATGAGTTCTAAAAATGGACGCCGGGTACTTGCTAATCGTCGTGCAAAGGGTCGTCACAAGCTGACTGTTTCTGACGATACACATACTAAATAATCCTTTTTATATTTGACATAGATAGATAAAGTCATAACTAACTTATTAAGGTAATTATAACTTTATTTATCTGCGCAAATGCCGTTTGCTACAAAAGCAAATAAACATTTTACTTAGAAGAAAATGTTTATTTGCTTTTGTATTTTTATACCGACATTTTTACAGCTTTAAAAGTATATAAGCTATCTATAAATGATCTGAAAATGAGGATAGACCCAACGCATTTATACCTGGTCTATTCCCCCTTCTACCCTTTTAGGCTACTTTTTTCCATCTAAGCAAAATAGCGTTTACTATTTTCAAATTGTACAACTGACTTGTGTACTATTATTGTATTTTATCTCCACGCAATAATCTGTACCTTTTTCGGGCTTCAACGGCATATAAACTATCTGTGAACTCTATAAATATACGCTCATAGCAAGTGCGCGCTTTTTCCTTATCTACTACTTTACTTTCGTATAATTCTCCTAAGGCAAATAAAGCATTGTCTATTCTAATACTTTCTGGGTCTGACGCTATCGTTTTTTCATAAAAAGTAATGGCTTCTGCAAATTTTTTCTCCTTCCTGAATATATTACCTTTCAAATACCAGATATCGTCCACCAAACTATGGTCTGGATAAGTTTTGAGTATATTATCTAAAACTGCAAAAGCCTCTTTAGTTTGATTTTGAAAACTGAGTAGTTCAGCTTTTGCATAATTTTTCAAAGGTTCCGGAGTGGTATCAAGTCCTAAATTATCTAATATAAAAACAGACAAATCTAGTGCGTCATTAGCGATAAACTTTGACGTTGATGCCTTTAATACATCAAACTGAGATTGAGCCCAGGTAAAATCACCTGTGTAATAGGACAACCTGGCATTTCTAAACCGGGCGTCCTGCCCTAATAAATCATCTTGAAAAGCCTTATCAACCTGAGAATATAACAGGGTTGCTTCCCATATTTCACCATTCATCAACTGATAATCTCCCAAAACAAGTTTTGCTGATGCTTGAATGCGAGGATTTAGCGATGGAAAGTTGATGACCTCTGTTAATAATTCAATCGCTTTATTTAAATCATTTAAGTAATAGGCTTCTAATTCAGCCAGATCAATGAGAACGGTAGCGGTATTTCTATTTCTTCCCAATTCATTAATAAAGGACAAATACTTTGATTTAAGATCTGCCACGAAGGCCGTTGACAGATTAGATTCCTCGATCAGCTTATTCCTCCTGCAACGCAACCCCTCAATTTTAGCCTCCAAATAAAAGCCAGAGTTCACCCCTTTCACTTCAACGATATAATCAAATGCTTCAATCGCTGTATTATAGTCATTTTCATTTGCCGCCATATTTGCAAATTGAAATAGGCGGGTGCCATTTTCCTTTAACTTTCTATCTAACGCTTTCACCTGACGGAAAGCACCTGAAAAATCCTTTTCTTGTAAAAGCAACCAGATAAGTAATTCCGGGTACACGATAGCATCGGGTTCTAGTTGAATGCGTTCGTAAATCTGCTTTTTGAGCTCCTTATAATCCTCCTTCAGCAAATATCGTTGAAAAATCATTTGAATATTATCCATTCTATCTGCTTGACTGGATACCACATTCAAGTATTGATTAATCATTTTAGGCCCGTCCCCTTTTCTCCTGAATAAGTCTGCCAGATAGTAGGAAAAAACCAGTTTATCATTTAGCATGACGGCCCCTTTTTCGTATGTTTTAATAGCCCAATCCAATTGATTTAGGTTGGTGAAAGTATTTCCAATTCTAACGATAAAAAAGCGCTCGGGATTCATTCTATTGATCGCTAACTGAAATTGTTGTGCAGCGGCGTCGGCATTATCCAATTTATCATAGACCTGACCTAGGGAGATATTAAAAATAGGATCAGCAGTTTTCTTTCTTAATTCTTTGACTAAAACCTTTTCGGCCTCTGTATATCTCTTCAACTGAAACAAACAATCTACATACCTTTCCATAAAATAGGTATTACCCTGTGTTGTTTCTACCAATTTTTTGAATAGAACCAGCGCTCTTTCATAATCACCATCGGCAAAATATTGTTGAGCTAACTTTTGATCTTGACCAAACGAAGGGAGTGGAATGGCCAATAAAGCGAGCAGTAAACTGAACAAAATTAATTTTTGTGGCATGGTAAGGAATTAATCGACTTAAAATAACAAAACGCAATAGAGATAAACATGTTTTATAAAAACAAAAATGGTTGTTCTACCTAAGCAAAACAACCATTTTTAACTTCAACAAAAGATAAACGATTACTGAAGTTTAAATCTTACTGGAAGACGGAACTGAACTTTTACCGGTCTACCTCTTTGGCGACCAGGTGTCCATTTAATTCCAGACTCATTCATGGTGTTCACCACACGAGATGCTTCCTCGCCGCAGCCACCGCCAATTTCCTTAAGAACAGAAACGTCCTTAACGGTGCCATCTCTATCGACGACAAATTGAACTACAGCGGTGCCTTCGATACCATTTTCTCTGGCAATAACAGGATACTTAAGATTTTTGAAAACGAATTCAAACACTTTTCTGTCTGAACATTTTTTCTTGTCCTCTTTTGTTTTTTCTGTATCACAACCAGGGAAAAGCGGCATATCCTCAACAACCATGAAGATTTCTTCATCTTCTTTTGGTGGTGGAGGTGGCGGAGGAGGTGGTGGTGGAGGTGCTTTGACAACAGGTGCCTCAACAACTTCGTCTGCCTCAACCGACTGATCGACAAATTCTGGTTCATCTTCTTCCAGAACAGTCTCATCGGGAACTTCCTGAATCACTGGTGGTGGCGGAGGTGGTGGCGGAGGCGGAGGTTCAGCAGTACGTGGAGGTTCCATCTCGATGTCTTCTTCGATCATGACGAAATTATCTCCAGTGGCTACCTTCTCAGCATATTCCGTTAGACCCAAAGCCAAAACAGTAATACCAAGTGCTACAACTAAGCCGTAGTTGAAAAAAGAACCACTCATCTTGAACACATCCGCTTCAACGAATTTAGCGCGGTTCGATGAGGTTGCTTTCTCAGCCAGCTTGCTGTACTTTTCATTCAATGATCCTTCATTTAACTTAGACATTAAGTAGCGTGCTACAAATACGATACCCACAGTGAGTAAAGTAAGCGCTAAGAGTGAATAAAAGACCATTGTGCCTGATACTTCAATAGCCATACTAACAAATTTAAGACGGTAAAAAATTATTTATTCCTAGGAATAGTTTAAAGATAGATGAACATTTTTAAAAAAAAGGTGTATTCAGCAAAAAAAATAATTAATGCACCAATTTTTGATAGTCCGCAGCACTTAAAAGTTCTTCCAATTCTTCGGGATTTGTCATCTCTATTTTGATAATCCATCCTGACTCATAAGGGTCTTGATTTATCAATGCTGGATTATCACCATTAGTTGAATCGAGGTCGGTATTAAACTCAAGCACCTTCCCACTTACCGGCATAAACAAATCAGACGTAGTTTTCACGGCTTCCACCGTTCCAAAAATAGCCTCTTTTTCGAGCGTATCTCCTACTGATTCTACTTCGACATAAACTATATCGCCCAACTCACTTTGCGCGAAATCAGTAATACCTATCATGGCTATATTATCTTCTACACGTATCCACTCATGTTCTCGTGTATAATACAAATCATCAGGATATGCTATCATTTTTACTAAGGTTTGTTAATTATTAATTACTTTTTCGCTAAAAACTCTTTTACCCATTCTGTAGTGATCGATTTGGGTCTTTCCAATGGGAAATTTAGTGCTCTTGACCAACAAAGGGCAGCTAAAACGCCGATAGCTCTGGAAACACCAAATAAAACGGTATAGAATCCATGTTCTTTTAGTCCATAATGAACTAATAAAGCACCTGAATGGGCATCGACGTTAGGCCATGGATTTTTTATTTTACCTAAACTTTCCAATATAGGAGGAACCACGCGATAAATTTTCCACACTACATTTACGAGTGGATCATTGGAAATATTCCTTTGAGCAAACTCCATTTGGGCAATGAATCTTGGATCTGGTTTTCTTAATACGGCATGACCATACCCTGGAACGACCTGACCCGAAGCCAATGTCTTTTTTACATAGGCAATAATTTCTTCCTCGGTAGGTTCTTCTGTCCCCAGCTCTTTAAGCATATCAAGAATCCAACCGATAACTTCCTGGTTAGCCAGACCGTGAAGGGGGCCTGCCAATGCATTCATTCCCGCAGCGAGGGATAAATAAGGGTCACTCAAGGTGCTACCTACCAAATGCGTAGTGTGAGCGGAAGCATTACCTCCTTCATGATCGGCATGAATAGTGAGGTATAATCTCATTAAAGACTTAAAAGCAGGGTCTTCAATGCCCAACTGATGGGCAAAACTGCCGGCCCAATCAAGGTTGTTATCAGGAAGTATATAATCACCGCCGTGATAATTTTTCCTATAAATATAAGCGGCAATCTGGGGAACACAAGCTATCAGATTCATTGTGTCTTCGTAAACAGCATCCCAATATTCATCTTTGCGCATGCCTTCATCATAGCGCCTGGCAAAAATACTTTCTGTTTGAAGCGCCGTTATACCAATTGAAAATTGGGTCATCGCATGCGTTTCTGTTGGCAAAGCATCCAGCACTTTAAATACATGATCTGGTACGACCGCTCTTTTTCGCCATTCCTCGCATAACCATTCAACGGAAGAATTATCAGGAATTTCACCAGTAAGTAAAAGCCAGAAGAGACCTTCGGGCATAGGTTCGGTACCATTTTCGCCTTTAGGTAATTTTTCTCGTAATTCTGTAATACTGAAGCCTCTAAAGCGAATTCCTTCCATAGGATCGAGCAAGGAAGGCTCCCATATCATTGATATAATCCCTCTTGCCCCGCCATATACCTGACTTAGTGTTACTTCATCAACCTTTTCTTCGCCGTGATTACTTAGGATGGTTTTTATTTCTCCCCGAAGTGCCGTGGCTTTTTCGAAGAATTTTTGTTTCAAGGTATCCATTAAAATTCAGTTAGGTTCTTTTTGCGATAAATGTACCAAATTCCCCTTACATTTGGGACATTAAAATAAAATAAACGCACTAAAAAATGGTTGTTATTGGAGATATTTTAGTTAGTGACGAGGTTGTTTCAGAAAAATTTGTCTGTAACCTAAATGCGTGCAAGGGTGCCTGCTGTTGGGAAGGCGATTTTGGTGCGCCCATTTCAGAAGCGGAGAAGCAGATTCTCGATGATATCTACCTCTCTATTAAGCCTTTTCTAAGTGCTGAAGGTCAAGAAGTTCTTGAAAAAAAAGGGAAATATACGTACTACAAACAGGTAGATGAATGGGGCACGCCTCTATTGAATAATGCAGCCTGTGCCTACTTAACTTACAGCGAATTGGGTATCGCCCAATGTGGCATTGAAAAAGCTTATCTGGCAGGAGCAACGCATTTTATAAAACCCATTTCGTGCCATCTTTATCCCATTAGAGTGAAAAATGAAATTGCTGGATATGAATGGTTAAATTATGAGAAATGGAATATTTGTAGTGCCGCCTGCTCCCTTGGCAAAGACCTTAAAATACCCGTTTTCCAATTTGTTAAAGAGGCGATTATCAGAAAATATGGCGCTGCTTTTTATGAAGAATTAGACGCTTATTATCAAATTCACTTTGCTAACCCCTCATAATACACCAATTACTTAGAAATTGTATATGGATAGATAACTTATTTTGACAGTTCGCCCGATGTCCATAATAAAGTGTAATAGCTTTTTAACCAATCGCCTTTTATCTTTATGAATTTCATCGCTATCTCAAGATTCTTCTGTTCTCTGGCATTTAATAAAAATACAGAACTCTCTCCCGCGGAAAACTTAATTTTTTCCGCATCCAACAATGCATTTAACTGATTCGCTTGATTTTGAAGATTTCTAACTTGAGCATCTAACACTTCAAAAGCACTAAAATATTGCTTTGCTTTAGTTATCCAGTATTGCGTCTTGTCCATTGTTTTGTATTCCCATTCTTTCATTTTATTATCTATCAACTGTAATTTTCCGCGTTCCTTTCTATATAAAATAGGTATTCTTGCTGTTAATCCAAGTTTGTAATTATTTTCTAATAAAAAATTATCCGACCTTATATCAAACTCTTGATTAAAACTTCGTCCAGTGGCTAAAGCATTAAACTGGAGATTCAAATTAGGTTTAAATTGTTCTAAGGCCCATTTTCGTTCCAGTTGATATTGGTTACCTGTAAGTCTTAAAATCATTAGATCGAGGTTCCCGTTCAAGGTTTTTTCTATCCATTCTTGCGAGCTATTCTCTAAGATTGGATCCAACTCACTGGTAGCAAGGGGGAAATAATTTTCGGGATTAACCGGTTGGTCGTTTTGCCATAAATAGTTACCCATTTCCTGGGTAGCCAACGTATAATCAAGGGTAACTTCAAATAGAGAGGATTCTCTGGTTAATACATTCACGTAAACCTCCACAGTGTCTATGGTTGGCTTATCTCCCTCTAAAAAACTGGTAACCATGTCTTTTAGTCTATTCTTAGCCAGTATCAACGCTTGATTCTGCACATCTCTCTGCTGATAAGAAACGTACCAATCCAGATATGCTTTAGCGGCATCTAACAAAACATCATTTTCAACCTGCTCCAAACCTATTTTTTGAATATTCATATTTAGTTCCGCTTCCCTTAAAATGAGCCTATATTCGTCAAAAAGAAGGCCTTGTAGCAGAGGAATATCTATACCTAGTAATGCCTGCCCATTTAATGGTTTAACATCGAGTGGATTTAAGAAACTACCTGAAGTGAAGTCATAACCAGCCTTAAATTTCATTCCCCACCTGGTAGGAATAGTTAATTGATTTTCAGAAATAGTATAATAATTTTTACCGTCAAACTTTTTTCTATCCATGGCGAAGTTCAACGAAGGATCGAAATTTCCTCTGGCCATCAACAAAAGATTTTGAGATTGCAGCCATCTTTGTTTTGCTTCTTTAATCGCGGGGTGTTCCATGGCCACCCAACGAAGGTATTGGTTCATAGAAAGAGGCTCCTGAGCCATCCCGTTTACGCTAAAACAAATAAAGAATAAAAAAATTAACATCCTCATTTTACTGATTTGAGTGGCGCTTTACCTTTAATTTTTTCTGCTTTCTCTCCTTCAATGCCCGAACCATAAAAGTCAGGAGGGAATCCATTTAACTTTCTCCATATTTCGTACCACAAAGGCACATCCCCCAGAAGAGCAATACCTTGGGCTCCCGAACCTGGGCGAAGTTCTTTTGGCCATTTTTTCTTACTTTCGTCTGCCGCCACTATAATTCTGTACAGTCCATTATCTGATATATCGTTATCTATGGCTGCAACTTTTCCCTCAAACGTACCAAATGAGTTTCCTGGCCAGCCAGAGAAAACGATGGCAGGCCAACCATCAAAAACAAATCGGACCTCTTGATTTTTTTCAATAAGAGGCAGATCCATGGGACGTATATACAACGCAACAGCCAATGGAAAACTAGCTGGCAAGATGGTCAATACCGATTCATTTTCCTTTACAATTTCTCCTAAACCTGGCTTTAATATTCTGGTAATGAAACAATCCTGAGGGGCTGTTATATAATAAAACCCATTCCTGATTTCATAATTGGATGCTTCACTTCTTAGTTTGTCTAAATACGACTCTGTGTCCATAATGGAGGCGCGCGCCGCAGCTATATCAGAATCAATTTTGCTTGTTTTTTGAATAAAATCATTTAGAATGGCCTTTTCATCCACTTGTAAATTTATCTTTTCATTTCTGGAAATATTCAGTTTATTTTCAGCCGAATTCAGTTTTGCTACCAGCTCTTGAATTTTAAATTTTTTCTCTTCTATGTCAGCTACCGATTTAATTCCCTTTTCATTTAAAGAAACCGTTCTGTCAAGCTGTATTTTAGCAATTTGCAAATCAAGTTTAACCCTATTTAAGTCAATACTATCAGCATCAATTTTTAGTGTAATCTGGTAAATTTTATTTTTTATGGTTTGTTGCTTAAGCAATACTTCACTTTCTATAGCCCGTTGAAAATCGTTTAAGGCCTGAATTTTAGAAAGATACTCTTGAATACTCCCCTCTTTATTTACTACTCGCGCTTTAGACCTTGAGACTAAATTCGGATCAAAATAATCAGATTTGACCTCCGAAAGGAACAAAATAGTATCTCCTTTATTTACCCGATCACCTTCCTTTACATACCATTGTTCGATTCTCCCTGAAATGGTAGCATCAATCGTTTGAGGTCTATCGGAAGGATTAAGGGGGATTGTTTTACCCTCAGATTGAATATTTTGCGTCCAGGGGAGAAATAAAAAAGAGATACCAAAAACAATAAATGTCCAGGTCCAGACCCTAAAAAATAACTTAGCATTAGACGTTTCCGTCTTCTTCAAAGAAGAGAACGGGTAATTTATTGTTTCAAGAGGAAGTTTATTATTTGAAATGTTTAACATAGATATAATTTCTTGAAAATCAATAAAATATTTCCTTAAAATAAGAATCGTTTTCTAATTCCCTGAATGATCCTGCCGCATATATGGTACCCGACTTAACAAGTATTATGCGGTCACATTTTTCAGCTACAACGGGGTCACTTGTTGAAATAACCACTGTTTTTTCTTTTAAATAGGTGAGTATAAAATCGAATACCTTATGGCGTTCCCTTCGATTTAGAAACATAAATTCCCCTTCCGCTAACCAAAGCGCTGGATTGAAAATGAGGCTTCTCGCTAAAATAATCTTTGATTTTGTACTTTTCGAAATATTTCTGCCTTCTGAAACTAAGTGGGTCAAATATCCCTTTGGCATTTTTTGAATAATTTCTGTTAATCCTATCGCATCTGCCACCGGGGTGATTTTATCAAAATTAACATCATTATTACCCATACAAATATTATCCAGAATCGTACCGTCCTGAATATTTTCATCTGCTAAAAAATGCCCTACCTTACACCGAATGGTGTTAATATTTAATGAGCCAACGGGCATTCCATTAAATAAAAGCTGACCTTTAACATCTGTATATAAATTGGACAAAATATGTAGAAGTGTCGTTTTGCCCGCATTGGCATCCCCGGCAAGGCAAATTTTTTCCCCTGCATTAATTTTAAAGTTTACATCTCGCAACGACGGTGGTTCATCAGGTTCGTAAGAAAAGGATAAGTCTCTTCCTTCCAAGGAAATACCCATTTGGTTGGGTGGGAAATAAAGCAATTCTCCATCTTCTCTTTCTAAGGGCAAGTCCATTATTTCCCCCATTTTTTGAATAGCCGTTAGCACATCGTAAACACTTTCCATAGTCAAAATCAATTTTTCCACCGAAGCGATAACCAAAATCACAATAATTTCTGCCGCAACAAACTGTCCAATATTAATCTGATTTTCGATAACTAAATAGGCGCCTAAAGTTAGTAAAGTAGCCGTCAAAATAGTTTCAAATAGAACTACCGTGCTGTACTGTGTAATTAAAATCTTGAAATGCGCCTTCCTGTTGTCAACATATTTCGACGCTAATTTATCTGTAGTAATGAGGGGATTCGCTCTATTGGCCGTAATTTTAAAATCGTACATAGATCTGGCAATTTCCTCCAGCCAATGCGCTACCGCATACTTGTACTTTGACTCCATTAAACTGGTCTTGAATCCAATTGGCCCTGTAAATCTGAATATTAAAAATAAAATGACGATTAATATAAAGCTAAAAAAAACAAAGAATGGATGATAAAAAGAAATGAGTAGTAACCCTATTATAATCTGGAAGGACGCACTCGAAAAATCAATGAGTATCTTAGGAATACCTTTTTGAAGCGTTAATGTATCGAAAAACCGATTCATTAATTCGGGCGGATACTTTTTCGTAAGTCCTTCCAATTTAAATCGTGGAAGCCTGAAACTAAAATCCAGCGCTGATCTTAAAAAAATTCGTTGGAGGATGACTTCCACCACAGATAATTGCATTATCTTTAGAACTCCTGTTAAAGCAACGCCTAATGTGACAACGCCAAGCAAGATAAATAAGGCGCTCGATACGCTTCCACCAGCAATTAATCCAATAATCGCCTGAATACCCAAAGGTAAACTTAAGGTTATAATTCCCGCTAAAACAGCATATACATAAACGTAAATGATATCTTGCCGGTCTAATTCCAGCATTCTTAATAATCGTTTAAATGGCGTATATTTCATGATAGTTTTACTATTAAACAATGTCAAAACATAAGAACCTTTGCTATTGTTCTAAGATGTGGTACTAACTCAAACAAAAAAATCTACAAAAAGGCTTATCGATGGAAAAAAAAGTGGTGTTTGAACGCTTCAAAGCATATTTATTATTGGAACGGGGATTATCAAATCACACCTATATAAATTACAAACAAGATTTAAACAAATACTTTAGTTTTCTAGAAAATTGTTACCCTCATTTAAAACCAGAAGACGCAAAACTACAAGAACTAG
>JBMLQR010000325.1:0-9150 GCA_049241465.1 Saprospiraceae bacterium | reverse complement strand
CTAGAAAATTGTTACCCTCATTTAAAACCAGAAGACGCAAAACTACAAGAACTAGCTGAATTCATTGGAACCTTGACTGATTTAAGACAATCCAGTGCTTCACAGGCAAGGATCACCTCCGCCCTTAAGACCTTCTATGCCTGGTTACTTTTAGAAGACAAAATTAAATCAAATCCAACCGACTTAATTGAAAGTCCAAAAATCTACAGGAAAATTCCACAGGTTATATCCTTTACAGACATTGAAAAACTTTTTCAGCAAATTGATTTAAGTGAACCGACAGGCACCCGAAATAGAGCCATTTTAGAAACTTTATATGCTTCAGGATTAAGGGTCAGCGAATTGTGTGACGCAAGAATAAGTAATTATTTTCCAAACGAAGGATTTTTGAGGGTCATCGGTAAGGGCGACAAGGAGCGGATTGTTCCTATTGGGGAGGACGCTATTAGTTATATTCAAGACTATTTATCTACCTGGAGAAATCACTTACCTAAGATTTCTGCTTCAGAAACTGATATTTTATTTTTAAATAGGCGGGGAAAACGACTGACCAGAATATTTATATACCAGATAGTAAAAGATTTAGCAGAAAAGGCGGGGCTATCATTATTGATAAGCCCACACACTTTTCGTCATTCTTTTGCTACTCATTTACTCGAGGGGGGAGCTGATTTAAGGGCTATCCAGGAAATGCTCGGACACGAGTCGATCCTAACAACGGAAATATATACCCATTTAGATAACAGCTACCTTAGAGAAACTTTAAATCTGTTTCACCCGAGAAATAGAAAATCATCCTAAATTCTTTTTAGCCTCTGTAAAAGGCTGGTTGTATAATCTGTTTCCTGTAGCTGCAAAAAAGGCATTTGCCACGGCCGCAGCCGCAGGAGGTAAAGCTGGCTCACCCAACCCGGTCGGATCTATTTCATTTTCCACAAAATGAACTTCTACTGGAAAAGACTCATTTATCTTTATCATTCTGTAGGTATCAAAATTTGATTGTTGGGACTTCCCCTCTTTTATGTCGATATTTCCGAATTGGGCATGCCCTAATCCGTCGATAATACCCCCAACAATCTGGTTCTCTGCACCACTTCTATTCACTATAATACCACAATCGGCGGCACAATAAACTTTTTTTATTACAGGTTTATTATTTTCCAGGACTACCTCTGCGACCATGGCAACGTAAGAGCTAAAGGAGAAATAAGCACTAAAACCCATAAAAACGCCCTCTTTTTTCTTATCCCAACCAGAAACCGAACGGACTAATTGAATGGTTTTTTTAAACCTGTTTATATCATAATCTAACTTACCTACCGGATTTGAGGCAGCTTTATCCAACAGATTCATTCTAAAGTCAATGGGATCTTTCTTAAGATTAAATGCGACTTCATCGAGGAAACATTGTTCGGCAAAAGCCACAAAATTATGAACGGGTGCACGCCAGGGTCCCGTAGTAACATTAGATTCTTTATTATGACCTTCAATTAAAAGATGCTGAATGGCTCCCGCAGGGAAATTATTTTCACGGGTAGGATTACCTACGTTTAAGCCAGCACCTCTAACGTGAAAGCCTAAAAAGTCACCATTTTTATCAATAGCGGCGCGATAAGTATATTTACAGGCTGGTCTGTAAACCCCACCCGCCATATCGTCTTCTCTCGTCCATTGAACTTTCACCGGGCTTTTAGCTAAACGGGAAATTTTTGCAGCTTCCTCTGCAAAATCTGAACTTAACCTTCTACCGAAACCACCGCCCATTCTGGTCATTTGTACGGTAACAGCTTCAACGGGAATTCCTAATATTTCAGCTACTTTTGTTTGCGAACGCTGAGGTGTTTGTGATGGCCCGATTAATTCCGCTGAACCTTCCTTAACATCTGCATAGAAGTTCATTGGCTCCATAGCATTATGAGGTAGAAAAGGGCAGCTAAAGGACGCTTCAATGATTTTATCGGCCTGACTGAAAGCGGTTTCTGCATCACCATCAGTCCGAAATGCCTTAGCCGGCTTTTGAGCTAACAGGTCGGTCAACCATTTATCGTGCTGTTCGGTATTTTCGGCCGCCGTCTTTTGAATCCAGGAAACATCAAGTGCCTTGCGGGCTTTTAATGCTGTCCAGGTATCATTGGCGACGATAGCAATTTTGTCATCAAAAGGGTAAACGCCGAAAACTCCAGGGATAGCTTTGGCAGCGGCATCGTTTATTTTATCAGGTATTTGACCAAATCCCGGAGGCCTTGCGACCACCGCGTATTTCATTCCTGGCTTTTTGATATCAATACCATAAATGGCTTTACCCGTAAAAATATCCTTATTATCTACATTGGCAATAGATTTGCCTAAAAGTCTGAATTCACTTGGTTTTTTAAGTACTACTTTGGTTGGCACTGCTTGTTTCACCGCTTCTGTTGCCAGTTCGGCATAAGAAGCCTTTTGATTATTTCCCAGCACCTGGCTATTTTCAGTTCTCAGACTATCTACTGAAACCTGCCATTTCTGCGCTGCTGCGGCCAGCATCATCATTCTTACGGTGGCACCTGCCTGACGCAAAGTTGCCCAGGAAGCCTTCAAAGAGCCACTTCCTCCGGCTACCTGCCGTTGATATTTTTTACCATCTAAAGGAGCCTGTTCCACTTTAACCTTTGACCAGTCAGCGTCTAACTCTTCCGCGACAATCAAGGGCATAGCCGTCTTAACGCCTTGACCCACTTCAGGATTTGGCGAATAAATGGTAATGAATCCGTCAGGGGATATCAAAATAAAGGGATTGAAAGACAATGCTTCATTTAAACCCGAGATTGAGGCTGCGGCATTGGCGGAAGAAAAACCTAATAATAATCCACCGCCTGCTACGGCTGTAACCTTAATAAAGGATCTTCTTGATACTGAAAATTGAGGATTATTCATAATTATCGGGCTTTTTGTGCCGCAATATGTACGGCTTTTCTAATTCTATTATAGGTACCACAACGGCATATATTTCCAGCTAAGGCAACATCGATATCGGCATCAGAGGGAGAAGGATTTTTATCGAGAAGAGCAACGGTCGTCATGATTTGACCCGCTTGACAATACCCGCATTGAGGGACATCTACTTCTTGCCAGGCTTGTTGCACCGGATGATCGCCGGATTCACTTAAACCTTCAATTGTTATAATTTTTTTTCCGTCAAAGACAGATACGGGAAGAGAGCAGGAGCGCATAGGCTCACCTTCGACTAAAACAGTACATGCACCACATTGTCCAATACCACATCCATATTTCGTACCCGTCAGTCCCACAGAATCTCTTAATGCCCATAGCAAAGGCATTTCGGGATCTATGTCTAATTTGCGCTTCTTACCATTAACATTTAGTGTAATCGCAGCCATGATATATTATTTTTCTGTAAATTTATTCTTTTTTTACACTGAATACTTCCTTAAATGTCTGAAAAAACATTCATCCATGAAGATAATATTTTTTCTTCGCTTATTTTGAAGAATGAAAAGGATATTATTTCCCAAAAAACCAACTTATACACGGAGGAAGAACTTCTGAACTTGTTATCTGAACAGATTCAGCACCTAATGGTTCATGATCGGGAACAGTTGTGGAGCCTTTTTTATCGCTTAGATATTACTGACGAATCCCTGCGTTTTGTGCTTCAAAATACGCCTTCAGAACAACAATCCATTGCTTTAGCCCAGCTAGTTTTAGAGAGGCAAAAAAAACGAATGGAGACCAAACTGAAATACAAACAAGCTCCGATAGAAGATGAAGAATGGCGTAGCTGGTAAACTAATGTGTGCCATCCATGATAATTAAAACCAAAGGATACGTTTTCCGAACGCTTAAATACGGTGACCACCAAGTAATTACCGATATTTTCACAGAATCTAACGGTCTTTTAACCTTCATTGTCCCCGGTGCCAGAAAAGGGGGTGTTCATTCAAAAGGTATATTTTTACAACCCCTTTCTTCCCTTGATTTAATTATCGAGGTTCAGGACGGAAAAAATTTGCAAAAAATAAAAGAAATAAAATTTGACAGGCTATTTACCAGTATTCAAAGTGACCTGCGAAAAGGCGTTATAATATTGTTTTTAGGTGATGTTTTAAGACATAGTGTGAAGGAAAATGCGCCAAATAAAGAACTTTATGATTTTATCGATGCTAATCTTCAGTTCCTGGATCAGGCAAACCAGGGATTTTCCAATGTAACCATCTATTTTTTACTACACCTCACCGCTCATCTGGGATTTTTTCCTGTGAATGAATGGACCGAATCCAATAGTTCTTTAAACCTAAAAGAAGGATATTTTGAACCTTTTCAAGAGATTATGGAGTATAACCTGGAGGCGGAACCGAGCAGACTTTTAGACCAGTTTATGAACATTCCTTTACAGCAAATTTCCGTTATAAAACTTTCCCGGGACCAGCGTTTATATCTCATTGACAAAATAATATGGTATTACAGATTTCACCTTGATTTTTTTCCCGAACTGAAATCGCTTCCCGTTTTAAAAGAAATATTTTAATTAAATCTTATTTTTATAAACTCTTTACCTTATACTCTATTTATTGTTCTACATCAATATTCTAATAAAATGGAACCTTTAAACGACCAGGTAATTGACAGAATAGTAGAAATGGCCTGGGAAGACAGAACATCTTTCGATGGCATTTTCAGGCAATTTGGTGTTGCTGAAGCAGATGTTATTGCCATTATGCGCCGCGAAATGCATCCCAATAATTTCAAAAAATGGAGAGCAAGGGTTCAGGGAAGAAGCACAAAGCATGAAAAATTGAGGGTAGAGGACGTAAATCGCTTTCATTCCCGGATGCAGAGAACGATTAGCGGAAACAGGAAATCTAAATAATCAGCCTGTTATATATATGTAGCCGAAGGCAGAAAGGGCGATTATGATGCCGTACATAAAAACGGCGTAACAAATTCTTAGGTATTTATACTTGACTGCCAACACTTTACCTAAAAAATATAAATCTCTCGTCATAGAGTTATACAAGAAATCATTATCCTGAATCATCTCCATCATACCCTCCTGAAATTTCTCCATTTCCATATTATAGAAATTACCAAAAAAAAGGAGATTAGCCTTTCTATCTTTTATGTCCTCATCGGTAACTGTTCCGCTCGTCACTTTAGGGCGCGTCGATAGAATGGCAAAAACCAAAGATAGCAAGCAAACGGCCAGGAGCAGAAAAGTGGGAAATGCTAACCTGGGATTCATTTTAAGCTGAGGGAGCAAATTGGATACCACTATTGAAATGATAATGGCCGAAATACTCAGCATAATATTTGCCTTATTGTCGGCAATAGCACTTAAATTTATGTGGGTTCTGTAGGTAGCTCTAAACATCGTTTCGACGCCCCTACTCACCTCCGGTTCTCTGGATTTGTTATTTTTCTTTTTGTCTTTTCCCTCTTCTGACGGTGAAATGGTGTTTTTATATTTTAAAAGGAATTTGATATTTTTCTCTTTCCCTTCATCGAAAAGAATACGGGCAGAGGGCGTGTTATACTTATGGGCAACCATAAAATTCAATTCTGCCTGAACGAACTGAATTTCCGGTTGAAACTGATTTTCAGTCAACAACCATTCCTGACGCAATCTATTGGACCTGTCCCAGTAATTTTCATTTCCCAGATGTCCAAAATCGGCGTCACTCATAGCCCCTTCCAACCAATCGGTAGGTTGATGACTTGGTTTTGTAGATAAAATTAAACGTACAACCTTTTCAATGGCTTGATCAGTTATCCCAACGGAATTTGCTGCAAATTGTCTAAAAATTTGTACAGATCGCTCCTCGTGATCTTTTGCCCCCGCGGAAAATCCTGTGTCGTGAAAAAGGGCGGACAGGAGCAAAGCTTCTTGCTCTTCATCGGACGGACACTCCACAGAAACAATCCTTTTTGCCGCAGAAAGCACATCCTGAACATGATTAAAATTATGATATAAATAACTCGGCGGTATATTTTCCAGGAAATGTTTTTCTACAAATGCCGTGGCGGTTTCTATTAATATATCGTTCATCCCTCTTTTACATTTTCAGATTACTGTCCGTTTTTAACTTTCACAAAGTTAAGGTTATTCTTTTCAATCACGTAAATTATGAAAAATTACAAATTAAATGTTGAAATGACTAAAAAAATAGCCTTAATAACGGGAATAACGGGACAAGACGGTACCTATTTGACTAAATTATTACTGTCAAAAGGATATGAGGTACATGGAATGCAGCGTAGAACTTCCCGCTTGAATAACGTGAGAATGGATACCATACAACGGGAAGCAGCTGTCGGCAATACTCATCTTTTCTCCCATTTTGGAGACCTTGCAGATGCTGGCATGCTCATAAAACTTGTGCAGCAGATTCAACCTGACGAAGTGTATCATTTAGCTGCAATGAGTCATGTTCAAGTCAGTTTTGACCAACCGGAATATACTGCCGATATAAATGCTACGGGAACATTGAGGTTATTGGAGGCCATAAAAATAGCAGGCCTTTGCCAAAAGACAAAATTTTACCAAGCCTCCACTTCCGAGCTTTTCGGTAACGCCACCAAATCGCCTCAAGGAGAATCAACCCCTTTTCATCCCACTTCACCTTATGCTATTTCCAAATTATTCGCCTATTGGATGACCACCAATTACAGAAATTCTTATGGCTTATTTGCCTGCAATGGCATTTTATTTAATCATGAAAGCCCCTTACGCGATGAATCATTTGTCACCAGAAAAATCACTTTGGCAGTGGCCAAAATAGGATTAGGACGTCAAAAAACACTGTATTTAGGCAATTTGAATGCGAAAAGAGATTGGGGGCATGCGGAAGACTACGTGGAAGCTATGTGGCTGATGCTTCAGAAAAACATGCCCGACGATTACGTTATTGCCACAGGTATTTCCACCTCCGTTAGGGAATTTGTTGAAAAATCATTTGAAATCATAGGTATCAAATTACAATTTGAAGGTACAGGTACCGCTGAAAAAGGATACTGTTTGTCTTCGCAAAACACCTTATATCCTATTAAAAAAAATAGTCTTCTTGTCGCCATTGATCCTCAATTTTATCGCCCAACCGACATTGAGTGGTTAATAGGCGACACCACAAAGGCGAAAGAGGAACTCAAATGGGAAGCCAGAACATCTGTAGATAGCCTGGTTCACGAAATGGTGACATCAGATATACAAAGTGTGACACTCCAAATAAAAACTGTGAAATGAACATACTATCCAAGATTTATATCGCCGGACATACAGGATTAGTAGGTTCAGCCATCGTTAGAAAACTTGAAATGCGGGGATATAAAAATCTTATTTACCAAACTTCAACACAACTGGATATAAGGAATCAGCGGGCGGTAAACGATTTTTTCGAACAACAGAAGCCAGAATATGTATTTCTTGCAGCGGCAAAAGTGGGCGGCATTCAGGCAAATCTATCTTACAGATCAGCCTTCATATATGATAATTTACAAATACAGACTAACGTAATACAAGCAGCATATTTATCCCGGGTAAAAAAACTCCTTTTTCTTGGATCAAGTTGTTTGTACCCCAGATTGGCCGCGCAACCGATAAAGGAATCGGAGTTATTAACTGGTGCCCTGGAACCAAGCAATGAATATTATGCCATAGCCAAAATAGCAGGTATAAAACTTTGCCAGGCATACAAGCTTGATTTCGGGTGTAATTTCATCACCGTCATGCCACCTAATCTATATGGTCCCAATGATCATTACGACCTGGAAACCTGCCATGTATTACCAGCCTTAATTCGTAAAATTCACGAGGCAAAAAAGCAAGGCAGTCCGACGTTATCACTTTGGGGAAGTGGAACGCCAAGGAGAGAATTTCTTCATGTAGATGACCTTTCGGAAGCGCTGCTTACCCTTATGCTGGAATATGATGAGGTATCGCCCATAAATATTGGTTCCATTGCCGACCTATCCATCTGTCAACTGGCCCAACTTATAAAAAGAATCATTGGTTATGAAGGAGATATCCAATTTGACTTAACCAAAGCGGACGGAACGCCCCGAAAGTTATTGGATTCCAGTAAGGCGATACAATTAATCAACTGGAAACCAACTATTTCATTAGAAAATGGGATTAGGGAATTATATGGGAGTTTGGAACGGGAGAAATGGTATAGATGAGGCTGGCAGATGGCAAGATAACTGACAAGTAGGAGGGATGGAAAGCCGTTCAGTAGAATATATAAGTTGGTAAATTGTCCGGTAAATAGCAGGAAATTAGCAGTTAACCTAGGTATTCAGAAAAAAACATTTTAATTGAAATTCAACATTTTATCATTTTTTTGTAAGAAAATAATGCTTTTATGGCCTGGCAAAAATGCTCCTAAAAACGTTGAAGCAAAAACTTGAAACAAATTTCTCCAGATTAAGGAGGAATCTATTTTTACGATATGGGATTAATTATATCCATTATATGTACCATTATCAATGCGCCGGAAGGCATAAACATTGAAACTTGTTATGTATTTTATTATATTTGGATATAAAATAGAATTGAATGCTTATCGAACGAAATACAAAGGATCAGATTACAATAACTGTTTCATCTTCTCTTGATAGCTTCGGACTTCAAAGACTTATTGATTATATTAAGTACCTCGAAGCGACATCAAAAACCAAGGCAAAGCAATCTGATGTTGATAAACTTGCAGATGAAGTAAACACTTCCTGGTGGGAAAGGAATCGCGATAGATTTTTAGAATGAGGTTTATTGTTGACGCTAATATAGTTTTTAGCGCCATCTTGAATACAAATGGAAAAATTGGCGATATTCTAATAAATGGAGGAATGCGATTTGATTTTATTGCCCCTGAATTTTTGAGGTATGAAATCAAAAAACACTACGGTAAATTGATGAAGATATCAGGTTTAACCATTGAAGAAATTCAAGAAGCAGAATTTCAAATATATAAATCTATCCTTTTCATATCAGAAGAACAAATTACACAATCTACCTGGTTAAAATCTGAAAAACTAGTTGAAGATATTGATCCAAATGATATTCAATACATTGCTTATTCGAAGCATTTCAACTGTAAAATTTGGAGTGGAGACAAAGCTTTAATTATCGGTTTGGCCAAAAAGAAATTTACAAAATTT
>JBMLQR010000324.1:0-11419 GCA_049241465.1 Saprospiraceae bacterium | reverse complement strand
GCTCCTTCAGCAGCCAATTTCTTAGCAATAGCGCCTCCAATACCTCCGCCACCCCCTGTAATAAGGGCAATACGGCGCGAAAGAGGTTTTTCAGCAGGCATACGTTGTAGTTTAGCCTCTTCTAACAACCAATATTCTATATTAAAAGCCTCTTGCCTTGGAAGAGCGGTGTAGCTTGAAATAGCTTCCGCTCCACGCATCACATTAATGGCATTTTGATAAAATTCTGACGCAACTCTGGCAGTTTGCTTATCCTTGGCAAATGTAAATATACCAATGCCCGGATAGATTATAACTACTGGATTTGCATCTCTCATAGCGGGACTATCAGCCCTTTTGCAGGCTTCATAATATTCGGCGTAGTCCGCTCTATATTGCTCGAAAGCTGGTTTAATAATTTCTCTTATGGCTGCACTGTCTGATAAATCTTCAGTGATAGCAAGAGATAAAACCAGGGGTTTTATTTTAGTGCGTAAAAAATGGTCGGGGCAGGAAGTACCGAGAGGAGCAAGTCTTTCTAAATCATGACTGTTTATAAAATTCAACACGGCAGGTTCATCTGAAAAATGACCTATCATTTGATTTTTTTCCGAACAAAGCCCTCGCAATATTGGCATTAATTGAGTCGCCTGACTTAATCTTTGAGGTTCTGGCGGACTTTCTAATTTCAATCCTCCGAAAATAGAGCCCTTTTTCTCTTGAGCCTTTGCAAGAAAAATAGAGGCTTCCTCAATGACTGTCAGGCTATTGAAATAACATTCCTTTGAGGTATTTCCCCAGGTAAATAGACCATGGCTACCCAGAATAATTCCTTTAATATCTGGATTATTCTTATAGCACTTTTCAAGTTGTAATCCAAGATCAAAACCAGGTCTTTGCCAGGGAATCCAGGCTATTGAATCACCCCAAATTTGTTTCATAATAGCCTCCCCGTCTTTCGCTGCTGCAATAGCAATGAGCGCATCCGGATGAAGGTGATCTATATGAGGAAAAGGCAAAAGACCATGCAGTGGTGTATCAATGGACGGCGCAGCACTATTCAGGTCGTAGAGACAATGTTGCAATAAGGGAACAATTTCATCCTCGAAGGGAAGCCCTTTATATATTTTTTTTAGCGAATGCAGGCGGTCGGTAAACAAGCCAGCGATACCCTTTCGGGTAAGGGTTCCGATATCTCCACCGGAACCCTTTATCCACATAACTTCTTTTAATTCACCACTTAATGGATCAGATTCTATTGTTTTACAGGAGGTATTTCCCCCTCCAAAATTAGTAATCCTTAAATCTGCACCAAGTAAATTAGACCGGTAAAGGAATAGATCTATTTGGTTATCGTTATAAGATGCCTCTTTACGATCATCCCATAAATTTAAAACATGATCAAAAGAACGCATTGGAACTCACAATTTGAAATACCATTAAAAATTAAATTTCTTTAGTACTTCAGCTGGTGGTCCTTCCCAGTTATTGGGTCTGTTACCTACATAACCTAGGTCTTCAAAGCCGGCCTCTGTGGTGTAAAAACCTGTTAATGTCAAATCTCTCATAAGGTTAAAGAAAGCGACTCCTGCAGAAACAGCGGGAGTGGCTAATTCCGGATAAGCGATAGCATCAACGATGGTAATCTGATTCGCTGGGGTAATAGCTACAAAAGATTTTCCAAATAACTTCCGCGAGTAATTTTCTAACCACATGATACCACCTCTGAGGGGAACTTGCTGATAAGGCATGTCCTTAGCGATAAATTCAATGAAAGCGGGAACGCCTACTTGCACGGCAGAGGGCGAAGATCCTTCAGCTGGTAGGATAATATCACATAAACGGGTAATAACAGCCATTTCACCTGGGGTAAAAAACGTTTCTGAAGCAAGCTTCTCGTCTCTTTTTATCTCATCGGGTGTTCTACCATAATTAGACTTCTGCTTTTTAGGCTTACCGGCCGCTACATTTTCTGTTTGAGCGGGTAAAACCTGTGCAGTAGCAAGTCCTACCGAGGTAAGCGTTATATTTTTTATAAGATCTCTGCGTTTCATGGCAATTAGATTTTATTAGCTTTAACTTGATCAATGATGTATTCAGAAGTACGCATAGAGGACGCAAGGATAGTCCAGGTTACGTTTTTATCACCCTGAGAAACAAATGGACCTGCATCAACGACGAATAAATTTTTAACATCATGTGCCTGCTGATATTTATTCAATGCGGAACGATTTGGATTATCGCCCATACGAACTGTACCAATTTCATGTATTATTTTTCCAGGTGCCTCTAAGCCGTAATTTGTATCAGCACCAGGTTTATTGCCTAACGGAATACCTCCCATTTCGATGATAAGTTCTTCAAAAGTGTCCTGCATGTGTTTAGCCTGCTTTATTTCATGATCAGACCATTTGTAATGAAATCTTAAGGTTGGAATACCATATTTATCCACTTTACCCGGATCAATTTCACAGTAATTGGTTTCCAAAGGAATTGGTTCACCACGACCCGCCATACCAATATGAGCACCATAGAAGCGATTCACATCTTCTCTTAATCTGGAACCATAGCCACCAGCGGGTAACTTTTCTCCATTTGGATAAGGATATTTTCCGTTACTATTATGCATTCCCATACCAAAACCGTAGCCTGGCATACCCATACCACCACCATATTCGATATGATATCCTCTGGCAAAATCTAATTTATTATTATCCAACCACCATGGAGAATAGATATGACTTCCGCCAACTCCGTCCTCGTTGTAACGATCCCGGTTCATCAGCGAAGGAACAAAAGCACTTCGGCTGGCTCCCGTAGAATCATTTAAATATTTACCGATGACGCCACTTGTATTGGCTAATCCCTGAGGGAAACGAGCCGATTTAGAATTCAAAAGTAAACGGGCAGATTCACAGGCAGACGCTCCTAAAACCACACGTTTTGCACGAACAGAGACTTCGGCCATCGTTTTAGTATCAACATAAGAAACTCCTGTAGCTAAACCTGTCGCCTGGTCAGTAAGAACCTCACGAACCATTGCGTGATTGATTAGGGTTAAGTTTCCTGTTTTCATGGCAGGAATAACCAAAACCGAAGAAGAAGAAAAGTCTGCATATTTATTACAACCTCTGCTACATTGGCTGCAATAGAAACAGGAACCTCTTTCGTTATTTATCGGTCTGGTTAAAATGGAAAGCCTGGATGGAATAACAGGAATTTTTAAATTTGTTCCTGCTTTCTTTATAAAATGCTCATGTAATCGCATAGGAGGTGGCGGTAGATAAATACCGTCCGGTTCATTGTATATATTTTCTACAGAACCAAAAATACCAATTAGTTTATCCGTTTTGTCATAAAAAGGTTTCAAATCGTCATATCCGATAGGCCAATCATCTCCAATACCTGTTAATGACCCTCTTTTGAAATCATTTGGACCGAAGCGAAGAGAAATTCTACCCCAGTGATTGGTTCGACCCCCTAACATTCTGGATCTGAACCAGTGAAACTCAG
Organism: Saprospiraceae bacterium; assembly: GCA_049241465.1. Taxonomy (GTDB): domain Bacteria; phylum Bacteroidota; class Bacteroidia; order Chitinophagales; family Saprospiraceae; genus BJGN01. The sequence continues at coordinate 7,927 of JBMLQR010000324.1, read as the reverse complement.
TACCTTTTACAGCTGAGTAAGGCTCGCCTTCGATTTGCCAACCTCCGTAAGCTGCATCAAAATCTCCAAAAGGCCTGGTGCTTGAGGCACCCCGTCTGGGAGATTCCCAAGGGTTTTTCATTTGGGTTATGTATTGAGGATCAGCAGGGTCGTAATAACTCCCCGCTTCCAATAAGCAAACTTTAGCTCCCGCTTTGGTTAAGGTATAAGCTGCCATACCGCCACCTGCCCCAGAACCAACGATAACAACATCGAAAATTTCTGGTGTTTCTTTAATTTGAAAGGTCATATTAGTTACTAGGTTTTAAATGTCAAATACAAAATTTGGTTTTGTTCCCTTTGTAAATATAATCAAAAATAAATTACATTATTCAAGTAATTTAACTAAAGTGCTTTCAATTTCTTGAGATCCACGAACACTGGTGGAAACGATTACCCCATTTTTATCAAGCATAAAGGCGCGGGGTATGGAATTCACTCCATATAAAGCGGCAGCAGCGGAGGACCATTTTTTTAAATCACTCACATGATGTGGCCACGATAATTTATCTATGGCAATGGCATCAATCCAGGCTTGTTTTCCCTGCGCTATGTAGGCACTCGCCATAGATGGATCTTCCAAACGAGACAGCGTGCGATCATCTAAACCGTCTAAACTTACGCTAAAAATGGTAAATCCTTTGTTTTTATATTTTTCATAAACGGCCACAACATTTGGATTTTCCCTACGGCAAGGACCACACCAGCTAGCCCAAAAATCGAGTAAAACTACTTGCCCCTTTAAGTCAGATAACTTCCTGATTTTTCCCGTTGGATCAGGTAAAGCGATTTCTGGAGCAGGTTGACCTACCTGGATAAGTTGCTGTGACATGGCCGCTGCATTCTCCTGTTCTTTCAAAGCGATAAATTCACCGAAAGCAGTGGTCAACTCATTTTTTGGGTATTTTGCTACTAATTTGTCATAAGCCTTTTTTTGAAGAGGCAGATAATCAGGGCTTTGTCCAAAAACCATATTGGCAACTAATGCACCCAGCATTGGGTTTTCAGCTTGATCTATAAAGGTAACTACATCGTTAGCTGTTTTTTGCTGACTTTGAAGACCTTGAATAAGCTCTTTTAATTGAGCCGTTTCTGGAGAACCATTTATGGTGAAACCATATTGATCCAACGATTCTAAAGAGCCATCTATGGAAATTTCTTTCTCAGATCCATTGAGTACCATTAACATTCTTTTAGCACCAATGCGCACATTATAAATACCCGCTTCTAATCCCTTTGGGAAATTTATTTTAAATGAACCGGTGCCGTCTATTTCCGTTTTGTCAAGGACTACATTTACTTTTCCAATGATGGTTCTGTCGATGAATGCCTGAAGATTTTCAGCGCCACTAATTTTACCTTTTATAGTAACACCTCCTTTCAGGGCATCACAACTTAGAGATAAAAACAAAATACCGGCTATGCCGACAAAATAAGATATCGTTCTCATATTAAATTAGTTTTGAACTCCGGCCATTTTCTGACCAAGGGTATTATTAAAAATCTTGGTGTACTCTCCAATGTTGCCAAATGACTCAGTGTCTATTTTAATTTCGTCCTTTATCACCTCTCCAATACGGGAAAAAGGAACGTTATGGGTATTTAGAAAATTAACCACAGCATCCTCTTTTTGAGGATTAATGGTTACGACACATCGACTCTGACTCTCCCCAAAAAGATAGGCATCTTTCCGAAAGTTACTATCAGTTTCAATGTCAAATCCCACATTTCCTGCTATTGCCGATTCCAATAAACAGTGAAACAGACCACCTTCACTGATATCGTGAGCAGATTCAATGTATTTTTTACGAATCAATTGGGTGATGTTCTGCTGTAAGTGCAATTCTTCATCCATATCAAACGATGGGGGAGCAGATAGAGGAATTCCGAGGACGGTTCTACAATATTCCGAACTTCCCAAATCATTTACCGGGGTTCCAAGCATATATATAACATGGCCCGGTTTTTTAAAGTGTAAGGTAGTATGCCAGGAAATGTCATCCATAACACCTAACATACCAATGGTAGGTGTAGGGAAAACCGGTTCGGTACCGTCTTTAAGTACAGATTGATTATAAAAACTTACGTTACCGCCTGTAACTGGCGTGTTGAATTTCCTGCAAGCATCGCCCATTCCTTTAATAACCTGAACAAACTGCCAGTAAACACCCTGGTTATACGGATTTCCAAAATTTAAACAATTAGTGATAGCCACAGGAGTACCCCCGGAACAAACAATATTTCGGGCCGCCTCAGCAACAGCAATCATTGCACCCTGATATGGGTCGGCATGTACGTATGAACTATTACAGTCAGTGGTTAGTACAATGGCTTTTTTAGTGTCTTTTACCCATACGACCGAAGCATCAGATGGTTTATTTGTCGTCATGGTACCTGTTCTTACCATGGAGTCATACTGTTCATAAATCCAGCGCTTAGAAACTAAATTTGGGCTGGCAGCCAGTTTTTTAGCTGAGGCTACGTATTTAGTATTTAGAGGGATAGATTTTGTATTTATTTTTCTTATTTCCTCAACATAAGCAGGCCTTTTATATTCTCTTTGATATACTGGTGCACCACCACCCAGAACAAGAGAATGTGCGTTTACTTCGGCTACTTTTATACCTGAAGTATGAAAAACAAGCGTACCTGTATCAGTAACTTCTCCAATTTCAGCACATTCAAGATCCCATTTCTCAAATACGTCCAATAAAAGTTGTTCTTGCCCTTTATGGCAGACAATCAACATACGTTCCTGACTTTCAGAGAGTAAAATCTCAAAAGGCTTCATGTTTTTTTGTCTGGTAGGCACCTTATCTAAATCTATAATCATACCTACCCCCCCTTTAGCACTCATTTCCGAGGTAGAACAGGTTATGCCTGCAGCACCCATGTCCTGCATGCCGACGATGGCACCAGTTTTTATGGCTTCCAGGGTGGCTTCCAGCAATAATTTTTCTTGAAAAGGGTCACCGACCTGAACCGCTGGTAAATCTTCTGCGGAATCTTCTGTTAAATCGGCCGAAGCAAAGGTAGCGCCGTGAATTCCATCTTTTCCAGTAGCCGAGCCAACAATGAAAACAGGATTTCCAAGTCCTTCTGCTATGGCAGAAACCGTTTTTCCTACTTCTACGATCCCTACAGACATAGCGTTTACTAAAATATTCTGATTGTAACAATCATTAAAATAAACTTCGCCGCCTACCGTAGGAACACCAAAACAATTACCATAATGGCTTATACCGGCAACAACCCCTTCGACTAAGCGTCGGGTATGAGGCAAATCTATATTACCAAAACGAAGAGAATTCAGGGAGGCAATAGGTCTGGCTCCCATGGTGAAAATATCTCTGTGAATTCCACCAACACCTGTGGCAGCACCTTGAAATGGTTCTATGGCTGATGGATGATTGTGAGATTCAATCTTGAAAGCACAAGCTAAACCGTCACCTATATCAACCAGTCCGGCATTTTCTTCACCTGCACCTACAAGAAGTCTTTTACCTTCTCGTGGCAGCGTTTTCAGCCAATGAATGGAATTTTTATAACTACAGTGTTCCGACCACATTACAGAATATATACTTAATTCTGTGAAATTAGGCGTCCTGCCCATTATGCTAACAATCTGTTCGAATTCTGCTTCAGTTATCCCTAGCTTTTTACCCGTTTCGACAGTTACCAATGTTTCGCTTTGATTTTGCATAAGCTACCCCTAATCTTTTAGTTTAAGCAAATATAATACGATTTGGAAAAAAACTAGTTTTTAAAAAATTACTTTAGCTTAAGCTATCATTTTATTTATCACGAAAAACACCATTAAATAGACCCAAAGTATATCAAGAAAGTGCCAATAAATACTGATTAATCGTAAGTTTAGACGTTTATGTGGGTCCGAAAAATAGACTAATACACTGACTGGCTCAATCATGTATTTCTTTGCCTCAATACTGAAATAGATAAGGAAGGGTAGTCCCGCCACAACGTGGAAAAAGTGAAGTCCCGATATAACATACAAATACCCCGCAGAATTATCTGTTTGTATCATTATGTTCTGATTAAATAAACTATACCACGCAATGCCTTGAAGGATAAGAAATAAGAACGATAAAGTTATGGTTATATATAGTGTTTGCTGATACCTGTCAGTCCGATCCTCCAAATACGCTTTTTTACTTTGCCATAATGTATAGCTTGACGCTAATAGTACCAACGTATTTACATAAAATAACCACGGTAATTGAAGCGGAGGTAATTTAGACAGTGTTCTGGTGTAAACGTAAGCGAAGGATAGGGACAAAAATAACATGGTTAATCCCGCTAAAGTCAGGAATAATATGATGTTTTTGGGATGAAAAATCAAAGACGCATTCTGCTGGTTGTCCGGCTCGTTATTTTGAGGGAAAGAGGTCATATTTTAATATTTTACAACTAACAATATCCTAAATCTTTAGTTCAAGAAATAAATATTTTGCTTTATCAAACGCCATTACTTTTTTATCTGTCTGTATTTTAAACTTTTTTTAGGTCGTCCTTATTTTTTAATTGGTTTGTGGTTGCGATAACCTCACAATTTGATTAGATTGTTCGCTTAAATAGGTTGTTATGGTATTTTACTTTGTCCGTTGTTCTGTTTTTCTTTTTTTACCCCTCTTTTTACTCGGGCAAACCTTCAAGGCAATTACTTTACCCGTTTCAAAAGCACAAAAAATATTTACTGACCCTTTTACGGGGGGAATGAAGTGTCCCCAATTTTCTGAAACCGATGTTAATAACGATGGTATTACCGATATTTATGTCTTTGACAGGGTCGGAAATATTCATAGTGTCTATTTGGGTAAAAGAAAAATATCTGGCGAAGAAAAGGTGAATTATGTTTTTTCCCCTGAATATGTGTCTCATTTTCCTCCCGCGGAAAGTTGGGTGTTATTGCGAGACTATGATAAAGATGGAATTTCTGATTTTTTTGCCTATTCCGATGTCCCCGGCGTAGATGGTATTCAGGTTTGGAAGGGATTTTATAATGAGAATAACATGCTGGCCTTTAAGCGGATAAATTTTAAAGCGCCTTATAATATCATTTTTTTTCCCTTGTTCGTAGGCGGTCAATCTAATCTCTATGTTACCAGAATTGATATCCCCGCCTTGGATGATATTGACGGTGATGGCGATCTCGATATTGTTACTTTCAATATAAATGGTGGTTTTGCAGAATTTTATAGAAATGAATCTGTAGAAAAGAATTTTAAAAATGATTCCCTTTTATTTCGCCTGGATAGTCAGTGTTGGGGCGGTTTTTATGAATCTGGGTCTTCAACGAAAATAGATTTTTCTCCTGCTCCAGGTATTTGCTATAAAATTACACCGGGTGAATTAGCGGGAAATCTAAGACATTCAGGAAGCACCCTTTTGACACTTGATCTCGATGGCGATGGCGACAAAGAGTTGTTTCTCGGAGATATTTCTTATCCAAATATTACGCTGCTTACCAATGGGGGAAATGCCAAAACTGCCTGGATGAATAAACAGGATAATTATTTCCCGATGTATGATTTTCCCGTCGATTTGCCTTCCTTTCCCGCTTCTTTTGCTCTCGATGTAAATCAGGATAGTCTGAAAGATTTGATTTTCGCTCCCAATGCTATTTTTAATTCAATTGATGAAGGAGCTTTTTTGTTTTATAAAAATATCGGGACAAAAGATAAAGCCTTATATACTTTGGTGGAGAAGAATTTTTTAACTGAAAATACCCTTGATGTTGGCAAAGGTGCAAGTCCAACTTTTGCTGATATAAATGGCGATGGATTGTTGGATTTGGTAATAGGCAATTATGGAAATTTTAAAGAACCTGGTGTTTATCCTTCTGGATTATTTTATTTTGAAAATAATGGAACTTATGCTAAACCATCTTTTATTCTAAAAGATAGTAATTTCTTAAGCCTTAACAAATTTAATTCGGTTTCTCGTGATTTTTCACCCGTTTTTGCTGATATGGACGGCGACGGCGACGCAGATGTTCTTATAGGTGATGAATCAGGTCAGTTGTTTTACGGTGAAAATATTGGTGGTAAGGGGAAGCCGTTAAAAATAGATCAATTTGTATATCCATTCATGGACATTGACGTTGGTTTATATGCCACACCCTTTGTTTTTGATGTTAATAACGATGGTTTACCTGATTTACTTGTTGGGGAAAGAGGTGGAAATATCAATTATTTTCAAAATATAGGGTCCAAAACCAGACCTTTTTTTGATGCCAATGCTGATATTTTGCCTAATATCACCCGTTGGGGAGGCGTTAATACGAATAAACCTGGCTATTTAAATGGTTCAACAGCGCCTATTTTATTTAATACTAATGAGGGACTTCGTTTATTGACAGGTTCAGACGATAAAGGATTACTATTATACGAAGTTTCTGAAGCCAGTCAAAAGTTTAATCTTGTGGAAAATGGATTAAGTACGTTGAAAAATGGGTTTCAGGTAAAACCTGCGTTGGCTGATATCAATAATGATGGTTTCTTTGATTTATTAGTGGGTAATGCAAGGGGAGGGCTACAACTTTACCAAACTCCCTGGCAAAAATTAACGACCAATATTAAGGAATTTAAAAATGCTAACACAGCTAAAATAATCGTTTATCCAAATCCGTCTGATGATTTCATACGGTTAAAATACGAATCGGCAAATTCATTTTCTAACGTTAAGATTTCTGTATTGGATGTATTGGGACGGTGCCTTTTGACATTGGAGAATTACAATGAAAATTCACCCATAAATATTTCAACGCTCCCAAATGGATTTTACCAGATACAATTAGAGGACGGGTTGGAAAAATATCATACCACTTTTATTCGCTGAAAAAGTTAGCGGTTAAATTTTTTAAAATCGACGGAAGGATCATAATCTTGTTTCGTTTTCCATGCGTGAAGCTCGCTTCGAGAATCCTTAGAACGGAAAATAGGGAATAACAACTGAATATACCAGGGTTCTTTTATCTGATTCCATGCACCGAATATTTCAGGATATTTCCGGGTTATTTTGGCTGTCCCAAAAAGGATATCCCAGAAAAACAAGAGATTCCCAAAGTTACCGTTAGGATGGGAAATACCATCTTCAGAAGTTAGACCATGGTGTGCAAAATGAGTGCTTGGGGTTGAAATGGTTCTTTCAATAATCCATGCCAAAGGATGAAGTACTTTATAACGGTATAAAAAACGGTCCCATTTGGTTTCACTGTGTGCTAAAAGAATAACTATCAATTTAACGGTGACATAAAAGATATAAACATAGCCCATGCCAAGATAAATGAGTATGCCTGAAAGCCAGATGCCCGGCATGAGTGCATAATAAAGAATGGCATTTCTATAGGTTACTAAAACACCCATTTCTTCTACAACATGGTGGGGTCGATGCAACTTCCACATAGTCATATTAGTATGAGACCAGCGATGCCACCAATATTGCACCATGTCGTCTAATACTAAAAAGGTAACAATCTGCCACATAAAATGAAGATTGATAAAATAGTTTTCAAGGTTTGGTAAGAAAAAATTCATTCCCAAAAAGGTAAATAAAAAAATACCGGGTTGAATGAGCGTTGGCAGCGTTGCAAGGCTAACTAGTTCGATAGTGTAGTCCGTTTTTGATCTTTTTCCACTAAAGTAAAGGCCTCCCAATGCTTCCAGAATGCCCAGAATTAAAAGAACGGCGGCGGGAATTAATTTACTGTATAGGCTAAGTTCCATATTTATTATTTTTAGCTGATATCAATACAAATATATTTTAAAATTTGGAACTCATCTATGCCGTATTTAGATCCCTCTCTACCAAATCCACTTTCTTTTATTCCTCCGAAAGGGGCGGCAGCGTAAGAAATAATGCCGGTATT
>JBMLQR010000323.1:0-1700 GCA_049241465.1 Saprospiraceae bacterium | reverse complement strand
GAAGGGGAAGTGGAAATTATTTATAAATATACCATGTACTCCAATAGCCTGCTGCTTTATCCCTTCCACTGGCTTTTTACCAAAATTATCTGGAGGAATTATATGAGACATGTATTGGAGAACGTTAAAAAACTAGCGATTTCAGAGGCTCCTTATGTAAATTTATAATGCTTAGAAAGATGCTAAAATAGTTAGACATGTCTATTATTTTGCATGTTTGTTGGGATGGCGCATAAAAAGGTTCTCAGGGTATTTCCATTTTACCAAATCTCTGTTTTCTTCAAATCATTCTTTTTGCTAAGTTGATCAATGTATTTCAACATCATTTTTACTTGTTTTTCTGCAGATTTTAAAGACGTAATTTTTCCTGTCATTTCTTTTTTTTCGTTTTCCGATAGCTTTTTGAATGCTTCTAAAACTCCTGCGTCTTTGAAGGTATCTAAAATTTCCTTTTCGGTAATTTCCTCCGTTGAAGTCAACAAGTAAAGGGTAACAGTTACCGTGTCACCACCCCTTTTGTTGATTGATTTTCTGATATTGTTATTGATTGAAATGAGTTTGTCTTGTCCAGTAATGGTAAACAGATTGATGCGCTCAATTTTATAATCATCAATAGTACCTGAAACTTTTAGTGTTCCCCATTTCCCAATAATGTGTTTCGTGTTGGGAATTTGGATGTGATATGTCCAGGCGCCTTTACCTGGTTCATATTTTAATTCAAGTTTTTTATCTTTTACTATGTATTCCATTTTTTTTTAGTTGTCTTTTAGCATTGCCGCTAATTCCAATATCCATCAGGCTAATATAATAAAGGTAACTCATTGAAATGAACTTTCAGTTTCTGTCATTTTATTTAAATCGTAAGTAATTTATTTTTCCTCTTTTAAGGGAACCGAAATGATAAAAAGATTATATTTTTGAAGTTTAACCTTATATATTTTCAAATGAAACGATTTATCCTCTATGCTCTATTTTTTTGTATCTGCTTGATTATATCATTTAATTCAAATGCACAAATCAATAACAATATGTATCGAATAGCAAAAATCAAGGTTGATATAAATCAATTAGAAAAATATAAGGTCGCCTTAAAAGAGCAGATGAACACAGCTATAAAAATGGAGCCTGGTGTTTTATCTTATACCGTAGTAGCAGACAAAAAGGATCTTTCACTGTTAACAATATTAGAAGTTTATGCCAATTTGGAGGCTTATCAATCTCATATACTGACTCCTCATTTTAAAAAATACAAGGATGCTGTCAAGGATATGGTTTTGTCATTAGAGCTAATTGATACAGAATTGATTGAAAGAGTGCATAAAGATGATTTCAAATGAATTAGTACGCTGTTTGATTTTAAAATAAGTCAACCCTTGTATTAACTAAAAATTAAATCGTTTATTGATTTATCTGGTTCCATATTATCTTTACAAAACAAGTATGTTTTTTATTCTTTAGCCGGTATTTATACTCAAAAAAGTAAAACATGTCCCATCGTATTCTAAACCCAGGCATCCAATCCCTGCATCATATTGCTATCATTTGCTCAGATTATGAGAAGTCAAAACGATTTTATACAGAAATTTTGGGCTTTCAGGTCAAAAATGAGGTCTATAGGGAGGAAAGACAATCCTTTAAACTGGATCTCTCTTTGAATGGGCATTATTTGATTGAACTATTCTCCTTCCCAAATCCTCCAA
>JBMLQR010000322.1:0-5971 GCA_049241465.1 Saprospiraceae bacterium | reverse complement strand
GGTTAATCTATTTTGAGGATGGGTGATCTTTCACTGGTTCCATTTTCATTAATGGATTCTATACAATAATAATAGGTTTTTTGGGAATCCATGGCTTTCATCCAATACTCATTATTGGAATGGACCATGATGCTGGTATATAACTTGTCTGGTTCTGTGCCATAAAAGATGTTATAAGCGAACGCATTATCCACTGGCTTCCATTTGATGAAGGCACTGCGTTTATCCTTTTCGGTTCTCAAAACGATAAAATTCTGCACCTTCTCTGGCTTCTCCCCCAGCCCATTTCCAAATACCCTAAGGCCACTAATGGCAAATTTACCAGTAGGCATATTCTTAATTTCCAATTTGATATATCTTGTTTCCACGGGCGTTGGCAATTCAATATAATCATGAGGAACATCGGTAGTATTTCTGGATTTATCCACTAATACAGCCCATTTTTTACCGTCCTGTGAATGCCAGATAATGTATTGATGAAACTGATTAGGCCATTTTCCCAGCCGATTTGAATCTACATCCTGATCCGCAAAATTAATTTGTATGGCATTTACCCTGGAAATATTGCCCAAATCAGACTGAATCCATTCCCCTGAATCGCCCGTTTTTGCACTCCAATAGGTTTTTGAAAGCTCATCTACCGCATTATTGGGCAGATAACCCCCCAAAGTAGATGAAACGGCGACAGGTTTATTATAATTTAATAACATCCATCCCGTAAAATAGGGGGATTTACCATTGTTACCATATTCATCGCCTTTGATGGCAGCAGTGGGAATATAATGTGGGTAATCGCCAAAAGTAGTATTGCAAAACATCTTATCATCCGAATCAAATCCAGATGGCCAAATACCCAACCTGCGTTCGAAGGTGTTTTTAACGGAGATAACGGTGGTAGATATATGCCAGAAATTCCCAAATCTGTCATTGAAGGTAGTCCCATGACCTGCTCCCCGAACAAATCCGCCTACTTTTATGCTCAAAGGGTCACTTTGTGCCTGAAAAGGTCCCAACGGATGCTCCCCTACCAATAAACCATCGGCATAACCACTAAATTCAGTACCTGGAGCCCCATATTGGAGGTAATATTTATTTTTATACTTTGTCATGTGAGAACCTTCCAGAAAAGGATCCAGGAAAGTATTATCCATGTGTTCCCCAAATCTTTGCCAACCAAATCGCCAGGGTTCCAGGGAATACATCTCCTTTCGGGTTCCTATGGGATGTAAGGACTTCCTTTCCAGTTCAATACCATACATAGGATATCGGTTACTGCTTCCGTTATACATATAAAATTTCCCATCGTCATCAGTAAAAAACGAGGGATCCCATCCTCCTATCGCAAAGGAATCAACCAAAGGTTTCCATTCATTTTCCTTTGGATTGGTGCTCATCCAAATGGTGAAATTAGTGGAATAAGTAGAGCCCATCACCATCATGGTATCGCCTAAAATGCCCACCCCGGGAGCGCAAAGTTCATCATAGACATTATGCCAGGGACGTAAAAACTTTTTGCTGTTAAATGTCCAGTTCAGCATATCATCACTCCACCAATAGCCCCACTGATTCGTTGAAAACAAATAATAGGTATCTTTAAATAATACAATAACCGGATCAGCGGTTGCTCTGTGTCTGCCCCATTCGCTGAAATTAGGAATAGGCGTATAGCCATAATCAATATTTATCGGATTACAATAGGTCTTATTTTGTGCAGTCAAAGTTCCCATAAAGAAAATTGACATATTTAAAATCAATATATTAAAAATAAGTGGAGAGATACCTTTTAAGGAAAATGTCCGGAGATGATACTTTTTTGTCATGATTTTCATTTAAGTCTAACGAAATTAATGAAAAGGAAATTGATTTGTCGAAAAGTTGTACTGAAAACGGGATGGCAAGCAATAATCACATAATAAGTGGTATTTTCGTGTAAATAATCACGTTTTGTACACTTATTTATGGATAGAGCACTTCAAGGTCAACTTATAGGTTTTCAAAATCAAACTATATTCCAACCGTGCTTAGACATCAAACAACCAATACAGGGAACAATTTTGCCAACATCGGTAGTGAAAAGGTGCCAAATCCGGTAGTAAAAAGGTGCCAAAGTCGGTAATTTGGGTTATATTTGGTTCTTGATTCTAATATAAAATGAAGAAAAAGAACTATTTACCACGATTATGCGATATTGAACTGCAACTGGCATTGAAATCGTCTGGCGCTGTATTGATTGAAGGGGCAAAATGGTGTGGAAAAACCAGTACGGCAACAAATGCCGCTCAAAGTGTAGTGTATCTTCAAGACCCAGATCATGCGAGAGCTTATCAAGCCTTGGCTGATACGAAGCCATCTTTACTTCTTAAAGGTAATTCCCCGAGGCTCTTGGATGAATGGCAAGTTGCCCCTGTTTTATGGGATGCGGTTAGATTTGAGGTGGACCAAAGGACCCAACCTGGACAATTTATTTTAACTGGCTCCGCGGTTCCACCGGAAAATCAGACAGCTCATACGGGAACAGGTCGAATTTCCAGATTAAAGATGCGAACTATGAGTTTATTCGAATCAAATGAGTCCAATGGACAAATATCATTAGGTGCGCTTTTTGATGGTAAACAAGATGATGTTGGTGCGTTATCACCATTAACCATTGAAAAAATAGCCTATTTAATTTGTCGTGGAGGTTGGCCGGCAAGCATCGGTATTGAAGGTTTACCAGCCTGTCGAATGGCTATGGATTATGTTGAGGCCATTATTCATCAGGATGTATCACGAGTGGACAATGTAGAAAAAAATCCGGAGAGAGTGCGATTACTACTTCGGTCTTTAGCCAGAAATGTATCCACCACCTCCACATTTCAAACCATCAGGAAAGACATGGAAGCCACTGATATTGGCATATCTGACAAGACCATCCAGACTTATATGAATGCCCTTCGCAGAATTTTTGTCATTGAGGATTTACCAGCATGGGCACCATCTCTTCGCTCAAAAACAGCCATTAGAACTTCTGAAAAAAGGCATTTTGTGGATCCTTCTATCGCAACAGCCGTCTTGAGAACAAATCCGGAAGGTATCCTTAAAGACTTTGCCTTTTATGGCTTTTTATTTGAAGCCTTATGTACCCGTGATATTAGAATTTATGCGCAATCCATCGATGGAGATGTTTTCCACTACCGGGATAAAAGTGGGTTGGAAGCCGATTTGATCGTGCGCCTCCGCGATGGCAGATGGGCAGCCATTGAAGTAAAAATGGGAACCAAACAAATAGAGGAGGCAGCTAAAAACCTGCTAACATTAAAGGCAAAGATTAATGATGAAAAGATGGGAAAAGAATCTTTTTTGATGATTCTTACCGGAGGACAATATGCTTATCGACGCAACGATGGTATTTGGATTGTACCTATTGGGTGTCTAAAAAATTAAAATAGTCTTGGGTATTTACGTGTAAAGGTATGGTTATTAGCCATAGCTACCTCTTTATCCTTTCCTCAGGACAAGACAATCATGCATTTTTAGCTGATTAATATAAAAATCCGAATAACCAGATTGGAATTTTATTTTGATAGCCATATTCTATTTCATCCGACACAATATAGGCGTTTTCAATGCCCGTAATTTGCTTTTTGGATTTATCCTTCCCTCCTATTTCAAATGCGTAAGTATTATCTACTAAAAAATCTGTTTTTTCATGATAACTAATTTTATGCTTGTACCCTACCTGATTTGCAAAAAATGTTTCTCTAACATTGCCTCTATTAGCAGAAAAAGAAGAAAGAACATACATAAGATTGGTGTTCTCTAAATAAATTTTGGCTGGTTTTTGTAATCTAACACTACCCCTAGCCTCTTTTAATAAATGATATGTTAAACCCAGCTCTTGCAGATAAAATAAATATGACATTAAGGTAGTTCTATGGATTTCTATTTTTTGACTCAGATTAACGATATTAGGAACAAAGGGTACAGATTCTGAAATAATGACTAATAATTGCTTTATTTTTGGAACTAATCCTATATCCATTCCACGAAGTAAGGGAAGTTCAATTTCAAGCATCATATTTATTACTTCTTCTACCCGTTGCTCATATAAATCCAATTCTTCTCTATAAAATGGGTAATATCCTTGTTTTAAGTACTTTTCAAAATGAGGGAAAACTTTAATTTTAGCGTTGATTAGTCCTGCCAAATGAAGATGATCTTTCAAAATAGATTCCAGTGTTATTGGGGTAAAATATATCCCTGTTTCTAACATAATAAATTCCCTAAAGGAGAGCCCCTGCATGTGATATATCACGACTCTTCTACTCAAATCAGCGCGCGAATTTAAAATTTCCAAAAGTGAAGATCCTGTAAAAACAAGTTGTAACTCAGAATAATCATCGTATATATTTTTTAATTCTTGCGCCCAATTGGGATATTTGTGTACTTCATCTAAAAAAAGATGCTTGCCCCCATTCCTTACAAATTCATCCGCTAAGCCCAGAAGGGTTTTACCTCTAAAAGCAAAAGAATCCAAACTCACATATAGCGTAAGCGCCTTATTATCGGTAAAGTTAATTTTTAAATATTGTAAAAGTAAGGTTGTTTTCCCTACGCCTCTGGCGCCTTTTATACCAATTAGACGAGCATTCCAATTTACTTCTTGCATAAAGCTTCTCACAAAATCGGTTTGGATTTTTTGTGATATTCTTTGGTATCTGTTAAATAATTCCTCCATAATGCACATTGTATTGTACAAATATAGGCTTTTTTGCTTATTCCAGTGTACAAATTTTTCTAGCAGCGAAAGATTGTTATCCCAAATAATATTTAAATTATTGATAGACAGACGGCTAACACCAAATTAAATACAACTGTTTTTGTTAGGTTTAAAAGCCTACCTAATAATAGAAAAATTCTCAAAGGACAGTCATTTTAAGTCAATACATTTGATATAAACTCTCTCGAATGATTCACTGTAAACATTTTTTATAAAATTAATTGAGTTTGACCAGAATGAATGGCTCAGTTTGCCCAGAATATGTAATTTTTTATCAGCAAACTTTTAAAGAAAAGTAAATGTACATTAATTTTATAGAAATGGTGATGTTCTTGAAAGGCATCGAAATTTCTTCTTTAGGCAGAAACCAGGTGTTTTCGTCCGATATGCTCCCAATTTGCCCCTGCCTACCATTTCCTCCAAACCGAGGAGGATCTCTGTAATTTAGCCCAATGGATACAGAAGCATTTCACGATTTTTGAGCAAATGATTTTCGTTGAGTAACAAGTTTGAAAGGAAGCGAATTAAAAACATTTCTGTTCTGTAAATGCTCTTTGATAAGTCTTCGTAATTGGCTCTGACCAGGGCATTTCGGAAATACCAGGAGTGGTTGGCAAAAAGGTCATTATTTACCTCTTTAAATCCTAATTTTCGCAAATATTTGATTAAAAAAATGGCTGTTGTTCTTGTGTTACCTTCGCCAAAAATATGGATTTGCCACAGGTTAGAAATAAAGCGCGCTATGTGTTCTATGATCTCCCGTTCGCTTAAGCCATGGTAACTAAATTTTCTTTCCTGCTCAAAATCATATTCCAAGGTTTCTTTTAAACTAACGGCACTTGCATAGAGAACAGTTTCACCATGCAATACCCACTCATTCTTTGTGATGTTGTAGTTACGAATCTTCCCTGCAAACTTATAGATACCCGTAAATAGTCTTCGATGAATGATCAAATATTCTGGTGGTGAAAACGCAAAGGCTTGCTCGCTCAACAATTCAGCCACTCGTGCCGAAACTTTGTCTGCTTCTTCTGTGCGGTCTTCGTCTGTTTTAGTTGGCTGTTGTTTATAGTAATGGTCAATGCGTTTTTTTACTTCCTCTATGGTTATGTCGCCTTCAATGTTTAGTCTGGCCGTTTCAATAAGGTACCCCGATGGCGTTAAGCCATCCACTTGTTGCAAGCCGACAGCAGTTTTCCAATTTTTTGCCTT
>JBMLQR010000321.1:0-3333 GCA_049241465.1 Saprospiraceae bacterium | reverse complement strand
GGAAGTGGTAATATTGTGCCTTTTTTTAGTTCAAATACCAAAAATATTAGTGATTCCGCATGGATAATTGTAACTCCTGAAGTTAACGGCTGTCCCGGCATAAAGGATACATTCCTTTTAATTGTCAAACCAGATACAATACCCAGGGTTGGGAGCTTGAATTGTGTAGCAAATGCGATTTCTTCTTCCTTAATACTTCCCAACGTCAATGATCCTTATCAGAATACTTTACGAATGCCCTATACTGGCGGAAATGGTTTGAAGTTCGACTCCATGATAATTAAATCGGAAGGAGTAAGTGGTCTTACCATGAAACTTAAACAGGGAACCTTGGTAAAAGGCGATGGATTTCTGGAATTTGACATTAGTGGCATTCCACTTCAAGAGGGAACTGCAAAATTTTTTATTGATTTTGGAAGAGCAGATTGCGATTTTAGGGAGCCATGTGAGATAACATTCAACGTGAGCTTAGAAAAACCAAAAGTGGATTCCATATTATGTTCAAAGTCTTTTTATCTGCCAAATAAGATTTATTCCAAAGTTCCATACCGTGGAAAACTGGATTTGCCTTATCTGGGTGGAAACCAAAAATTAGAGTCATCACAATTATTTACAAGTGAAGGTATAAGAGGCTTAAATGCCAGGTTTAACTCAGATACTTTAAAACGGAATGGTGGAACACTTAGTTTTAATTTAGATGGTTTACCTGAACAATTGGGTACCTCAAGTATATTAATTAATATCGGAGGTAAATCTTGCGTAATAAATCTTTTAGTAGAGAATCTTCCAGTCACATTGCCTAAGTTTTTTTCTCCAAATGGTGATGGTAAAAATGAACGTTGGGAAATTCCCTATTTTAATATTCTTTATCCTCAAGGGACTGTCATCATTTTAGATAGGAGTGGGAGAAAACTATTGGAGTACAATGGTAACTTCGACGGTTGGGATGGAAATATAAACGGATATAGTGCCAGTACGGGCGTTTATTGGTATATTGTACAACTTGATAAAGGATCTATTCCATTAAGAGGAAACTTTACACTTATTCGTTAAAGGAGGTTTGACGTTAGCCAAAAAAACATTGATTTTTAACGTCATTTCCCCGTACCCTGAACGAGTACTACTAAAGTGTAAAACATAATTTTAAAATCCAGCGCAATAGATCTGTTTTCCAAATAAAGGATATCATATTTAAGGCGCTGGATCATTTGATCCACATCTGAAGCATAGCCGTATTTAACTTGACCCCAAGAAGTTATGCCTGGTCTCACTTTAAGCAGATGTCGGTAATGTGGAGCCTGCTCCATAATCTTATCAATATAAAATTTTCGCTCGGGACGTGGCCCCACTAAACTCATCTCGCCAATGAGCACATTCCAGAATTGAGGTAGTTCATCGAGCCTCCATTTTCTCATAATAGCGCCAAAGGGGGTGCAACGGCTATCTTCATCTTTAGATAGCTGGGGTCCACCATGCTCGGCATTTTCATACATTGATCTGAATTTCAGAATAGTAAACGGCACACCTTTCAAGCCAATTCTCTCTTGCCTGTAAAATACCGGCCCAACAGACGATTGCTTCACTTTTAGAGACAGATAGGCAAAGAGCGGAGATAATAAAAGTAAAGAAACAATGGAAACCAAAATATCCAGGACCCGCTTGAATACAATTTGCCAGGGTGGCATTATTTCTTGATTTATTTCAATGAGGGCCGTGCCGAATACTTGATTCATTTTTACACTTCCCAGCATGATATCATACATATCGGGAATAATTTTAACATGTAAAATGGGTCTGAAATCAAATAAGGCAGTTATAAGCTGTTTTAATAAATTGTGTTCCTGGGTTTGTATGGCAATAATGACCTCCTCAATTTGAAATTCCTTAATAATACTGTCTAAGTCTTTTATATTTCCAAGGTATTTTAATTTGGCTTCTAAAGGAGACGTTTTTTCTTTGTTACTTCTTAAAAATCCAATAAAATGATAACCGTAGGAACGCTTTTGTGAAATTATTTCTTCATATAAAGCTAACGCTTCTGAATTACCTCCAATAATGATAGTATTAAATTTTACCATTCCCTGACGGATGCGACGCGATGCTGCGGTTAATAAAACCATTCTTGTAACCACGGTGAGTAAAAAATGAAAACTGAAAAGGGCTAGAAAGGATTGATAGTAAGTGGTATAATTAGAAACAAAATCATCAAGTATCAGGGTAAAAAACAGGATTAAAACGCCAAAAAAGGAGAGAAAAAAGGTTCTGGATAGTGTTTTTAACCTGGAATGTCTGTGTATGTCGCCATATTGATCAAACAAGGAATACACCAAAAACCAGCCAATAGGTATAATAATCAGACCGTACCAGAAATTAATATCTTGAAAAATGACTGAAACGTTCTCTTCCTTTTCAATCATCATTTTTCTGTAAGCAAAAAAAAGGCCCCAGGCGATCATGGCACAAAAATAATCAGCCCATTTATATAAGAGGGTATGATTATTTAGGTTCCTTTGTTTTATTTTGCTCATTAAAAAGAAATTAGTTTGATATTGTCAAAATGAACACTGGCATTTTCCTTTCCCTCTGGTAACGTGATATTAAAAATAACTCTATAATAGATCGATTTTCTTAAGGCAAGAGTGCTTCCAAGGTTAAAATATATCTTTTTCCAATCTGCGGATTCTTTAAATCCTGCAATAGGCACAATAATACCTGCTTCCTCGATATTTTCAGTATCATAAAATTGAACGCCAATAACGCAAGGTGCTTCCCCTTTATAATCCATCTCAAGATAAACCGGTTGACCTGGATTAAAGGTGTTTTTATATTTTGCGTTTGACCCCACGGTTACCATTGGCGCAGATTTGGTCACCTGAATTTTTCCCGAAAATTTACCCTCAAAAACATTGTTATCGCTATAAGGTAAGACCCTGTTTTCTGGTAATCCGCTGACTAGAAAGGAAAAAAAAGAGGTATTATTTTCAAAATTTTCTATAAAATGAAATTTTGACGTCGATAAATAACTGGTTTCCAGCTTTAAAGTATCTGTTTTTAAAGCTTTTAAATTAACCTTTACTTTGATTGGGTTGAAAAAAGGATAATTTTCAGGCGTTGCTCCTATGCCATTTTCTTTTATGCCCGCTTGAATAGTTAAATTTTGTTCTCCATATAATAACAATGGAATTCTTGCGGGTAAGGGGAACATACCTAAAAATTCAGTGTCGTTAAATAACCAGATATCAGTAATTCTTTCTGAGTTACTTCCCTGATTCACCTGGGTTTTTAAACGAAATTCGCTTATGTAAAGATAACTGGGGGTAGGTTCGTTTTGAT
>JBMLQR010000320.1:0-5267 GCA_049241465.1 Saprospiraceae bacterium | reverse complement strand
TCATGATACAGTTGCATATCCCTATTGTCGGAACAATGAAACGGCACAGTCAGGTTATCCATCTCATCAGGTTTCCAATTTTATTAATCTATCCAAAAAATCAAAATAATCATAAAAATCACAGTTCAGACAGGAAATGCACACTTAAGTTGTTAGCGTATTTTGTATGCTCATCCCTTTTTTTCTCCATTTCATTTTCAAAAAAAGGACAATATTTTCACTTTTCACTCAATTTGGGATTCCTTTTGGAACAAATTTCTTTGATTTCATTAAAATCAAAGAAATTTAAGGATGAAATATTTTAGGAATAAGTTGAATGATTTGACATTTGTGCATTAACAAATTTAAAAAATCATAAAGTGATGGCTAGAATTTTATTTTTAATGATGTTTCCTTTTGTGTGTTTTTCACAGATAACTCCCAGCGAAGATATTCCAGTTAATAACCTATTGAAAGAAAAGGAAAATTTGGATACCAAGCGAAAAGCTTCTTATAATCTGGATGAGATTAAGGTACGCTGGAAGAAGGCAGCATTGGAGAATTGTCCTGGGGTACCATGTGTTACAAATACTGCTCCCGGTGCTCCGACGAATGTTGTTGCTACAGCAGGAAATGCCTCGGCGATTGTTGCATTTACTGCTCCGGCAAGTAATGGGGGCAGTGTTATCACGGGCTACACGGTGACGTCTAGTCCTGGAGGTATCTCTGCGACGGGTCCTTCTTCACCCATCAACGTGCCAGGATTAACAAATACTACGCCCTATACATTTAGGGTTGTTGCGACGAATGCAATAGGTAATTCAGAGGCTTCCACTCCTTCGACTTCGGTAACGCCTGTAGCACCAGCTACTGCTCCAGGTATTCCGACGAGTGTGGTTGCCTCAGTTGTTAACAGCACTACGGTGAATCTTACGTTTACGGCACCGTATAATGGGGGCAGTGTTATCACGTCCTATGAGGTGGAACTTAGATGGAGGGATGCCTCGGAGAGCTCAGCTGGCGTGATTGACTACATTTTACCTACTACCTTACCTATGGTCTTTACAGGATTAACCACTGGATATAAGTATTCTTTTAAGGTGAAAGCTGTTAATGCAGTAGGTGTGTCAGATCCTTCAGGATTATCGAACTGGGTGACACCTTAGGCAGAAAAATAAAAAAAGTTGATAAAAGCGCCCAGGGGAACCTTGTAAATGGATTCCTTTGGGCGTTTTTATTTTGAAAAATACATGCTGGTCACGAAAAATTATGGACAAGACGATGAATGCATCATCTTGTCCGCACTGGAACATCACAGATTTCTTGCCTCCCACAAACCTATGAAACGATTTTTCACTGAAACACCTTTTCGTATAGAAATAAAATATGTTTAGAATTAATTTTGGATATATTTATGATTATCTTTTATTTTTACAAAGATTAACGGTTTAATAGTAGATAGTTATGATATTATTGTTAGGAGGATTTGGTGTTTTTTTTTCGGCTTTAATAATATTTTATAATAAGGGTTATAGGTCTGCTAATATCTATCTGGGTCTTTTTCTGTTTTTTTTCAATTTCATTATTTTATCTCATTACATTTATATTTTTAGCGAATCTGCTGAGGTAATCTCCTTTGTATTGCGTGTTCCAATTAATGCTACAGCCTATGCAGTAGGTCCATTAGCTTTTCTTTATGTTAGGTCCATCCTGAGGGATAATGCAAAGCTTTCCAAATTTGATTGGTTTCATTTTATTTTTTTTGCTATTTTTTTTTCGGGAAGATTATTGAATAATCTATCAGGTTGGGATGGTCAATATCAGGTAACGGATGAAATTCTTAATAATTCATGGAAAAATTTTAGCCATTTTAAAATAAATCAATTTTTGCCTATGAGAATTAATTATATTCTTAAGGCAATCCATCTTTCTATTTACATCCTATTGATTTGGGTGCTTCTTGCAAAGAAGAATTTTAAAAAATCATCATTAAATAATGGTGTAAATCATACCAAAATAGTTAAAAACTGGCTTTATTTTTTTGCTTTAATTATTACCCTTTTATTCTTTTTACTTGCAACGGTTGGATTTTTGTTTTTTAATTTAGAGGATAAAATTTCTTTTCAACATGAAGGAAAATTGATATTTTCTTCAATTTTTATTGGCTTATTAATATTAATTCTTGGACTTATTCTGTTTCCGCAGATCCTATATGGTATTCCAACGGATAGCTCAATGTCTGAAGAAAATGGAAATGTAAGTAACGGATTCGTTGATAATGATAAAGAAAGCTTTTCATTTAGTGAAGATTACATGAATAAAATTAGGCTTTTACTTGAAAACTGGACAAATCAAAATAAATTTTTAGAAGCTGACACAAATGTTCATAGTCTGGCAAAAGATATTAATTTGCCAGTTCATCATATTAGATTTTTTTTAGATAAAATTAATAATGAAAAATATATTGACTGGCGCAATAGGATGAGAATTGAGTATGCCATAGGTATTATAAATAATCAGGATGAAACAGACAAGACCCTTGAAACCTTAGGTAAGTTGTGTGGTTTCAAGTCCTATTCAGCGTTTATGCAAAATTTTAAACAATTGACAGGGAAACTTCCTTATGAATATATCAGAGAAATTAAACAAAAAAAGAATAACATATAACGGGGGGTAGAACAGGGTTAAGGTCTTTGCGTGTCGAACTACATCACACAGGGGCACAGGGCCGCCATCTTCGTACCTAGCACATCCTACACCAAAAAGGTGTATCTTTAGACAATGAAAAGATTCTTTAATACCACGGGCTTGTGTAATGCTGAAGATCACTACATGGTAGATCCGTTTCGGAATATGTATTATAATATATTGAATTTGATTGATTCAAAGCAATATTTTCTCATTCATGCACCCCGGCAGACAGGTAAAACTACTTTTTTGCACGCTTTGGCTCACCGCCTGAATAAGGAAGGTAACTATATATCTGTGGTATGTTCTTTGGAATCAGCTGGGTATAATAGTATTTCCGTGAAAACGGCCAATGAGGTGTTTATACAATCTTTGTATTTGACGTCTAAAATTTTTTTATTGCCCGATGCTTTACCGCCTAATCCGGATGGTTATTCACCAGGTAACTTATTACTAAGAAATTATCTTACCGATTGGTGCGATACACTAGATAAACCATTGGTTTTATTGCTTGATGAGGTAGATGCACTCTATGACGACGTCCTCATTTCTACCTTACGTCAATTACGGGATGGCTTTCAAACCCGCCCTAATCTTTTCCCTCAATCTATTGCCCTGGTAGGCCTGCGAGATATTCGTGATTTTCGCATGCGAGCCCGGGCAGATAATCCGTCAATAGGTTCAGGTTCTCCTTTTAACATAAAGGCAGAATCCTTTTTTCTACCTGTTTTTTCAAAAGTAGAGGTGCGTGGATTATTGAACCAACATACCCAGGATACTGGTCAGGTTTTTTCAGAAGAGGTATTAGAAAAGTTATATGCCTATTCGGGTGGACAGCCCTGGTTGACTAACGCGTTGGCCAATGAGGTGGTAAGTAAAATTTTAAAGAATGATTATTCCCAAGAAATTACCCTGGACTTGATTGAATTGGCCAAAGAACGCCTCATCGAACAGCGCCAAACACATCTAGACAGCTTAGCGGACAAGATTGATGATCCGAGGGTTCGACCTATTATCATGAGTATCATCACGGGTGATTCTCCAGCTTTTGATGGAGCGGATGATGCCATAAGATATTGCCGCGATTTGGGCATAATCAGCACGGGAAATCCTATCCAATTTGCTAATCCGATATACAGAGAAATTATAACCCGCATTCTGACCATAGGCTTTTCCATTGGCATCAATCAGGATATTGCTCAAACGAGTTGGTATTTAAATACCGACGGCACACTGAATATGGACAAATTACTGGACGCATTCACTAAATTTTATCAACGCAACGCTGAATCGTGGATTGACAGATATCAATACAAGGAGGCAGGACACCAATTGATGTTGATGGCCTTTTTACAACGGGTCATTAATGGGGGAGGGCGCATTGAAAGGGAAATGGCAGCAGGAAATGGACGGACAGATCTGGTTGTTTTTTGGAAAGAACAAGTCATTACGATTGAGATAAAAATGCACCATGATAAATGGTCAGAACCTGAGGGTATTGAACAATTAGCCCGTTACCTGGATCGATTAGGTCAAAAAACAGGATATATGGTGTTTCTCGAGAAGAAAAGCGCGTCGGAATTATCCTGGGAAGACCGTATTCGTCGGGAAGTACATATCGTTGACAACAAGGAAATCATATTATACGCCATGTAGGTTCGATTGGCATTCTCCCTTTACGGATACAGATGAATTTCCCTATTGTCGGAACAATGGCCCGGCACCGTCAGGTCATCCATCTTGGTAGGTTTCCCTTTTAAAATTTTCCTTCAAATCGCATTGCTGAATCACGGATTTCAGGGATTACTGGATTTCACGGATAATGGGTAGCATTTTTGCCATGTAGAGACGAGATGCTTCGCGTCTTCTCCCCGTCAGGTTTCCTTTTCAATCATAACAATCACAGTTCAGACAGGAAATGCACGCTTAAGTTGTTAGTGTATTTTGTATCCTCACCCCTTTTTTTCTCCATTTCATTTTTAAAAAAAGGACAATATTTTCACATTTCATCCAATTTGGGGTTCATTTTGGAACAAATTTCTTTGATTTCATTAAAATCAAAGAAATTTAAGGATGAAATATTTTAGGAATAAGTTGAATGATTTGACATTTGTGCATTAACAAATTTAAAAAATCATAAAGTGATGGCTAGAATTTTATTTTTAATGATGTTTCCTTTTGTGTGTTTTTCACAGATAACTCCCAGCGAAGATATTCCAGTTAATAACCTATTGAAAGAAAAGGAAAATTTGGATACCAAGCGAAAAGCTTCTTATAATCTGGATGAGATTAAGGTACGCTGGAAGAAGGCAGCATTGGAGAATTGTCCTGGGGTTCCGTGTGTCGTTGCACCTTCTTTTACCTGCGGTACCTCTACCGTTTCCGACGTGGATGGGAACTCCTACGAAACGGTTGCTATTGGCAACCAATGCTGGATGAAGTCCAATTTAAGGGTTACCATGTATAATGATGGTATTACTTCAATTCCTGATGAAACAGCTAATCCTGGTTGGGGAACTTTAGGGTATGGAGCACGAACAGAATTTGTTGGTGGTGCAGGTGTCGTAACAGGATATGTTTCAACGTATGGTTATCTTTAT
>JBMLQR010000319.1:0-1001 GCA_049241465.1 Saprospiraceae bacterium | reverse complement strand
AGGAACAGCCAATAATACCATTATTATTGGCATCTTTTGAGAAAAGGTAGTATTTGCCCGCAGGAATACCAATCCACTGAATTCGTACTTTAGGAACCACACCTGGAATCAAGGTAACCACTACAGAATCAGTTGTTGTAGGATCCTTGATAACCATATCATTGGTAATGGTATCAATTTTAATTCTTCTTGCGTCGTAATTGGTGAATAATTCTATAGAATAAGGTTGAACACCTCCGGTAAGTTCAGCAGATACTCTACCTGACCTGTTATTAAAACAGGTCAGATTGGTACTATCTGTGAAAATACCTCTTAATCCATCAGGAATTCCATCATTATCACTGTCCAGATCCCTGAAATCAGGTCTTCCATCACCATCCGTATCCTCACATATAGGAGAACCAACGCATTCTCTGCTATCAGGAACACAATCTCCATCGCTGTCAGGCTGCAAATAATCAGGTATGCCATTGGCATCTGTATCAAAACAGTCATAAGTACTTGAATTTGGTGGATTGGTAGTTCCTGCAATACCTGCTGTGGCCTGACATTCCACACAAGTTGGAATACCATCTCCATCATCGTCATCATCCAGGTAGTTAGCCAAGCCATCCTGATCTACATCCAGCTCGTTTGGTAAACCAAAATTAGCTGTTTGCTCTAAAGAATTAATCTTTCCATCTCCATCACAGTCTCCCGAAGGATTGATACCAACAGGTCCTAAAATATTGGACGTATCCATATCAAAGGCCGTTGTACAATCGAAGAATGATTTAACCTGAAGGGAGTAAGTATCTCCAGCCTGAAGATTAGTTAAAGTAATACGGTCATTTTTACCGCCTGAAGCACTATCAATGGGAAGATTATTTTTTAACCATTGAAACAATGGATTCTTTCCACCATTAGTAATATTTCCTACTAAATTCAATGAAGCACCAGGACATAATTCAATCGTTGATGCTCCATTACAATTGGTAATAGAAGTAGCTACCGTTGTCATA
>JBMLQR010000318.1:12611-16234 GCA_049241465.1 Saprospiraceae bacterium | reverse complement strand
GGATGAGTATTGCAAAATTATTTAACAAAACGGTGGAGGAGGTTTTTCAAATGGAGGAGGAAACAGAGAAAGAGAAATAATTATAATTTATTTTTTAAGTACCCCTGAGGCGGTAAGTAACCATCCGAAAATTAAGAG
Organism: Saprospiraceae bacterium; assembly: GCA_049241465.1. GTDB lineage: Bacteria > Bacteroidota > Bacteroidia > Chitinophagales > Saprospiraceae > BJGN01. Next base: position 16,096 of record JBMLQR010000318.1, on the reverse strand, counting down.
TGAACCGCCAATAGGTGTTATTGGGCCTAAGAAAGGAATACTAATGTTGAGTATTGACTGGGTAGATAGAAGGTAAAGAGAACCTGAAAATAGAATTATACCTATAAAAAAAAGGAACCCCGCTAGTTTGAACGATTTTTCTCCTTTTGGAAAAAGGGCACCTAAAAGACCTAAAACAATGAGAGCGAAGGCATGATAAAATTGATATTTAACGCCCGTTTCAAAATTATTAACCTCTTTGAGAGATAATAAAGGTTTTAAACCATGTGCTGCAAAGGCGCCGATGACGACACCCAGACAGGCAAAGAATAATCCAAAAAGAATATGAAATCTGGAAGATGGACTCATAAAAAAGGAACTAAAAAGAGATTATTCAATAACCTTTTTTCTGTTTTTAAACCACCAGAAAGCCAAACCACCCACTAGTAAATAAGGAGTAAGTAACATATATAGGATACCAGCATTCAAACCTTTGCCAGCAGTACCCCCATTTTTCAAATTACTTTCAGCAGCCATTTTACACATAGGGCACTGAGCCAATAACTCATTACCTAAAATCATAATGGCAAATATAAAACCTAAAACAATCCATTTTTTCATAAACAAATATTTAGGAGTAATAAGGCATTAATAGAAAATAACAAACAGGGCCAGTTATAGCAACATATAACCAAACGGGAAAGACGTAGCGTGCCATCATTTTATGCTTATCAAATTGATTCGTATAAGCTCTGATGAAAGTCAGTAAGATAAATGGCAAACTAATGGCTGCGAGTGATATATGGGAAAATAATAAAATAAGGTATGGCGTACGACTTTTATCAACTAATAAAAGTTCTTCACTATCAAGAATACCATCATGATTCAAGTCACCAAATATGGTTTCTGGGGTAGTAAAATGATAAGCAACATAAGATAACAAAAATAGAACGGACAGACCCAAAGCGGTTAGCATAAATCTCTTATGAAGTTCCATATTTTTTGCCTTAATAAAATAAAGGGCAACTAAAAGAACGATAGCTGTTAATGCATTTAAAGAAGCATGAAAAGGAGGTAAAAAACTAAAATCTACACCTATATCCAACTTATACCTCCTCATTAGACCTACTAAAACTAAAACGACAAAAGTTAGACCATAAGCAACCTTATTTAACTTTTTCTCGAGTACAATATTATTATCCATAGCTATTTTTCTTTCTCTCTTTTAAAGATAAGTTCATCTCTTGTTGATTCTATAGGTAGTAACATAGCGAGATGTTCCGTTAACCTTGTTAATTCTTTCCCTGAAGCAAGATTATAATGTTTCCTAACAGTACCAGAAGTATCTACGAGCGCTACAGGAATTTCACCCAAAGAAGGTTTCATAAAATAATACATCCGTTGAACACCAAGATCAGGAAAAAAAGAAATAATAGGAGAAGGAAATAATTTATTACGTTTCACGAAAGAGATGAGCGAATCAGGTTGGGTTGAGCTGGTGAAAATATAAAAGGAGATATCGGATCTACTCTTAAATTGTTCATGAAGTTCATCAAGGAACTTCATTGAACTAATTTCGTTTTCAAGACCGTCAGGGTACCAAATGCCGAGATGAACCTTACCTTTAGTTTTATCAGCCGGAAAAACGATTTTATCAAAAGAAACCCTTGTTTCTCTTTCCATAGGACCTAAGTCACCCAATTCAGCTAACGCCTTTAATCTGTAATCTAAACCCGTTTGAAGGTAGTACCAGCTAACCACTGGAACTCCACCGAAAATTGCTAATAAGAAAATAAACTGCCAAATCGATTTGCTGGACATAGTTAATGTTAAAGTCTAAAAAGGCTTGTATCCTCAACGTAACCTTGTTTACCCTTTAAAGGTTCAACAGTTTTAGCATTTTTTTCCTTAACAAATTCTCTCCTGGCCTTCCAAGCAGTACCTTCCTGAAAAAAGGCAAAAAGTGCCCATATCAATAAGGAAGTAGGTAAAAGAACGGTTAAAGCCAAACCTTTAACCTCATAGGCCATGTGCATAAATTCATAAATAATAAAATATGCTTTATAAATGGAGAGAACCGCGATAATAAATCCGACAGGATACGCCATCCAAGTAATATCATTAATACCAGGAATAATGTGACCTTTACCAAAGAGGGAAATAAAAACCTCAATTAAAGTAACAAAGCCCAATAAAAACAAACCTTTTACTACTGCTTTTTTGCTTTCTTCGTATGTTTTATGACTCATAATTCAAAATTTAGAAATTAAAAAGATTACTAATTAAAACAGATAGAAAACAAGAAAAACGAAAACCCAGACTAAATCGACGAAATGCCAATATAACCCAATTTTTTCTACCATCTCATATCCATTTTTCCTTGACGCATACACACCACTAGCCACATTAATCATAATAATCAATAAAAAAGCTACACCTGATAATACGTGAAAACCGTGAAAACCAGTAATAAAGAAAAATAACGCGCCAAAAGCTTTAGGACCAAACTCTTCCATTTGGACTTGACCCGAAGCTGGGCCAGAAGTCAACTTAAATTTCTTGTGTATGAATCCGTTATTATCTACAAAAGCGTTGGGGTGATCACCTTTAGTCATAGCATGATGACCTTCAGCATGACCTTCATCATGTCCACCTTCCTCAGATTTATGTAAAAGATAAGATGCTCCCGCTTTAAAAGTTTCACCAGTAGCATTACCTTTTTCATCAAGATATGTACCTGCATCTACATGACTACCAAAAGGATTGGTAGTAACGGTCATATTTTCCTTTCCAATCAAATTTGTCCATTCCCAGGCCTGACACCCCAAAAAACCAGCACCACCAATAATAGTAAGGAACATCCAAAAAACAACACCTTTTTTATTTTCTCTATGACCTTCCTGAACGGCTCTTACCATAGTAACGGAAGAAATAATCAAAAGGAAAGACATGATAGTCACGAAAATCAATGGCGCATCATGAATACCAAAAGGAGCTGTTGAGAACACAAAATCAGGCACAGGCCAGCTAGGGCTACTAAAGCGAAGTGCACCATAAGCAATTAAAAAACCAGCAAAAGTAAATGCATCAGAAAGCAAGAAATACCACATCATCAATTTTCCATAACTGATGTTAAAGGGTGCAGCAGCTCCTTCCCAAGAACCACCATGATTTTCACTATGCTGATGTAGCACATTTTCAGTTGTCTCCATTCCTAAAATTTTAAAAATTAAAATGATTTCTTATGATTGCTGTTGTAACCACAAAAAAACGATTAAGTATATCCATAATACATCAACAAAATGCCAATATATTTGTGTCATTTCAAAGCGTAATTTACGTTTTGCAGAAACCTCGTAAGGTAAAATAAATGCGTGTAAAATAGCTACAAAAACAGCAGCAAGACCACCTAAAATATGCGCTGCATGTAAGCCAGATAACACATATAAGAAAGATCCGGACGGATTTGTACCTAATTCAACACCCATTGCAACCAATGCCATCCA
>JBMLQR010000318.1:0-12511 GCA_049241465.1 Saprospiraceae bacterium | reverse complement strand
AGTGCAAATTTTTGAGGATGAATCTTATTCCTGCTATATACTGTATTTTCTAATGTTGACATTTAATAACCTTTTAGTTTAATTTATCCATTAAAAATACACCCAAAACAATTGGAATATAAAAAAACGAAAAGAACAATAAAGTTAAAGCAGACTTCTTATTGTTCGATGAATATAACCTGAAACTCAGAATAATATAAATCACTGAAAATATTAGAAATAAAAACAATGAAAAATTATCCGAGATGTTAAAGTACCAATTTAAAAAACACACTGGAATAAGGAATAAAGAATAAATAAACGCTTGAAAACCAGTAGTGTTCGTTGGAACATCACCTAAACTAGGCGTAATTTTGAATCCAGCTTTAATGTAATCCTGATGACCCAACCAGGAAATAGCCCAAAAATGAGGAAACTGCCAAAAGAATTGAATAGCAAATAAACATAATCCTAAGATTGTTAATTCACCTTGAGCTGAAACCGTACCAATTAAAACAGGCAAAGCCCCAGGGATAGCTCCGACAAAGACCGCAACGGAAGAAACTCTCTTTAATGGAGTATATACAAAAGCATAAAGCAATAAAGAAATAGCCCCTAATAAAGCAGACCAAAGACTTAAATTAGCTAAAATGATAAGTCCGAAAACACTCATCACCCCAGCAATTAAAACGGCGGTTGATTCATCCATCCTTCCTGATGGCAAAGGCCTGTTTGCCGTTCTTGACATTCTGGCGTCGAAACCTTTTTCAAGGGCTTGATTTAACGCATTGGCAGCGCCAGTAATTAAAAATCCACCAATAAAAATGGAAAATAATTTATAGGTCAAAGAACGATCAATAGGCAAGGCAATCCAATAAGCCATAAGAGCAGAAAAAACAACGGTCAAGGTCAATCGAAGTTTTACCAATTGGGTAAAATCGATGATAGCTAAAACCCATTGTTTTTTCTCTCTTTTAAGAGCCCCTGATTGCAGGTTCATTATTTATTTAAATTTAGTTCAACTAAATAAAAACCAATATAAGAATTAATGTGTCTCTGTTTCACCCTCTTTCAAAGGTGTTATCTGAGAAATAAACTCTTGTCCATCTTTTGCATAATCATACGCCCATCTATGAACAACAGGAAGTTTACCAGCCCAGTTACCGTGTCCCGGATCCACCTCAGTAGTCCATTCCAATGTAGTTGCACCCCATGGATTTTTTTCAGTAACCTTCTTACCATACCAAATACTGTAGAAGAAGTTAATGATAAGAATCAACTGAAATCCAAAAGTAACGATAGCTGCAATAGTAATGAACTTATTCATATCATCAAACTGAGAAAAAGACTGGAAGGTATCAAAACGATAATATCTTCTTGGAACACCTGCCATACCTATATAATGCATAGGCCAGAATATAAGATATGCACCAACCATGGTACCCCAGAAGTGCAACTTACCCAGCGTTTCATTCATAAATCTGCCATACATTTTTGGAAACCAATGATAAACACCAGCGAACATACCAAAGAATGCAGCAACACCCATAACTATATGAAAGTGAGCAACCACAAAATAGGTATCATGCATCTGAATATCAATCGCTGAATTACCCAGAAATATACCAGTTAAACCACCAGAGATAAACATAGAAACGAATCCAATACCAAACAAACTAGCCGCGGTAAATCTGATATTTCCACCAAACAAAGTAGCAATCCAGTTAAACACTTTAACCGCCGAAGGAACGGCAATAATTAATGTAAATACAACGAAGAAATTCGAAATAAACGGATTGACACCTGACATAAACATGTGGTGAGCCCACACTATAAAAGATAAGAAACCAATAGCTAAAATTGAAAAGACCATGGCTTTGTAACCAAAAACAGGTTTTCTACTGTGAACGGCAAGTACTTCCGAAACAATTCCCATTGCTGGCAAAATAATAATATACACCTCAGGGTGACCTAAAAACCAGAATAAATGCTGGTATAAAACAGGACTACCACCCACATGGTCTAAAGCCTGACCACCAATAAAGATTTCATTTAAGAAGAAACTGGTGCCTAAGCCTCTATCGCACATAACCAAAAAGAATGCTGAAGCTAATACTGGGAAAGATAACAAACCCAAAATAGCTGTGACGAAAAATGCCCAGATAGTAAGTGGCATTCTCCACATATTCATTCCTTTGGTTCTTAAATTTAATACGGTAGTAATGTAATTAATACCACCTAAAAGAACAGATACTACGAAGAAAACTAAACTTATTAACCATAAAGTCATGCCTGCCCCAGAACCACTGCTCGCCTGTGGTAAGGCACTTAACGGAGGATAGGCTGTCCAACCACCAGAAAAAGGCCCAGTATTTAAAAACAAAGAAATGAACATAATAAGTCCCGCAAGGAAGAAAAACCAATAGGACATCATATTCAATAACGGGGAAGCCATGTCACGTGCCCCCAATTGAAGTGGAATTAAGAGGTTACTAAAAGTACCACTCAAACCAGCCGTTAATACGAAAAAGACAAGAATTGTGCCATGCATAGTAACTAATGCATAATAAAAATCTGGTGAAAGAGCCCCCATACCTGTTTCAGCATTAATCTCAATCCATTTACCTAAAACGGGTTTTAGCCAAGCCATACTTTCCTCAGGAAAACCAAGTTGAAGTCTGAAAACAAGGGACATTAATCCACCTATAACACCCCAAAACATACCAGTAATGAGGAATTGTTTAGCGATCATTTTATGATCTTGACTAAAGATATAGGTAGTAATAAAATTAGATTGAAACTTGTCACCATCATGGTGCTCATGGAAATGATCATCATATCCCATTTGTTCAATCAAAACATCTTCTTCTGAATGTGGAGCAGCAGTTAAAACATTTGCCATTAGTTCTGATTTTTTTTGTTTGTTTTGATTATAATGAAAGTCCAGCACCTAACAGAGTAAATACCCATTTAGTTGTCGTATTGTCTTCAGTAGCTATAGAAACAGGTGATAACTCTATTTGAGATGAATTAACGCCATTAGCGTATAAAACATCTAAAATCAACTTTGTTTTTGCTTCAGTCGCCAACATATCGTTCTCTGTAGGAATGGTAACCGATAAATTAACACTACTACCTTGCTTTGATTTTAAAACCTCAGCTAATAAACCCAATTGATCTTTAGAAAAACCTGTTAGACTAAATTCCTTATCACCTTTGAAACTTAGAGCATCTATAGGTAATTCTTTGCCAATGTTATCAAATACAAAAGCTGCATTTAACGCTTCTTTCTTTGAGGTAACCTCTGTATCAAATAATTTATCAGTCCAGGGATCGCTTTCTTTAAAACGAATATTGGAAAGATAATATGATGATTGAGAGGTTAACCAAGTATCGTATTCCTCTTGGGAAACAATTTTTACAGGACGCTTCATACTGTAGTGACCACGACCGCATAATTCCGCACATGCCAGTTCATATTCAAAAGTTTCCCAAAGCATTTTTGAAGGATCTGCTGGATCTGGAACATTATATTCTGGATATTTCTTAAGTTCCTGGCGATATTCTTCTGTAGTTTTCGACGGTGTAAATACAAAGTAAGTAGGCATACCGGGTATGGCATCCATTTTAACTCTGAAATGAGGTAAATAAAAATTATGAAGAACATCTTGAGCTGTAATTCTAACCCTTACCTTTTGACCAACTGGGAGAACAAGTTCTGTGGCTAAAAAATCATCAAGATTCTTTTCATCCTTCCAGTTTTGACCTAAAGGATTCTCACTTGAAATCAATTTATAATTTTTCTCACCAATTAAACCATCAGCACCAGGATATCTTAAATTCCAACCAAATTGAAAACCAGTTGCCTCAATTTCTAAATACTTATCATCCTCTGAAACATCTGCCATTACCTCATTCCATGCATCTAAACCACCAACAACCAAAAAGGTCATGACTACAGCAGGAATAGCTGTCCAAATAATTTCCAGTTTGTTATCATGAGGAATAAATAAAGCTTTTTTACCCTTTTTAGCACTATATTTCCAGCTAAAATAAAATAAAAGAATGTGGGTGATAACAAAAACGATACCAGTAAAGAAAAGGGTCACATTGAACATCTTATCTAAGATGGAACCATGTTCTGACGCTGGCAAATGAGGACCATAGCCCAACATATAGTTTTTGAAGTAAACAGCGGAAACGACACATCCAATTAAAAACACAACCAAGAAGAGAATCATGTAGCCGCCCTGACTACGATTAACTTCATACTGCATCTCTTCTTCTCCTCTTATTTTTGCAGCAAGTTCAGTTACCTTCCCTATTTGTACAATAATAACAGCGATAAGAATTATACTAATTATTACAAGAAGAATAGTCATGATGTAATTTATTGTTAATGTAAAAATGTGAGCAACAAAATTAGTTTATTATTAACTTATTAAACAAAATTCGTCCGCAATGGTTTTTTATTTAGAATGATTATACATAAGGCCAAACATGGTGGTGGGTAGCTTCCTCTGCATAAGGATCATTCTTAGGGAACAACGCAGCTTTACTTAAACTCCTGAGGGTAATAAACAGGTAAAGTGCAAGGAAACCCAACATAGTACCAACTTCCAACAATCCAGGCATTGTAAAACCCATTTGAAAAGGAAGTGTTGTATCATGACCAGCAGCATGATGATGGCCCAACGCTTCTAAAGCTGTATGTCTTACTCCTGGTTTTATCATAAGAAAGAAATCGAGCCAGTGACCGATAAAAACCATGATAGCGGCAAAAGCGAGAGGCCCAAATTTTCTTTTATTATCATTACGCATTAAAACAAAGAATGGCAGAATGAAATTAATTAAAAGATTAGCGTAAAATAAGGGCTTGTAATTTTGTAATCTTTCGTAAAAGTAAACCGTTTCCTCTCCAACGTTTGCGTACCAAATAAGCATATACTGAGAAAACCACATATAAGTCCAGAAAATACTAAATGCAAATAATAATTTACCAAGATCATGCATGTGATCAGAAGTAATATGGGCAAAATATCCTAAGCTTTTCAGATAAATTAGGGTTAAAATCGTGATAGCAATCATACTTACAAACCAACTAACTCCTGAATACCAGGCAAAAAGAGTGCTATACCAATGTGCATCTACAGACATTACCCATTGCCAGATGATAGCAGCACTCGAAAAACCAGCTAAAGGCATGAATATAACAGACCAAACTCTAATTTTTCTATGATGCTTAAAATTATCTGCCTGACCTTTACCATTTATATCTTCGTCTAAAGAAATTTTGCGAATATTATAAGCAAAAAATGCCCACATACCAACAATGACCAAGGTACCAAGCGTGTACCAATATTTATTCAAGAAAGATGCTTTACCTTTCATTACCGCATCTTTAGCTACTTCAGCTTCGTCAGACCAATGGTATAAATGATGGAAATGTCCCCAAAGACCTAAAGCTACAACAAGCATTAATCCAAGGCCAACCAAAATAAACTGCATATTTGCTTCCCAAATTCTTTTCATACCTACATACCAACCAGCCCAGGCTGTAGTAAAAGCAGTAATAACGAATAGTGAAACAAATGAAATACCTGTAAAAAAGGTAGCATTATGTAGGAAATTACTCCAAAAACGCGTGTGCAAGGCATCATCAGAAAACCAGGTCAAAGCAAGACAAAGTATTCCAAGGCCCATAAAAGCAAATAATACGTTTTTTTGTTTGGAAGTAAAAGTAAATTGATTCATCACATTTGCCATTTAAGTAAGCAGATTTAATATTTGAAGACTATTTAACTGAAACCGAAGCCAATTGATTTTTCATTTTCAACGGCACACCATATTCAGCGTTTAGAGTATTCATTTTCTCGTTGTAAATTAATGTTTTAGAAGCCGCCTGTAAAGACCTGATATAGTGAATTACCTGCCAGCGTTCTTCGAAACTTAATTTGTCGGCATAACCACCCATAACGTTTTTACCATAAATAAGACTGAAGTAATAACGCCCATTCGAGGAGTTAATCAAATCGTCCAACATAAAATTTGCAGGTGCTGCAGGATATTTTCCACCAGGATCACCCGTTGCAGGATTGGCATCGCGCACTAAATAACCAGCACCGTCACCGGCATCCCCGTGACAAATAGCACAATTAATGGTGTATAATTCTTTACCAATCTCAAGTCCTTTTTTTGTAATAGGAAAAGGATTTGATTTAATTTCTGCTATTGCACGAAGCCTTTCATCTTCATTATCAGCATAATAAAAACCAACATGACCATTTACCGTAGTTGCCTGGGCATTTAATTGATTTTTACCCCGAATCATGTCGATTTTTGATTGGTCTATTTCACCATTTGATAAAGCACCACTGTATCCGCGCGGAACCGTTCCATTGACTGGTTTACCAGGAATAGAAAGTGCCCTCCTTGATCTGGAACTCTCTTTATCCCAGGTATTATTAGATGAATAACCATAAACATTGGCCTCATAAGCAATCGCATGCGCCATATCAGGCATATACTCATGACCAGTCTTATTCTTACCAGAGGGTGAACAACTCACCATGAAAACAGAAAGAGACAATATCAAAACAACAAATTTTCTTATTGGTATCATATACTTCTTTTTTAGAAGATAATAATCAGGTTTATCAGATCGATTTAACATTAACTTCTTCAGCACCTGTATCGGTTAAAAACTGTCTAAGGGCTGCCTGCTTTGATTCATCCGCATTATCGACATCAAAAGCAATACAAAACTTATCATCTGTAATTCTGTCATCCAGGGTTGGATTATCTACACCAGGACCCATACCACAAATAGTGTAAAAAGTAACTACCATACCAACGGAGGCAAAAAGAACTGTTACTTCGAAGGTAATGGGTATAAATGAAAGAGCTGAAAAATAAGGCTTACCACCGAATATAATTGGCCAATCTCTGGTAAACACCCAGGTCATAAATAAAAAGGCACTTAAAGAGCCAATTAAACCATATATAAAACCTGCAATATGGATACGGCTTTCAGTCAAACCTAATATATTATCAAGACCGTGAACTGGAAAAGGTGAATAAACATCCATTATATCTAAATGATCTTCCTTAGCCTTTTTTACTGCATGGAGCAGTACTTCCTCGTCGTTATATAAACCGTAGAGTACTTGGGTTGATTCTTGTTTCATTTAAAATTTCTTTTTAGAGCAAACAATGCTTAATGATGTGTTGATTCTTTGTGAGCGTTGTCATGTTTAATGTTTGGACCTACATACTGATCTCCACCTGTTTTAAGAATACCCTTAATTTCAGCTACAGCAACTACGGGAGCCACTCTCATGAAAACAAGATACAATGTAGAGAATAAACCCAATGTACCAATAAACAAACAAACCTCAACCCAAGATGGAGAATAGTAACTCCAACTTGAAGGAAGATAATCTCTGGCCAACGTGGAGGCAATGATAACAAAGCGCTCGAACCACATACCGATATTGATAAATATAGACATAAAGAAAGTAACCAGAATGCTTCTTCTCATTTTCTTACTCCAGAAGATTTGAGGTGAGATAACATTACAACCCATCATACCTATATAAGACCAGAAATAAGGCCCCATTACTCTATTATAAAAGGCAAATTGCTCATAAATATAGCCAGAATACCAGGCGATGAACAATTCTGTCAAGTAAGCAACACCAACGATACTTCCTGTAGCCAGAATGACCTTGTTCATACTATCGATGTGCTCCAATGTAATATAATCTTCTAATTTTAGCACCTTTCTGGTCATAATCATCAATGTTTGCACCATAGCAAAACCTGAGAATATGGCTCCAGCAACGAAGTAAGGAGGAAAAATGGTAGTATGCCAACCGGGAATAACCGAGGTTGCGAAGTCGAAGGATACTATAGTATGAACTGATAATACTAAGGGCGTGGCCAAACCAGCTAATACCAAAGATAATGCTTCCCATCTTTGCCAGTGCTTTGCTGATCCAGTCCATCCGAAAGATATATAACTATAAATCTTTCTTCTTAGTCCTTTCGCTCTATCTCTTACTGTTGCAAAGTCAGGAACAAGTCCGGTGTACCAGAAAAGTAAAGAAACGGTGAAATAAGTGGATATAGCGAATACGTCCCAAAGAAGAGGTGAATTAAAGTTCACCCATAATGGACCTCTTGTATTTGGATAAGGGAAGATGAAAAAACCAAGCCATAATCTACCCATGTGAATCAGCGGAAACTGACCTGCACACATTACGGCAAAGATAGTCATTGCCTCAGCAGCTCTGTTTACCCCAGTACGCCACTTTTGTCTAAAAAGTAATAATATGGCAGAAATGAGGGTACCAGCGTGACCGATACCAACCCACCAAACGAAGTTGGTAATATCCCAACCCCAATTTATTGTTCTATTCAGGTTCCAGGAACCAATACCAACCCAAATTGTCCAGGTAACGCTAAAAACATATAACGCTAATCCTGTTACGGCTACAATAAAAGCAATGACCCAAGCAGTCGTTGGGGTCCTTTCCGTAGGCCCACATATATCTTCGGTGATGGTATGGTAGGTCTTGCTCCCAGTAATTAAAGGTTCCCTAATCGCAGAAATAGGTGCACTCATGAGTTATATTTTAAAGTAATCAACATATGATGGCTAACCATTTATATTAAGCGTCTAAATTTTCGCTGCGGTTAACAACCTTAGCAGTATAATTTACAGAAGAACGAACGCCAATTTCTTCCAACACAATATAGTTTAGTGGATTATCTAATTTCTTAGATAAATCACCGGACTTATTATTTCTGTCACCAAAAACAATAGCTCCCGTAGGACAAGCTGTTTGACAAGCTGTTCTTACATCGTTATCTTGTAAAGCACGACCTTCTTTTTTTGCTGTCAATTTACCTTCTTGTAATCGTTGCACACAGAAGCTACATTTTTCAATAACACCCCTTGAACGAACGGTTACATCAGGATTTAACACCATTCTTGTTAAATTGTCAGCACCAAATGGTAGTGATTCATTACCTATAGTAGGTTCATTTATGGCAAACATATCAGCTTTGGTATAATCCAGCCAATTGAAACGTCTTACCTTATAAGGACAATTGTTAGCACAATAACGAGTACCGATACAACGATTGTAAGTCATTTGATTTAAACCCTCAGAACTATGAGGCGTAGCAGCCACTGGACAAACATTTTCACAAGGCGCATTATCACAATGTTGACACATCATTGGTTGATAGACCGTATTAGGGTTTTCATATTCACCAAAGAAATATCTGTCAATACGAAGCCAACTCATCTCATGATGACGACCCACCTCCTTTTTACCTACAACGGGAACATTGTTTTCAGCCATACAAGCGATCGAACAAGCTCCACATCCGATACATGCATTTAAATCGATATGCATAGCCCACCAATGACCTTGAGAATATTGATTATCTACATAATCATTGATTGGATAAAGCGTTTTACTATTTAACTCTGCAGCTTCCGCTCTTTTCTCTTCTACATGATGAACCAACTCACTTAATTCATCTAAATTACCTTTATATATAATAGATCTATCTACGATACCTCCCTGATAACCAGAACCAATGGTCATGGAAGTCTTTTCATCAACATTTAAGGTTTCACCCGTTTTAGGATCCTTTCCGGTAACCCCCATTGCGTGGTGATATTGAACGCAGGCGAATAAATCTTCCTTATCTACAGGATCACTTACCTTAGCTTTTGTTGCATAATACTGGGTATTCCCTTGAGCATCAACAGATAACCAAGGATAAACATTTATTCCCACATTATTTCCTAAGGCTTTACCCATGTAACCTGTTACGGTACGACCGTAACCTATAGCAAGGCCAACAGTATCTTCTAACTGTCCAAATTGTCTTACGGCAGTTACAGCTTGTTTGGTTCCATTTACCTCTAAATCAACAATATCAGCTTCACCGTAAATTTCACGGGGATTGATATTATTTAAGGAAGAAATTTTATTCCCACCCTCCCATTTAACAGGAACAGCGAGATAATTACCCCAGGAAGTCCTTGAAACGGGATCTGCTAATTCAGAGAGCCAGGGGTTGTTCGCATATTGCCCACCACCCATATTCACTGTTTCGAAAAATGAAATTTCCAAGGCGTTTTGAACAGGTTTTCTTACCTGAGATGCCGCTTTTTGAACGTCTCCGTTAAATGAAGATACTGAGGTTATAGCCATTGGTGCTTCATAAATACCGTCATGAAGACAACTATCCCAAAAAGCACGGAAAATAGCAAATCTGCTTTGGGTTGGAAAAATAGTCGTTTCCCAATGCTTCATTAGATAATCTAATGCAGGTTGCTCCGACGTTGCATCTAATGCGGCACTTTTAGCCCAAGTAAGTAAAGATACCTCTGTTTGACGTGTATCAAACAACGGAGATATTGTTGGTTGTATTAAACTGTAATGCCCCTTTTTAGGTTGAGCGTCTCCCCAACTCTCTAAGAAATGATGCGTTGGCGTGACATAATCACAAATAGCTGAAGTTTCATTAGGAACCGTAGAAAAGGATACTTTTAGTTTCACTTTCTTAGACAGAGTGGCAAATTCCTCTGCGCGAGGTATATCCCAGGCAGGATTAGCACCGTCCATAAAGAAAAGAGCATCTACTTTACCTGATTTCATTTCTGAAATCAAGTCATTTACTGATTTATCGATACCCTGTCTTTGCAACGAAGCATTAGCGAAATCAATGGTTGTACCATAATTTCCCAACAAATAATTTATTGCATTAACTAATGTTTGCTCACCTACATTGTTTGAACCAGACACAACCAACGATTTACCTTTTGCATTGAAAAGAGTCGTTGCCAGTGTTTTGAATTTCTTTGCCTTTTCAGCGGCAAGTGAAGGACCACTCTGTGAGGGTAATCCAGCTAAAGCAGCTAAGGCATTATAAAGAGAAAGAATGGCAGCACCCTGTTCAGAAGGTTTAACCATAATTCTATTATCAGCATTAGAGCCAGTTAAGCTCATGTGGCTTTCCACCTGAATATGTTTAGACATTTTAGGATTTTTCAAATCCTCAATTCGTCTATTTTTAACATATTGTGAAGCAAACTCGATAGGAGAAACCCAGGTACCAAGGAAATCAGCTTCAAAAGAGACAATAACGTCTGCATTTTGAAATTGATAATTAGGCACGACTGCCTCACCGAAACAAGCTTCATTTGCCTGAATCAAGGCAGACGCCGAAATAGCGTCATAAGTTACTAGCCGTGTATTTGGAAAAGCGATGGTAAAATCAGCTATCGCTTTCTTTAATGTTGGACTTTGAATGGTTGGAGAAACAATTCTTACTTGACTTGTTGCATTTAATGCGGCCATTATTTCCGCATCAATCACCTCCCAACCCGGACCTTTTTTATTTCTGGATGCCGGCTTTTCAATCTGACCATTCTTAACTCTAAAAGCACCGGAAATTCTACTTGTGTCATAAAGACTTAACACACTGGCTTGTGCTCTGGCACTTGTTCCACCTTTAGAAACAGATGAAAGAGAATTCCCCTCTATTTTGATAGGACGACCTTCTCTTGTTTTTACTAAAATGGAGCAATAATCCCCTCCCTGTGCAAAGGAAGAGGCATAATAGGTCGCTATACCTGGAACAATTGCATCTGGTTTAATAACATAGGGAATGGCCTTTCTGACAGGAATTTCACAACTTGCAGCCACTGTAGCGGCGCCAAGACCAAAACCAAGATATTTTAAGAAATCTCGACGATTACTATTCAAATCTACCTGGCTAGGGTCTTCAAGCTGTTGAACCACAGTAAGACTATGAAATTCTTGATTTGATTCACTTAGGTATGCAGGATCGTTAGCTATTTGAGCATCTCCAATCCAGACTTCATTCGATTTATTCTTCATTTTATGCGGAAAATAAGCATTTGGAGAAATAATTTTTTAGGACAATTTGATATTAGTAATGGCATTTCTGGCACTCCAGGCCACCTATCTCCTCTACTGTCACCTTATCTCTTTCACCTTTGGCCATTTGCTTGTGCATGCGCTCATAAGATTGATAGTAAGGATTATCAGCAAATTTTACTTCCGTTTTTCTATGGCAATTGATACACCAACCCATAGATAAAGGAGAAAACTGGTGAACCTCATCCATTGTCTGTACGGGTCCATGGCAATTTTGGCAAGCTACTTTACCAACGGTAACGTGTTGAGCATGATTAAAATATGCATGGTCAGGTAAATTGTGGATTCTCACCCATTCGATAGGTCCCTGAACTTTATAATCCCCAGACTTTTTATCTGTTAAAGAAGTTACGATAGCATCCCACTGATTTTCTATTAAGGCCTCACCCTCCTCGTCTATAGTCCCTTTTTCTTGTACATAAGAGTCAGCAAACCATTTTTTGAAAATTCGCTCAATTTTAGCTTTGCTTAAATTGTCATAATTTTCTATATACTGATCAGTATTAGGATTATAACCAATAGAAGCATATATTTTTGAAATTTCA
>JBMLQR010000317.1:0-2666 GCA_049241465.1 Saprospiraceae bacterium | reverse complement strand
CATTATGAGGGATTGTCGTATTGTTTTTTGAGATTAACCAAACGGGTCGCCCAACCTCAATGGTTGGAAAGTTGGCACGTAAGTCTTAAACAGGAAGGAACAATAATTGAAAAATCTTTCCTTTCTCTTTTTCCCGATATGATTGAGTATTCAAAAAAACAGGCTAGCCTTCGAAATGTAGTGATATGGTGAATGTCCTGGAAAGTATTTTTTCAAGTATCGTTGATTCTGATAGGTTCTTATTGAAAATCAGCGTATTTCCCATTCCCTGTGAAATTTTTAATTCAGGTGAAAAAATGAAGAAGGGTAAAAATATTTGAAAACCTACCCCTGTCTCAAAAGAAAAATCGTTGGGAGCTATCCTTACCAAGGTTTCCGCCTGTTTTGTCCTGGAATCGCTGGCAACATCAAAAGAATACTTTAGACCAGCCAATAAGAATAATCTTACATCGTGATAAGGTTCAGACTTATACCTGAACTGAAAAGGCAACTCCACAAAGACTGATTCTACCTTTCGATTGCTCGAGTATTCTGGATATTGATATTTGAGCCTCTTTTCAGCAAAAGATAAAGTGGGTAAAAATCGGAAATCAAAATAATTTCCCATTTTTAGATTTGATACGATGCCAACATTGAACCCAGCTCCCCCAAGACCTTGAACAATTTTTATACTATCGTGCTTTAAAAATTCACTCGATTGGTAGGTTCTGAACCTGGAATTATTAATCGCAAAGGTGAATCCAAAGTAATAGTCATTTTGGTTAAACTGCTGATAATTTGGATTATGAACACTGCCTCGCTGCCCATAAATCAGACATGGACCTACCAAAATAAAATAAAAAAGGATTATTTTTCTGCTAAATAAGCTGAACAAATTCCGAAAGTTAATGGGTTGCATTGAATTGGTTTAAAGCCATTTTTACCTAAAACATCAAGAAATTTTTCCCCAGATGGAAAGGCTTGAACTGATTCATATAAATATTGGTAAGCCCTTGGGTCTTTAGAGGTTAAACGACCAATAAGGGGTAAAATGTATTTAAAGTAGAAATTAAATACTATTTTGAATAAAAAAAAGGAAGGTTGGCTAAATTCTAACACAACTATTTTACCCCCTTTTTTTAAAACCCGGTGCATTTCTTTTATTCCTTTATCGAGGTTTTCAAAGTTTCTTACCCCAAAGGCTACGGTAATGGCATCAAAAGATGCTTCGTCAAAGGGTAAATTTTCAGAATCTCCTTCTAATAAAGTTATTTGTGGGGTTAATCCTTTTTCACTGATTTTTTTTCTACCGATGGATAGCATTTCAACAGATATGTCCAAACCAATAATCGTACTTTTCGGGTAGTAACGATTTAATGCTAAAGCAACATCAGCTGTGCCAGTAGCAATATCTAAAATATGGGGTATTTCTCCAGGCCCTAATAATGATATAGCCCTTTTTCTCCAATATTTATCGATGCCTAATGATAGAAAATGATTCAAAAAGTCATAATAGGGGGCTATTCGGTTAAACATCCTTGATACTTGACTTTTTTTAGCATCGTCCGCCTGGTAAGGTTTGATTTCCATTGTGATTCTTTTATGCCGCAAATATAGACAGATTATGCGGGCTACAAAATGGATTTTTTTTGTTAAAAAATAGTCCGGAAATTTCTTAATTTTGTGTTACGAAAATTAATCCGTTCATACTGAAAACCTGATAAATAATCCAGTTGATTCCTTTATTTTTCAGGATAACTAACAGCTGTAATGACTCCAGAAGACCGTATAATCCCTATTCAAATAGAGGATGAAATGAAATCAGCTTACATTGATTATTCAATGTCAGTTATTGTATCCCGTGCTTTACCGGATGTAAGAGATGGGATGAAACCTGTTCAAAGAAGAGTTCTTTATGCCATGTCTGATTTAGGACTAACGCATAATAAAGCGCATAAAAAGTCGGCGCGTATTGTAGGTGAGGTATTAGGAAAATATCACCCTCATGGTGATACTTCCGTTTATGATACTATGGTGAGAATGGCTCAAGATTGGTCATTACGCTATCCTTTGGTCGATCCACAGGGTAATTTTGGAAATATTGACGGTGACGGACCCGCTGCCATGCGTTACACTGAAGCAAGATTGAAAAAAATCAGTGATGAGATTTTAGCCGATATTGAAAAAGATACGGTTGATTTTACGCTGAATTTTGATGATTCTTTGGAAGAACCCTCTGTTTTACCAACGAAGGTTCCCAATTTGTTAATCAACGGAGCCTCTGGTATCGCTGTGGGAATGGCCACAAATCTTATGCCTCATAACTTAACTGAAGTTATTGATGGTATTGTCGCTACATTGGCCGATCCGGATATTGACGTTGATGGTCTAATGCAATATATAAAAGCGCCTGATTTCCCCACAGGTGGAATTATTTACGGTACCAAAGGGGTTAGAGAGGGCTTTGCAACAGGGCGTGGTAAAATTGTACTCAGAGGTAGAGCGGAAATTGAAACTTCTGCCTCTGGCAGGGAGTCCATAATTATTACTGAAATTCCCTATCAGGTCAACAAATCAATGTTGGTAGCAAAAATTGCTGAACTTACCATTGAAAAAAAGATTCCAGGTATTTCTGATGTAAGAGATGAGTCTGCAAGACAAGGTATGAGGGTAGTGGTGGAGATAAA
>JBMLQR010000316.1:0-5761 GCA_049241465.1 Saprospiraceae bacterium | reverse complement strand
ATTAAACCCATTGTTTGGATTATAGCTTGCTTCTTACTTTCATTTTTCTTGAAAAATGAAAAACGGAAACGATCTTTTTTCCTCACAGGTTTGATTTTGCTGCTCCTATTAACCAATGGTGCTGTTTTTCAAGGCGTTGTTAGTTGGTGGGAACCTGAACCAGTCGCCATAAAAGATTTGGAAAAAAAATATGATTTTATCATTTTACTTGGTGGATATAGTGATTTCCAAACGGCCATGGGTAAATCGGAATATCAGTTAGGACTAAAAGGAGGTAATCGACTTATTACTGCTTTGAATTTATACAAGAAAGGCATTGGTAAAAAAATTATCCTCACAGGTGGTTCAGGCAAATTATTGGGCGACAAATATGGGGAAGCTGAATATGTTGCACCTTTTTTAAAAACCTTAGGTCTGCCAGACAGTACCTTCATTGTAGAGAATAAATCCAGGAATACCTGGGAAAATGCCATATTTTCAAAACAAATAGTAGATTCTCTTCAAAAAAATGCATCTTGCCTATTGGTTACCAGTGCCTTACACATGCCAAGATCCAAATCTTGTTATGATAAGGCAGGATTACCCACCACGATTTACCCAACTGATTATTATTCTCTACGTTCAGATAATTTATTTAAATTATTTTTTGAGCCCTCTTCTTCAAAACTATATGCCTGGGAAGCTCTCATTCATGAATGGATTGGGGTCATAACTTATAAAATCAAAGGCTATAATTGATACTATGACAGATTGGAAAACCATTTCTAAAAAAGAAGTATATAACAATGCCTGGATTGAGGTAAGTCACCACGAAGTAATCAATCCATCAGGAAACCAAGGAATATATGGAGTCGTACATTTTCGTAACAAGGCTATTGGAATATTGGCAGTAGATGAAGATTTAAATATCGTTTTAGTAGGTCAAGATCGTTATCCTTTAAATGCCTATTGCTGGGAAATTCCAGAAGGAGGTTGTCCCATTGGAGAAGATAATCTTTCAACGGCCAAGCGTGAATTGAAGGAAGAAACCGGCCTTGAGGCAAAAGATTGGACGCCTCTTTGTACCTTTCATTTATCGAACTCCGTTACTGACGAAGTGGGGCAGTTGTTTTTAGCAAGACAACTCACAGCTGGCGAATCAAATCCGGAGGAAACAGAAAATTTAAGTGTCAAAAAAGTAACCCTGGAGGAAGCCTTAAATAAAATTGAATACGGCGAAATAACAGATGCCATAACTATCATTGGCGTTTACAAACTGGCACTAATGAAAGCAAAAGGAGAACTTTAAACTGCTAAAATAATGGTTGGTAATATTTTACTATACCGCTAATTCCTGATCGTCATAAATTCTCCCATTTACGCATCGAATAATTCTGGCTGGAAAAGTTTCCAAAATTCTATAATCATGGGTAGCAAACAAAACGGCGGTGTTATTTTTTTTGGAAATCTCTCTCAACAGCATGAGAATATCATCGGAAGTGTCAGGATCCAAATTTCCCGTTGGCTCGTCAGCTAAAATAATTTCCGGACTATTTACCAATGCGCGGGCAATGACAACCCTTTGTTGTTCCCCACCTGAAAGTTGGTGCGGCATTGATTTTAACATACCAGACAAACCCACCTGTTCCAAAACAGTATTTATCCGATGGGTTCTCTGCACCTTATCCCTCCAACCTGTCGCTTGAAGTACAAAATCAAGATTTTCTTCCACATTTCTATCTGTTAGAAGATTAAAATCCTGAAAAACAATACCTAATTTTTTTCTAAGGTATGGAATTGTTTTTCTGTTTAATTTAGTGAGATCGAATCCTGCCACCTCCCCCATACCTTTTTTGAGTGGTAAGGCTGCATATAATACCTTCAATAAACTAGATTTTCCGCTACCCGTTTTACCAATGAGATAAGTAAACTCACCAGCATGTATTCTTAGATTAATTTGTTGCAAAATCAATTTATCTTCCTGAAAAATAGAAGCATCTTGCATGCGAACAATCTGTTGAGACATATTTATTATTTTAAGTTAACAAATTTACTATTTATATTGTAGTAATAAGATGAAAATGCTGCCATGAAAAATGCCTCCCTAAATATTTTATTTATTTTAGTTCTAATATTCCCTGGTTTTTTAATTTCTCAATCTAATGCACCTCGATTAGATTCTTTATTTCAAACCCTAAGGACAAATGAAGCAGCATTAAGAATATTTTTTAGCGCCATGCCAAAAGGGGGCGATTTACATCATCATTATTCTGGATCAATTTATGCTGAAAAATACATTGACATAGCAAAATCGGCCAATGCCTGGATAAATTCGGTAACCTTAGAAATAAAGTTTGATTCATCTGGTATATTGAAGAATAAGGAATGGAAAAAATTTCTGACGCTGGAAAAAGAATTAGGGGAATATAATTTTCAACAAATATTACTGAAACACTTTTCTTCAAAAGATTATTCGCGATCAGACGGAATTACCTCTTATGATGATTTTTTTGAAACATTTGATCGGTTTGGTCCATCTAAAAACAAAATAACGGATGGTTCGGGATTATTATGGCTTAAACAAAATGCTATCCAACAGAAAGTTTCATATATCGAAACCATGCTGGAAACCATACCTTGCGGTAAATTAACTGCGGATTTTAATCATTTAAATGATTCATTACTAACTTATCAAGCTTCTAATGATACTACAAAATTATTTAGTTTATTTAATACATTAAAAAATAGCTTATTAAATAAAAACAATAAACTTTGCCTGGAGAATTATCTAAAGGAACTTGAAAAAGAACATACACGATTACAAATAGACGACTCATTATTTACGCTTCGGTATCAAACTTATGTATTAAGAATATTACCTCCCATTCAGGTATTATCACAAATGATATTATCATTTGAAGCAGCAAAAGAAGATACTTTACTGGTTGGTATAAATATGGTGGCACCTGAACATCATCCGATAGCCCTTCGGGATTATCGATTACACATGAGAATGTTTCAATATTGTGCTAAAACCTGGCCCAATGTGTCTGTAAGTTTGCATGCCGGCGAATTGGCAGAGGGTTTGGTTTCTCCTGAAAACCTGCATTTTCATATACAAGAAGCCGTTGACATTGCAGGTGCTAAAAGAATTGGCCATGGAACGGCTTTGGCCTTTGAGCATGATGTATTATCACTCATTGAAAGAATGAAGGCTAAAAAAACAGTCATTGAAATTAATTACCAAAGTAATCGCTTTATACTAGGATCCACACACAAGAACCATCCCCTTTATTTATATCACAATGCACAAATCCCCATGGTTATCTGCACTGATGATGCGGGAGTTTTACGGACTGATCACAACGGAGAGTTTATACAAATAGCACTAGATTTTCCGAGTTTAACCTATACAAATTTCAAAGAATTCACCTTCAATTCGATAAACTACAGCTTTATTAAAGGGGTTGAAATAAGGAAAAGACTTTTAGAAAAATTACAAAGAGACTTCACCTACTTTGAGCATCATTTTTTGGAGCAACACCAAAATATTTTTGGAAAATAAGAATCTATTTACGTCTGAATTCCCATGGTGCTACAGGATATGGATCTCTCCAAAGTCCGACTTTCATCGATTTAGCTGAAGCCTGCGCTTTTTTCAATTCCGCACTTTTTGAATACCTTTCGTATTGCCAGGCCATGCCATTTTTTACCATTTCAAGATTGACATTCGTACCATTTCGCAGATAAATAAAGCCTAAAGTACGACCGTACCTATCTGTACCCAATTTTTCCAGTTTAACTTCTTTTCCAAAAATAAGGTCAGAAAGGAAAGTACGGGAAACTGTTCCAAAAGCTTGCTTCCTTTCAGGCGCATCGATTTCAGATAAACGGACCGTTATTTCTTCTTTAGCCGCTGTTAATAAAACGACAGTATCTCCGTCCTTGACACCAACAACTCGCAAAAATTCATTACTTTGTGAAGAGAACCAACTTTGTGTTAAAAAGGCAAAAACCAAAATAATTGAAACAAATAAGTACTTCGTTTTTGAATTAATTAGACTAAATTTCATCATTTTTGAATAATAATTTATGAAAATGAAAATTATAAATAATACAAAACTAAGGGTATTTTTAATCACCTGCACATTTTTATGCGTCGTTTTTAATGTTATTTCTCAGGATAGACTTTATTCAAATTTTTTGGGCAATGAAGCTGCCTTCAATCCTTCCCTTTCAGGCTTCCGTGGAGCATTTTCTTTGTCAGGCCGATTTGTTTCTCAATGGCAATCTCCACAGCTAAATGCTTACAGAACAGGGTTGTTCAAAATGGAAGAAAGTCTTCCTTGCTCTATTTTTGATTATGATGTACATGCAGAATACAATGAAGAAGGTTCAGGTATTTATAAAACTATGCGTTTGGGCGGAAATATTGCGGGAACTGCTCCATTTGAAACAGGAAAAAGTACCGTTCATAATATACGGTTTGGTATTGGTCTCGCCTGGCAGTTTAATGCTATAAATTTTAATCAATTGATTTTTTCTGATCAACTTGACCCCAAATATGGCGCATTTGATGCTTTTGGAAACCTGAACCAAAGCTCTTTTATCGCCCCTCTAAACAATAGAACTAAATGGTTTTTCACTCCTGCCGTAGGTTTCAGCCATCGCATTTTATTTAACAGTGAAAATAAAAAATCATCTACCGTTTTATGGGGATTAGCCATGCATCATTTAATTGGCCTAAGCAATGATAAAAACTGGGGACAAGCAGAATCCATTCTCCAGTTGGAAACCACACTGCCCTATCGCTTTCATGGATTTGTCCAATTTGAATTTATCCCATATTATCATTTGGGTCAATTTGTCAGTGTAAAACCACACCTGTCGTTCGAAATGCAGAGTAATATTCACTATTGGAATGTAGGCTCTCATTTTTCGTTAAACAGACATTTTTCTGTTGGCACTTTCGTACAACAAATTTATAATTTTGAACAAAATAATGATACACAGTGGATTTCCTTACAATTAGGATTTGGTCATAACGTTCTTAAAGACAAAAAAATAGAGCTTGGATTCACCTATAATATACCCCTCACTGGTCTCAGAAATAATATTGGTCCCTTTCTTGAGGCTAATCTGGCTTTTCACTTCAGCAAAAGTCCCGGTTGTGGAATTTTGGGTAAAGATAATGCCATGGCTTACCCTGGTGTTCAATGTCCCAGTTCATCTTTTAGTCGGGGGCGACGGAAATTATATGAAAATATCTGGTAAATATGAAATTATTGAGATACTATAAATTTATACTTATATGCATTATACTTAATGTTAATATATTAGGTTTGAATGCCCAGACTGCACTCTGTAATGACAATGATTGTGGTGATGTTTTTGCTACCTATAGTCCAATAGGTTCCAATGTGTTTTGTGAAGGTGCAACCGTCATTTTACAAAATAGAAGTTCCACTAAAGATTTTGAGGTTTTTTATATCGATTGGGGAGATGGTAAAAAAGATACAGTTCGAAATTATGATGACATAAAGCACGTTTACACTTATTCTTCACCATTTAAACGTTGTGAATCAAACGCTAAATTCAACCAAATCATCAGCTACATTGGTGAGAAAAAATGTGGCACCAAAAAGAGTTGCAACACTGCAACCACCGTAGTTAGTGTCAAATTAAATCCGGAGGCAAATATTGATATTCAAAGCGAATATTGCCTGGGTAAAACGATAAATTTCAAAGAAAATGGTTGCCATGGAGAAACCTTTTTATGGGA
>JBMLQR010000315.1:43736-46397 GCA_049241465.1 Saprospiraceae bacterium | reverse complement strand
GCTCAGCAATATCAAATCCTTGAATTAACGAGTACGTTGTCGGCAACAAAAGCGCAAAATATAGAATGGGACAAAAGGCTTTTGGAGCAATCGAAAGAAATTCAAGCGCTTCAATCGAAAGCCCGATTGGAATTTGAGCAACTCTCGCAAGCAATTCTGGAGGAAAAAAGTAAGAAATTTACCCATCAAAATGAAGAAAATCTAACCCGTCTTATAAATCCTTTGAAAGAGCATATTGCCAAATTTGAAGAAAATATGCAAAAGAGATTTCAGGAGGAATCGCTTGACAGAAACACGCTAAAAGTAGAAATTAATACCTTAAAACAGCTCAATCAACAAATCAGCCAGGATGCGGTAAATCTGACCAGCGCTTTAAAAGGTAATTCAAAGTTTCAGGGTGATTGGGGAGAAGCCCAATTAGAAACTTTGCTGCAACAAGCGGGATTAGAAAAGAATATACATTATCTCATACAGGAAACTAAAACCAACGAAACGGGAAAGAAACAAAGGCCGGACTTTATCATTTTACTGCCTGACAGCAAACATCTTATTATTGATGCGAAAGTTTCCTTAACGGCTTTTGAGCGATATCATCGAATAGATGACGTTAAAGAAAAGGAAAAAGCATTACAGGAACACCTATTTAGTCTCAGGAAGCACATCAGGGAGCTGGGCGATAAAAAATACCAGCAATTGGAAACGCTAAAGAGTCCCGATTATGTGCTTTTATTTATCCCTATTGAACCTGCCTTCTCTCTGGCCTTACTCTCTGATGCCAATCTTTTCCAGGAAGCCCTGGAGCGGAATATAGTTTTGGTGACCACTTCTACCCTACTTGCTACCCTTAGAACGGTCTCATTTATATGGAATCAAGACAAGCAGAGTAAAAATGTCGCTGAAATTGCCCGTCAGAGTGGTCTTTTGGTGGACAAATTCGTTTTATTTCTGGAAGACATTAAGGACATTGCCGATAAATTAACGAAAGCGCAGGAAAGCGTTCATTCGGCTATGAACAAACTAATGCTGTCGCCCAGAAAGGGAGACACCCTGGTGGGTAGAGTTAAAACTATAAGCCACCTGGGTGCCCGCCATACTAAGCCCATTCCAACGGAATGGATAGAGGATGAAACTATTTTATCGTCGGAATAATTTTCTTGAGAAAAGCAATACTCAATGGCACATTTTCCATTTCTTTATCGCTTTCGTCTTCAATAAAGTAATGCTTGATGCCATTTTTCTTTGCCAGTTTAAAAATGGTTTCATAGTCAGCCTGACCTGTTCCCAATACTACATCATTTTCAGGACCTGAACCGCCGGTTAAATCACCAGTAACTCCCTTTTTGATATCCTTTAAATGCATCATTTTGAAACGGCTCGGATATTTTCTTAGCAGGGAAGCGGGACTGGCCCCACCGTGGATAGTCCAGAAAATATCCATTTCAAAGGAAACATATTTGGGATCGGTCTTTTGAACCAGGTAATCCATTAAAGTTCCGTCCATATAAGGTTGAAACTCAAATCCGTGATTGTGGTAACAAAGAGTTACACCATTTTCCTTCAGCAACTTACCAGCCTTATTAAAAACATCAACGGCATTTTTAGCATCCTGCAGGTTAAATTTTCCTTTCTGATGAGGAATCCATGGACACATAACCATTTTAACGCCAAGTTCCTTTGCGCGGGTAACGACAGCGGCTGGATTATCCTTCAGCTCGTTATAATCGCATCCAGTGGACACCACAGCAATACCACGATCCTGGCATTTTTTTAGAAAATCGGCATTGGAAAGCGTTTTAGAACCACCGCCTTCCATCTCCTGGATACCCAAATCTCTGACTAAATCTAATATTTTGTCAGGATTTTGGCCTATATGATTTCTATAGGTATAAGCCTGAACACCAATTTTGAACCATTTTGGCATTTTCTGAGCCTGAGCAGGCAGAGAAGCAAAAATGGATAAAACGAATAAGGATAAAATAATTTGAAGGGTTAATTTACGCATAGCAATTTTATTTTAAAGTATATTTTTTTTCAATGCCTCAACCGCATAATTCGCCGCTCTGGCACTTAAAGCCATATAAGTCAGGGAGGGATTTTGCGTGGAGGTGGAGGTCATACAAGCACCGTCAGTCACAAAAACATTTTGACATTCATGCAATTGATTCCATTTATTTAAGAGTGATGTTTTCGGATCTTTTCCCATTCTTATACCGCCCATTTCGTGGATATCTAAGCCCGGAGGATGATTTACATTTCTTATTTTAAGATTGGTAAAGCCCGCTTTGGTGAACATTTCACTAAACTGATCAATAAAATCGAGGGTCATTTTCTCGTCATTGTCGTCATAACTCACAGAAATTTTAAGTTGTGGCATTCCGTGAAGATCCTTGAGTTTATCATCTAAGGCAACAAAATTAGTTATTTTGGGAATGGTTTCACCCATCATTCCTGCGCCAATATTCCAATGGCCATTTAACTTGGGATGAGCGAGCGCATTTTTTAGCGATTCACCAAATTCACTGGTATCAGCAGAACTACCTCGGCTGGCGGAGAAAGAGGTAGCATAACCTCTTAAAAAATCCATTTCCTGTTTATGTAAATTCCTAAATCGGGGAATATACCCTGAGGTAGGTCTCCGTCCATCTGTTTTTACATCCAGAT
>JBMLQR010000315.1:41126-43636 GCA_049241465.1 Saprospiraceae bacterium | reverse complement strand
GGAATATACCCTGAGGTAGGTCTCCGTCCATCTGTTTTTACATCCAGATTCCCTTCATATTCAGCGTTAATACCTGATTTATAGTTATGAAAAGCAACATATTTCCCCATTAAGCCATTATCATTGCCCAACCCATTTGGGAAACGACGAGAGGTAGAATTAAGCAATATTAAATTTGAATTCAGGGCTGCCCCATTAACAAAAATAATCTTGGCAAAATACTCCGTGGATTCACCTGTGATAGTATTTATAACCCTAACACCGGACGCCTTATTTTTCTTTTCGTCAAACAACACCTCAGCGACCAAAGCATCGGACAGAAGGGTAAGATTCCCCGTTTTCATAGCCCAAGGAATAGTTGAGGCATTGGAAGAAAAGTACCCACCCAGCGGACAACCCCTTTCACATAAGGTTCGATGCTGACATTTTGCCCGACCCTGCGCTATATGAATAGGCTGAGCCTCAGTAATATGTGCACATCTGGCAACAATGACTTGACGATCTCTGTATTGTTGGGCAACAAAATCAGAGAAATATTTTTCGACACAATTCAGCGGAAATGCTGGTAGGAATTCACCATCGGGAAGATGAGGTAAACCGTCCTTATTTCCACTGATACCTGCAAATTTTTCCACATGGCTATACCAGGGAGCCAAATCCTCATAACCAATAGGCCATTCAACGGCGTAACCATCGCGGGCAGGTCCTTCGAAATCAAAAGGAGACCATCGCTGTACCTGTCTCGCCCAAAGTAGCGATTTTCCACCCGTCTGATAGGCACGTATCCATGAAAAAGGTTTTTCCTGAATGTAAGGATGCTCCTTATCTTTTACGAAAAAATGAGCCGACGTTTCGTTAAATGCGTAACATTTAGAAACCACCGGATTTTCATCGATGACGTCTTGGGGTAATTGTCCCCGATGTTTCATTTCCCAGGGAAAAAGAGTAGCTGTAGGATAATCTTCTATATGTTTTACCTCCCTACCCCTTTCTATTAACAGCGTTTTAAGTCCTTTTTCCGTTAATTCCTTTGCGGCCCAACCACCACTTATGCCTGATCCTACGACAATAGCATCGTATTTATGTTTAACAGCAACCTTCAAATTTAAATTTACCATAATACTTAATTAACTGGTGCACAACCATTATAGCGATTTGGTGCCATTTCGTAAGGAATAATTTGTTTCATAAAATGCGAAGAAGTCTGATACCCCTTAATGGTTAAAGACTTAATAAGCTTCAATCCATCTTTTTCGACATTCCCTCCCTCTATAAAAGCATTTTTAAGCAAAACAGTACGTTGCTCTGCATTACAAGCAGCAAAAGATACGCCTGATGCGGCGATAGATTGATTTTCTATATATTTCAACGCTGTTTCCGCAGCATTTTTTTGATCTTTAGTTATGCAATCTTGCAACATTATTTTTACATATTCTGGTACTCCCAGGGAAACTGCCCCAGGTGTTTTCCCTTCGGGAATGATGGCATCTATAATAGCATCCAGCGTATTAGACAAGATTAAAGGCGATGATAAAGTATTAACACTTAATGACGCATTCAAAACAGAATGTAAAAATGGCAAACCACCGGTTAAAATGGCCATTTGCCGAATCATTTTTCTTCTTTTCATACTTTTTCCTAAATAAATTTTGATGACAAAATAAACAGAATTATTTATATTTCGGAGAATATGTTTTACCTTTTCATTAAATACGTAATTTGAACAAAAAAGCAATGAGCATAAGAATTTTTAATTCTTTAAAATGGGCAGTTCCCATTGTTATAGTAGGTGGAGTTATTTTATTTTTTCCTGACATTTTTTCAGTGAAGGATAAAGACTCTTTTTATGTAGAGGAAGTAAAGCCTATCATCAATAAAAAATGTATTTCCTGTCATGGCGGCGTGAAACAAAGTGCCGGATTTAGCATGATGAACCGGGCTTCATTTTTCAAAAAGAATGATTCCGGAAAACCCGCTATTGACATTTCAAATCCCTCTCAGAGTGAGCTTTTGCTTCGTATAAATCATGAAGATCCCAAGGAACGAATGCCTTCAGAGGGAAAACCGTTGAGTTCCAAAGAAATAAAAATATTTGAAAAATGGGTGGATTTGGGCGCACCCTGGGGTGAACATTGGGCTTACAAGGCACTATCGCCAGTAAAAGTTCCATCTAATACCAGCTGGATGGGTATTTTTGGTGGAAATAAAGAAAAAGGCAATGCCGTGGACGCATTTATCCAACAAAAATTAAATGAAAATAACTTAAAACTCAATCCCGTTGCAGACAAGGAAACGTTGTTAAGAAGGGTGAGCTTAGATCTGATTGGTATTCCAGCGCCAAAAGATATGGCGGATAAATATTTAAAAAGTACTGCGCCTGATGCCTATAAAACGTTAGTAAATGAACTCCTTAAACTACCTCAATTTGGTGAAAAATGGGCCTCCGTTTGGTTGGATATTGCCCGTTTCGCAGATAGTAAAGGGTATGAAAAAGATGGCAACAGGCAAAT
>JBMLQR010000315.1:0-41026 GCA_049241465.1 Saprospiraceae bacterium | reverse complement strand
AACATGATCTATATTTCAGCTATGAAAATGCATCGCTGACCTCCGATACTGAGTCTGGTTTTACTCTAAATTCTTTCCATTTAGATCATGCCTTTCCTGGAAACGAAGGAGATCCATCTAGAAAATCAATGGATAGTTCGTATTGGGCTTTATTAAGAAAAAATCCACCAAATACCCCCATTATGATGGATAATAAGCCGGAAAATGTCAGGAAAACCCAGGTTTTCATTCGGGGAAACTGGAAAGTTAAAGGCGAAGTTGTTTCTCCGGACATACCAAAGGTTCTCGGTAATTCCTTTAATTTGACGAAACCTAACCGCATGGGCATGGTAGAATGGATGACCGATAAACGCAATCCGTTGGTTTCAAGAACGTTGGTGAACAGATTGTGGGAACAACTTTTTGGCACGGGCATAGTGGAAACTTTAGAGGATTTTGGATCACAAGGTACCCTGCCTTCTCATCCGGAATTATTGGATTATTTGTCCTGGCAGTTTATGAATAAACATAGATGGTCTATCAAATCGTCTCTGAAAGAAATCGTTCTTTCACAAACCTACAGGCAATCATCGGTGGTTACCCCTGAAAAGCTTAAAAAGGATCCAAATAACCGTTTGTTGAGTAGAGCCCCCAGGATAAGATTAAGTGCAGAGCAGGTACGGGATCAGGCATTACACGTTGCTGGTCTTCTGAGCCCAAAAATGTACGGGCCATCCGTAATGCCTTATCAACCAGAGGGAATATGGGCAAGTCCTTATGACGGTAACAAATGGAAAATTAGTGAAGGTGAGGACAAATACCGTCGCTCTATCTATACCTACTATAAGAGGAGCAGCCCCTACCCTTCCCAGTTAACTTTTGACGGTACGGGTCGCAATGTTTGTAACGCAAGGAGAATCAGGACAAATACCCCTTTACAAGCTTTAGTTACCTTGAATGACCCTGTTTTTATGGAAGCGGCGACGCATTTTGGTCAAAAAATGTTGGAAAATCCTGGTTTGTCTGTCAACGATCGCATACAACATGGATATCATATTTTACTAAATAAATCCATTTCACCTACTCTTTTACAACCCTTGGTGAAACTTTATAAGGATTCAAAAACATATTATAAATCTCATCCTGAACTAGTTAAAGAAATTCAGGTTGAAAATCCAAACGTTGAAGATGCTGCTTTCGCGTTAGTTGCCAATGCTATGTTAAATTTAGATGTAATTATCACTAAAAATTAAGCCGCGACATGAATAATAAAAGATTGAGTCTTGCCGAAGAAGCCCATTTACTGGATGCACAACTTGCCACCCGCAGATTGTTTTTAAAACAATGTTCTATGGGCTTAGGTGCTTTAGCTTTTTCACCTCTTATCAACGCGTGCACAAGTGAGTCCAACGGGTCTTCCAACACTTTGTTCGATCCAACAAAGCCGCTTCTCCCCAAAACACCCCATTTACCAGGGAAGGCCAAATCCGTCATTTATCTTCACATGGCCGGAGCCCCCTCACAATTAGAATTGTTTGACTATAAACCCGAGCTCAAAAAACTGGATGGACAGCTTTGCCCGGAATCCTTATTAAAAGGGAAAAAA
Organism: Saprospiraceae bacterium; assembly: GCA_049241465.1. Taxonomy (GTDB): domain Bacteria; phylum Bacteroidota; class Bacteroidia; order Chitinophagales; family Saprospiraceae; genus BJGN01. Next base: position 39,441 of record JBMLQR010000315.1, on the reverse strand, counting down.
TTTGCCTTTATCAGAGGCGTTCCTAAGATGCTGGGAACCATTGGTGAATTTAAACAAAGAGGTCAATCAGGTGCCTGGGTATCTCATTATTTGCCTCATCTTGCTGGTGTTGCAGACGAATTATCATTCTTGAAGGCCGTTCATACCGATCAATTTAACCATGCACCTGCTCAGTTACTCATGCAAACGGGTTCGGCCAGACTTGGACGACCAAGTTTAGGCTCCTGGGTTACTTACGGATTAGGTTCGGAAAATGCCAATTTACCCGGCTTCGTGGTATTAACCTCCGGTGGTCAAAATCCGGACGCAGGTAAATCGGTTTGGGGCAGTGGATTCTTACCCTCAGTTTATCAAGGTGTTCATTGCCGTTCTCATGGTGAACCTGTTCTTTATCTGGACAATCCCGCCAACGTAGATGGCAATATGCGGAAAGCGTCCATAGATGCTATCAATCAGGCCAATAAAGAGACTTATAAAGAATTTAATGATCCGGAAACTTTATCCCGGATATCCCAATATGAAATGGCCTTCCGTATGCAAATCTCTGCACCCGATGTCATGAATATTTCCGATGAACCCGCCTATATTCATGAAATGTACGGAACGGAACCTGGAAAAGAGAGTTTTGCAAATAATTTACTCCTGGCAAGAAAATTGGTTGAAAAAGGCGTTCGATTTGTACAATTGTTCGACTGGGGTTGGGATGTTCATGGCAATTCAACCGATACCTCACTGGAAATAGGTTTGGTAAACAAATGTAAGCAAATAGATAAAGCCATTACTGCCCTTATTTTAGATTTAAAACAACGTGGGCTTTTGGAGGAAACCTTGATTGTCTGGGGAAGTGAATTTGGTAGAACGCCCATGCAGGAAAATAGAAATGGATTGGAAATGCCTTTCAAAGGTAGAGATCATCATGCCGACGCATTCACTATCTGGATGTGCGGAGGGGGTGCCAAAGCTGGAACAACCTACGGGGAAACAGATGAAATAGGATTTTATCCTGTCGATGGTAAAGTTTCTGTCTATGATGTTCAGGCTACTATCCTTCATTTGCTGGGCTTTAATCATGAAACATTTACTTATCCGTTCCAGGGAAGACCCTTCAGATTAACCGACGTTGAAGGGACCGTGATAAAACCCATATTAAGTTAAATTATGCACAGCAGAAGAAAATTCCTGGCTCAATCTCTTACAGCCACTGCCATACCATTATTGGGTATGACTGATACCTTTACATACGCTTCGAATGATTTTTCGACCCCTGTTTCCGTTCCGCTCTATATTTTTGCAACAAACTGGGGCTTTAACGGAGATTTAGCCTCCTTTTGTCAAAAAGCAAAAGCAGCAGGGTATGATGGAATAGAAATGTGGGTACCTGGAAATGCAACCCAAAGGGACTTACTCCTTAATACGGTAGCTCAATTTGACTTAAAATTAGGATTGCTTACCGGGAGTGGAAAATCAAATTTTGAGGAAAACCGAAATGAATTCCGTCAACAGATAGATTTGGCGATAGCCATGAAACCTGTTTATATAAATTGTCATTCAGGGAAAGATTATTTTACCCTATCACAGGCTAAAGATATTATAACAGATACGATTTTACCAGCCAAAAAATCGGGCATTCCTATCTATCACGAAACGCATAGAGGCAGGATCTGCTATAATATTCCTACTACCCAGGCCCTTTTAAGCGACATTCCGGAGATGAAGTTAACGTTAGACATTTCCCATTGGTGTGTAGTTCATGAATCCTTATTGAAGGACCAAAAAGAGGCGGTTGCTCAGGCTTTATCAAAAACAGGTCATATTCATGCCCGGGTTGGACACCAGGAAGGTCCACAAGTAACTGATCCACGCGCACCTGAGTGGCAAGATGCTTTTATGGCTCACTTGGCTTGGTGGGATGAGGTAGTCAAAATGAAAAACCAACAGGGAAGTGCCATTACTATATTGACAGAATTTGGTCCGCCCATGTATCTGCCTGTCGTACCATATACACAACAACCTCTTGCTAATCAGTGGGATATAAATGTATATATGTTAAATTATCTTCGAAACCGATATCAAAAAAAATAAATCCTATGGGAGTTTTACATCCCCTTGTCATACATTTTCCCATTGCTTTGTTGCTATTAGCCTTTTTTTTAGAAGTCTATGGACTGAGCGCAACGGGTAAAAAATACAAAACGTCTATCCCCTTAATCACCATTTTAGGAGGCATTGGTGCTGTTTTTTCCGCGTTGAGTGGCTATTTTTTAATGAATCAGGGTGATTACGAGGTTTCATCTGTGGAACTTCACAGAAATTGGGGCATAGGCCTGGCCATTGGATCGGCTCTATTAATCGGTTTATACCGATTTCCCCCTAAAATTCCCCATATTCATCTTCTTGGACAAGGAGCGTTAAGTATATTGGTTTTAGTTACCGGTCATTTGGGTGGAAATTTAACCCATGGGGAAGATTTCTTATCGTTAGATAAACCTAAAAAAGAATCGAAGCAAATTGCATTTAACCAAAATGCGTTGGTTTATGCAGACATAATTGCGCCCATTTTTGAAGAAAAATGTGTTGCCTGTCATGGAAAAACGAAACAAAAAGGAAAGTTAAAATTAGACCAAATTGAAAATGTACTAAAAGGAGGTAAAAACGGATTTTATCATGGTATCGAAGAGGGCAAAATGGCTTTAATGTCACATCGAATGAGGCTCCCTTTGTCTGATAAGCAGCACATGCCTCCAAAAGGAAAAACACAACTTACTGAAAAGGAAATAGTTATTATAGAAAAATGGTTGTCTTTAGGTGCAAGCCCAAAATTATTACTGAAAGACTTACAACTAACCGAAGAAGTTGTTTCAGCTTCAAATGAAGAAAAAAATATGGCTAAAACAGCTGATTGGCCTTTAGTCCCTGACTTAGCTGCTGTGTCCGAAACCATGCTAACTCCTTTAAGAGACAGAGGTATGGTGGTGTTACCTTTAGCCAGTGGTCATCCGCTCCTTCAGATAAATTGCCAGTCCCTTTCCGATTTTAGCGACAAGGATGGAGAACTATTTAAAGGATTAGAAAAAAATATTGCTTCTATCAGACTGAGTGGTACAAGGATTTCCGATAAAAGCCTGAAATGGATAAGTGGATTACCTAACCTCTCCAAACTTTACCTTGATAATACATTGATTACAGATGAGGGTATTGCTTTACTAAAAAATACCGAACTAAGATATTTGAACCTGGTGGGAACGAGCATAACTGAAAAAGGATTGCGTGCTTTAAGCTCATTACCCCTTTTAAAATCTGTTTATTTATATCAAAGCGAAGTCAAAATAGAAGACATGGCTGAAATACAGCAACGAATGCCTAAGGTTTATTTTGATTTAGGTGGGTATAAAATAGATACGTTAACGATGGAGGTTAGAACCGAAGAGAAATAAGATTCTCTCCGGTTCTTAGTCTTTTTTACCAGCCAATGCCGTAATCTTCTCCAAAATGACTGCTTCCACCCCAGAAAGAGCCATGTTTATGGTCAAAATAAATAGCATTAATAGGACCAGAGGTTTTTCTGTCAAACTCCAGCAAATAACCGAGTTTTTTGAGTTCCCTTCTTGTCCAATCAGGCGTTTGTTCATTCACTAACAAGCGACCAGGTTCAGAAAGATGTTTATCGAAAGAACTTTTCATTTGAAAAGAATTCACATTTGGCGCTTCACAAGCCTCTTGTACATTCATGTCAAACTCCACCATATTCAGGAAAAACTGTAAGAGATTTTGGTCTTGAGAATCACCACCCTGAACGGCAAAAGAAACAAAAGGAATATTATTGCGCAATGCCAGGGTTGGCGTAAGGGTAACGCGGGGACGCTTGCCGGGTTCTAACACATTAAACGGGTTATCAGCAGCATCTAACACAAAGGCTTGCATTCTTTGACTTAATCCTATACCTGTATTTCCAGCAACACAGGCGGGAATCCAACCACCACTTGGGGTCACACTCACTACCCAACCCTCTGCATCGGCCGTTTCAATAGAGGTTGTTCCGGCAAAAAATCCTTCCCTATGTTCCTCCGACATTATGGAGGAGTGCGAATTTTTATATTTTTCCAATAAAGATTTAAACGGATTAACTTTTTGTTCAAAAGGATATGGATCACCCGGACCTGCCAACGTATCATTTCGATCGTATTGAATACTTTTCGCCCTTTCCTTTGCATACGCTTTCGACAATAATCCATTGATGGGTTCCGATGGGGAAAAATCGGGATCTCCATAATAGAAATCTCTGTCTGCGAAAGCGAGATGCATGGCCTGACAGATGGTATGAATATATCTGGAGGAATTATAACCCATAGATTTCAAGTCGAAATTTTCCAGAATATTCAGCGCTTGTAGCATAACGGGCCCCTGAGTCCAGGTGGTCAATTTATAAACATCGATGCCTCTGTAATTTACAGAAACGGGTTCTTCCAGTTTCACTTTCCATTTTGCGAGGTCCTCCATAGTTATCAATCCACCCTGTTCTTGCACTCCCCTGACGAATTCCACGGCAATATCGCCGCGATAAAATCTATCATAAGCAGCCTGAATAGCTTCCTTTCTGGATTTCCCCTGTTTTAACGCAGAGGATTCAGCTTCTACCAATTTTGAGAGCATTTGAAAAAGATCTTTTTGAACAAAAATCTCGCCACCTTCCGGTGCTTCCCTGGGTTCATTCAAATGAGGAAGAAAAATCTTTTTTGAATAAGGCCAGTTTTTAATTCTCGCCTTATTTTTTTCAATCATATCAGCGGTAGAAGTTTCCATGGGATAACCTTCAGCCATTTGCATGGCAGGTTTCAGCACTTGGGCCAAAGACATGGTACCATATTCACTCAACATAGTAAATAATCCACCTGGAGTACCAGGAGTAACGGCAGCGAGCGGACCATAAGCGGGAGGGATATCATAACCCTTCGACTTATAAAACGCGGGAGTGGCACCCGTTGGAGCAACACCTAAAGCATTAATGCCCATCACTTTACCTGTATGAGGGTTATAAATAAGGGCTTGAGTTTCTCCGCCCCAGCTAAGAACGTCCCACATGGTAGCCGTTGCTGCGAGCATAGCACAGGCAGCATCCACCGCATTTCCCCCTTGTTGAAAAACGGTTGCACCAGCCGTTGCAGCTAAAGGTTTACCTGTAATGGCCATCCAATGTTTACCATGAATGACAGGTTTCTGCGTGGTCTGCGCAAAACTCCCCTCAATTAGGAAAAGAAAAAAAGAGAAAGATAGAATTCTAAAATAAAACATAACAAGGTATTAAAATCGTTAAATCATTTACTTTTTGCTAGATTATTAATCCAATTTAACTGATCATCTGCATTAACAAAGTACTTTTTAAGATTGCCATTTTCATCGGCAGAATATAAAAAATCTACCCCATTATTTTCTTTTCGTATGATTATGTCCCAGACCCAGCTGTTATTATCAACCAATTTTACTGCATAGGCTGCCGAATTTTCTAACTTCAAGTCAACAAAATAAACAGTTTTATCCAGACTTGAAGAAAATAATTTATCTTCAAAAAATAGTATTTTAGTAATATCTGTGCGATGAAAAACAAATTTTTCCTTTGGATTTATCCTAACATTTTGTAAAAACTCACTCAGATTATACAAGAGAATTTTACCATTTTGAAATCCAAAGGAAATAATATTTCTTGATAAAGTCATTGCAGAAACAGGATTTGAAAATTCGCCGCTCCCCAACTGAATCAATGATTCAATTTCTCCCGAAGTTTTCCAAAGATAAAGACCTTTTTGAGTTGACAATAAAAATTTATTCTGATCAGTTAAAGGGACAATCGATAATAATTTATCACGAAGCATAGATTTAGAAATAACTCCATTTTCCAAAGAGAAAAGCACCAGTTCATTTTGAGTGGCAAGTAAATATTCCCCGTACTTAAACGCATTTAGTAAAGCAACAGCGGGCATATTTGAAGAAGAATTTAATAATTTATTAGGAGCCTTACCAGAATTAATAGCATAAACTCCTCCAGTAAACGTTCCAATAAGTGCAAAAGGCTCATTTTTTAAAGGTAAAGTTGCTCTAATTCGTTCCCCTATATCCACCTTATTTTTACCACCTCCAATAAAAAGATAGCCATCGTCACCACCGCATAAAAAGCTTCCATTCTGGTTACTAATAGTTCTTAATCCGGCTTTAGCTTTTAAAATTTGGGAGGATTTATTTCTTAAAGCTTCTAATTTAGTTGTCGCTATATTTAAAACTTGAAAAAGGGTATTATTTGGTTGTATTGTTCCAACGACTTCATTTGAAATTTCATTATAGTCATTAATTTTTGAATTCAATTTTGGTATTAATTCAAGCGGATTTTCATTTGCTAAAAATTCACCCACCAATAGAAACAGTTGATTTTTAATATTGCTAAACTCTTCCCTGGTTTTTGCTTTTTTTGTTGCTACTATTTCTTTTTCTTTAGCAATTTCAGCTTTAGTAACGGCAATTTTTGTTTCCTTAATTTGAGCCTCAAGATTTTTATATTGTTCCTTAATCGTTATAGAAGATTTTTCCAGATCACTACTTTTTTTAACCAGCGATAAATTTTGTTTATTAATTGTAATTTCTTTGGTTTTTAATTGGGTAACTATTTGATTTATGCTATCCTTACTTTCAAATAAATCCCTATTTAATTGGTCAGCTATTAATTTTTTTTGGGCCAGATCTTCCTTAGCTTTTATAGCAACAAGTCTTTCTCTATTAGCAATTCTCTTTTCATTATGTGCATTGATTGCCAACAAAGAAACCACAGATATGGTAACGATTCCAACCACAACACCAATTAACATATTTCTTCGATATCTCTTTATCTCATTTTTTCTGGCATTTTCTTTTAATAACAACTCATTTTTATAGGTATTATAGCTCAAGGTCAGATAATCAATTGCATTTTGATATCCCGGAACAAGAAATTCCCCCCAAATTTTTGATGGTTGATTTTGTTGATACCATTGCCATATAAAATCTAAATCGGGCGGTCTTAGTAAAGAGGTTTTCCCTTCATCATACCTTAATTGATCTGTAATAAGACCTTTATAAATTTCTCTAGATTCTTTTTCCTGTTCAAGCCAAGTTCTAAATCTATCCCAGTGGATAAAAATATTTTCATTTTTTATAACTAACAGACTATTTTTATGCAGTTGAAAGTTTCTATTGTCAGTATTCATAGAAATATCAGGAGGCAAAATCTCTAAAAACATTTCCTCCCCTCGGGAAATAGGCAGAAGTAAAGTTGAAATTTCTTCTAATGACGATTCGCAAATGGAGCTTAGATGTGCCAAAGTTCGTGGCTGAGTCAATTTACCCAAAGATTCCGTTGAGACCAAAACTTTAAATAATTTTTCGAAAACTTGTTTTCCTCTTTCATCCAAGTGGTCATAATGTAATTCAAGATGTGAGGCAAAACAATGTTGGATATTTCCAACGTTTGCCAGATCTTCCGGTTGAATAATAATATTTTCCTGATTCTTATCTTTCACCACAGACCAGGTTTTATACAATAAAAACTGTAAGTTTGGAAGCAAACGCATATCAGAACCAAATTGTGCAAGAAGAGTATCTACAGACTCAGGACTTACACCAATTTTAGAACCAACTAACGGATTCGAAATAATTCGTTTTAAATCGACGCCGCTAATTCTTGGAAGTAAATATTGCCCTTGGTTCATTAAATCCTGTAAACGGCGATATGGGGAGATATCAATAATATTTTCAGTTCCTAAAGCGATGACAACATACACTGCAATTTCTTCTGCAAAATTAGCACCTGTGATGGAATTAATATACTGATTTGTATCTTCATTAAGTGCAGCGGCGTTATTATAGCGATCTGTATTTAAAAATAAATCTTCAAATTGGTCAATAACAATCATTAAATTTTTCTTACCAAAAATTTCAGATTGTCGATAAACGGTTTCAAGTCCAGAGATACCTTCCTTTAATTTTTTCTCTATCCATAAATGTTGTTCAGGGGTAGATTTAATGGTTGGATTTAATAAATCATTTTCTGACAAAGCATAAGCAAGATTTCTTATTGGAGCCTGACCTGGCCTTGTTTTACAAATCACCCATTCTTTCCCAGCAAGTCCATTGTGTCCCTTTTTCAATGCGGGAATTAAACCAGAATCTAAAAATGATGATTTACCTGAACCAATCTGTCCGGTTAATGCTATAAATTTATGTTTATGTAACAACAACAAAACATCATCCACTTGTTTGATACGTCCATAAAATGACGCTTGTTCAGATTCATAAAACGATCTGCTACCGACAAAAGGTATATTCAGTTTGGCCATTGTTGCCATTTAGGTTTTTTATTTAAAAAAAATACAATTTAATATTACTTTACAAAATTTTTTAAAACTAAAGAAAATAAATGACTAATTTCCTATTTGTCATCCGAAATAAACTGAATAAATCTGAATCATGAGCGACCTATTTACCGATAAAATCAAGCTGGCTTTTCGTTCTTGCCAATTTCATATCCAAGGAATTATTCCTTATCATTTATTGGATGAATTATCCGTTTCTCTTTTTAATCTTCAAACTAAAGGGATACTTATTGAACTAATTATTCTGATGGAGAATGAAAATAAATCTATAAAAATAACAAATACACTTCTTCGTATTGCTGCAGGCGGGGGTCAAATATATTGTTCTTTTAATAATGAAAATAAATTTGGATATTTCATAAACATTGATAAAAAAATCCATATTTCAGCCATTGAATTAACAAACGAAATTGATACAGACCTGCTTACAAGAATAACGAATGGAATATTAAAATTTCAAGACCTAAAAGCGGAATCAAAACCTATTGTTCATCAAAGTGGAAACCCCCAAATACATCTTTCTGCCTCAAAGGAATGGGTAAAAACAGGAGAAAAAATTACATTATCATGGGAGGTTTTTCAGGCAGAATCCGTTATTTTAATGCCACTTAATTTAAGGTTACCCCCTAAAGGGAGTTATGATGTACAAATAAATATGGATTATTTATTTTCTATCCAGGCCAAAAACGATAATGCCATTTCAGAAAAAAGAATTTTTGTAAAAGCATTGACATCGTTAGGCTTGTCGTTTTCCTTATATATTTCTACAGATAAACTTAAAGAATATATTCCCCTTCATGCTCATCCTGAAATTCCCTTCCACTATGCCATACCGCCAGCTTGCCATCTTCGTTTATATTGGGAAGCAGATAGGATGGGTATTTTAAATGAGGAAAAATGGGGGGAAATACCTGCTAATGGGTTTAGAGACATACAATTTAAAGAAGATTCATCTCTTCATTTTACATGGAAAACTATTTTTGAAACTAAAAAAACAATCCTCCATTTTTATATATTGCAAGGTAACCAAACCTTACCATCACAAAAACAAGCAAAAAAATTACCTTCGTTTTTAAAATTCTTTGAAAAAAGACCATGATTTATATTCCAAAAAAAAATCATACCTTTAGCTTTTATTGAACAAATGAATCTTTAAAATGTCCAGATTTCTTCATTTTGCCGCAGGTGTAAGTAAGGACATTATGTCAGAATGCCCTGAATCTGAGAAGATTAAATATGCTGGCATTGGAGCCAGTGTATATTTCACCACGTTAATGGCTGGACTATCAGCCTATTTTGCATTTCATCTTATTTTTCAGCAAGGTTTTGTATCCATGCTATTGTCATTACTATGGGCAGGCTTAATCTTTAATTTAGATAGATTTTTAGTTTCAAGTTTTCGGAAAAAGGGAAAATCAATTCAAGAATTTTTACAAGCATTACCAAGAATTTTAATGGCTATTTTTATAGCTCTTGTCATTTCCAAACCATTGGAATTAAAATTATTCCAATCAGAAATTGATTTTAAATTAATAGAAATAAGAGGAGAAAAATTAATGAAAATTGAAAAGTCTTTTATTGAAAAGATTCTGAATATTGAGAAGAAAGAAAATGAATATCAAAAGTCGATTCAAAGTAGTTTTAAATTAAAAGAATTGTATTACGCTCAGTATAAATGTGAATGTGACGGTACTTGTGGAACAAGAAATTCTGGAAGAGGAAGTGAATGCTTAAGAAAGCAAGAGAAATACGAAGCTTATACAAAAGAACATCAGGAGATTCAACAAAAAATGAATCATAATCTAGCCTTACTTTCAAACGAAAAGGTAAAGTTGAATATTGAAAAAGACAATGAAAAAGAGGTCTTAAAAAAGTATTTTTCCAAGGGTTTATTAGCCAGACTTGAAGCCTTATCCATGCTTTCAGGAAACACTTCCATGGGCATTTTATTACTTTTTATTTTCTTGGAAACTGCGCCAATTCTATCCAAATTATTCGCGCCTATTGGACCTTATGATCATTTACTTCAAAGCAAGGAATACCCTTATAAAATTGCTTATATGGGTCAGGTTCAAGAACATCATTTGACAGCAGGATTAAAATCAATGCCCGAAAATTCAGAAACCACCTCTTTTAGAAAAGAATCGAAAAATCAATCTCATGAAAAAATGATTAAAGATGAGGCTGCTATTCAATTAGCCCAATTACAAGAAAAATTAGTCAAACAGATTCTAAATAAAAAAGCTTAAATGATCACTTCTTTCCCTGAAAAATTTGGCTATATCTTCTTCTATTGTTTTTTTATTTATTCGTCTGTTATGGCACAGATAAAACTGGATGATATAAAAAACAAAATAACTACGAAAGCAGAAAAAGAAATTTCTTCATTGGAAATTAAAAATCCCCTTCAAAAAAAAGTTAATTTAGACAGTCTTAAAGAGAGATTAAAAGCAGGAGATACCTTAATCATGCATTTTAAATTAGATGACATCAAATCGCTAATAAATAAAACGATAAAGGACTCTGTTACCTATCCAGCTGTTAAGGTATTAATACCTAAAAAGGATAAACTGGAGTATGTTTATCAGGTAGATAAATCTGATACCATTCAACTTTACATTAAACATAAATCCATTTTAAAATTAAGTTCTGTGGAGGTTCTTTTAGGAAAAACACCTTTATACTCCAGATTGAAATTAAAGAAGAAAAAAGCTATTTACGTTAAAATACCTGCTATTGAAGCCGGAGAAATAACCGTTAAACTTACAAATAGAAACTTTCTACCCTTTAAAACAACGATATTTGTAAGAAATTTAAAGCAGGAAAAAAAAGTTATGCTCAAGGAGGCAACGGACACGCTTTATCATAATGATACAGTGATGGTTACTAAAGAAGAGTTATTATACCTTCCTCTTTCAGAACAATCCTTTAGTATAGGCGCTAAATTGAATCTTACAAAAACACCTTATTTTATATTTCCAATACCCTTTGATTTAGCAAAAAACGGGAAAGGATGGGTTTATTGGATTGGATATAATCAGAAAAATATAGATGAATTTAAATCAGTGGTATCTACAAAAGATCCCCTGACAGATTATGCTATGGGTAAACTTCATTTTTTACCTTATTCGGAACCAAAGGGATTAACGTGTGCTTTTGTTAATGAATCAAATGCTTTGAAATTAACAAGAAATGGATCATTTTCACCTGCTTCACTTTCCCTGTCTATAAATAGTGGTCCCAATTATGGCAAGATTTTGGAAGCGACATCAAAATATCAAAAGAAATATTTATATTTGGCTTGCTTGAATAACAATGGCGTATCAGAACAAACTGTATATTTCAAAAGCATTTATTTGGAAGGCAAACCCTACACAGAACAGGTTATAAACAAAATACCCTCACTTATTAAGTATTTTAAAATTTATACAGAATGATCAATCAAATCCAAAAATACAGATTTGTATTCTATTTTTTCTTACTTAGTATATTCCTGTTTAATTGCGGAGCGAAAGATACTTATTTTAAGGCAAAGAAAAGCACCAGGCAGACAGAATCAACCCTGCGCTACATGAATAAAGATGCCTCGAAGATAAAAAGTGCCCTTGGCATGGAAGATGAGAAACCCACTGAGGAGGATTCAATAAAAATGAAGGAAGGATTAGCCACTCCGGAACAACAGAATATGCTCCGAAGATATGGTTACCTATATGATTTTTTAAATCCTAATAACCCAAATAAATTAAAAGCTAATAATTTTTACTGGGATTCAGTACAACAGATATATTTTATCAAAAGTCCAACGAACAGAAAATTAAGTAAAAAATATGAAGTTTTTGGCTGGCATCCTCATTGGATGGGATCAGCCTGGGAATCTTATGATTTTTCTTTATTGAGCACCATTGCCTATTTTGCTTACATTGTTGATCCGGAAACTGGATCTTATTCCAATCCAGCCCAAATACAAGAATGGAGAACAACCTCAATGATTGATACTGCCAAAGCAAATGGAACGCGGGTATTATTAAGTATGGCGAGTCATGGTGTAGCCGAAAATGATAGATTTTTATCAAGTCCTGCGGCTTGGAATACTTTTACAGATAGTATTGCAAGTTTAATTATTGCAAGAAATGCAGATGGTGTAGATTTGAATTTTGAAAATGTACCAGAAAAGCATAAAGAATCTTTGGTTAATTTTGTAACTCTTTTGCGTACTAATCTTTCAAATAAAATGCCGGGTGGAAAGGTTTTTCTTTCCATTACCCTACCCTCCTACAGCACTCGGGATGCATTTGACCATGTAAAACTCGGAGAACTTGTAGATTTAATGGTCATAATGGGATATGATTATCATAAAGGGAAAGGAATCACAGGTGCTGTGTCCCCTTTAAGAACTACCAATAGAAATGGAATAAGTTTACAAAGCACCCTTGATTATTATGTTAAAAACCAACTGGATGTAGGGAAAACAGTTTTGGCTTTGCCCTATTATGGCGCTCAATGGAAAGGGAAAATAAATAGTAAAGGGGTTTATGATACTTATTTTGACAAGGATGTTCCCTATCGTGAGGTGATGAATTTATATGGAACAACGTATACTCCACAATATGATTTTGTAAGTATGACCAATTATTTTTTTCTTGAATTTGGTGATAGTACTTCTGTAGAATGCTGGTATGACAATGCATCCACCTTAGAGAAAAAGTATAATTTAGCCTTAAGTTATGGGTTAAAAGGGGTAGGAATCTGGGCTTTAGGATATGACAATGGGTATACTGATCTATGGCAACTTATAGATAATAGATTTACCTCTGATACCACTGGTGTAGTTAATCCAATAAATGAAGCGGAAGGATTTCCTGTTTCCATGGGTAGTTTTATGCTCAAATACAGAGATATATTAACATTAACTTATTTATTATTTGCTTTAAGTGTGATTATTGGTTGGGTCATAGCTTTTGCAGATTGGCGAGTAAGGACTGGAATTTTAGGCCAGCAATTCTTCAGATACCTGTTTATGTTGATAATGACTTTGTTATTAGTGCCCTTATTAAGTATCATGAACTGGTTTACTGACGAGCGCATATCCTTACTTATTGCTTTTATTTTTGGTGCCTTTGTATTTTATTTCATTCAAAAAATACAGCTTACTTCTAATACCAAAAGACCTTAATAATCAGCATGAAAAAAACAATTTTAAAGGAATTAATGTGGTTTATAATAGCTTCAATCTTAGCTGTTCCCTTATCATTTGTGTTTTTAATGCTATTTAAACTCACAAGTTCAAATCCAAAATTGAATGAAGTAGAAAAAGTATTTACTATTCAACTATTTATGATAGGATGGTTAGTCATGTTCCTGTGTGTATACATAGTAAGAATAGTAATCAAAGCATTATTAAAATTAGTGGGTGTAAATGATGCAACCTCAGGAAATCCATAATTAAGATGATCCAAAATGTAATTCCAATTATTGGAAGTCAGTTAAACGAGTATTTGAAAAATTCTTTCGGTGAAACAGAAGACAGAGTTGTTGTCACTTCCGTTGCCAATAATTCCGGAGCTTCCTCCATAGAAATTGATAATAAAATAATGATTACTTTAATTAATGTGGAGGAAGAAAAATTAATACGAAATACTGGCTATAATCAATTTGGTGGTTCAAATCCATCCATTTACATTAATTTATATGTTTTATTCGCTGCAAATTTTCCTCAAAATAATTATAGAGAAGGATTAAGGTTTTTATCTGCAGTCATCTATTTTTTTCAAGGACAACATACTTTTAATCCTCAAAATACTCCTTCATTACCTGCAGAAGTAGAGAAAATAACGGTTGAAATAATTAACTTAGAATTTGCTGTATTAAGTAATATCTGGAGTATGCTTGGAGGTAAATATTTACCTTCTATTGTTTACAAATTCAGAATGCTTAATTTTAATCAATATGCAATGAATGAGGAGATAATACCCATATTAATTTCACCTGAATAGACCTAAGGTAAATAGATGCAAATAAATCATATCATACAATTTCAGGAGCTACTTTCCATTACCATAAATCATGGTTATTATTACAATAACAGGTGTAATGATTTCATTTTTGAAGTTGAAAATGAGACCATGCAAACTATTAAACAATATGGTATTATTGTTAAACAGGAACCAAATAAATTAATTTTGATTATAGATGCAAATAAAGATTTTAATCATTTTTGTTATCTCGGAGAAATAATATTAAATTTTAAGATAAAAAATAAAAACCCTCAATTTTTAAATTTCACTGAGCTTCCTTTTATCTCAAACCAATGTATAAAATTAGAACAAATAACAGGAAGGGAATTATTACATGCTGATGAAAATGTAACCCTTGACATCTGCAATGAATCCTATTCAACAACAGGAATTAATGGTAAAATTAATTTAAGTTTAAACAAGGAAAATGAACTTTTCGGACTATCCTCCTCTGAAAAAAATAAAATTCTTCCAATAAGGCATTTTATTAATTTTAAAGAAAGAAATGTTTACTGGAAGTATTATATATATGGTACAGGCAAATATATGGAAGATATCGAGAGTTTATACATTTATGATAAAAGTCAAAAAAATAGCATGACTTTCACAAAGCCTATACCTCTCATTTTACCCAATGGAAAAGATGGGTATTTATTTATTTCCGAAAAAACATTACCTCTTAAAGAAAGACCAAATAAGCAGCTTGGCTTATATTTAAACAATAGAAAAAACACTGAAAATCTCTTAATCAAGAGCTTGCCTTGTCCAAACCCAAGATCTGTAAACTTTGATATTAAAACCGAAAAGTTCTATGTTCAAGAATTTATTTATATTTAATTTTATAAAAACAGAGTTTTCTCTAAAATAATATTTATTTTAGACCCGTAATCTACTTAACCACCAAAAAATTAAATAAAACGGCATGGCAAAAGTATTAGCAACACCTGGAGTTTATATCGAAGAAAAAAGTGCTTTCTCCTCTTCTGTAGTTCCAGTATCAACTGCTATTCCAGCATTTATTGGCTATACGCAGAGAGCTTCAAGAGGGAATAAGCCACTTACAAATATTCCAACAAGAGTAACCTCATTAGCTGAATTTGAAGAAATGTTTGGTGCAGGACCGAAAACAAAATTCACTATTGAACCAGACGAAAATGTTGGTTACACTTTGTCTGCGGATCAAGCAACAAGATATCTTTTGCACAGTTGTTTAAGACATTTTTATTCTAATGGTGGTGGAGATTGTTACGTGGTTTCTATTGGAAATTATGGAAACGGAATAAAGGCCATTGATTTCAATGATCCTGCAAATGGAAAGGGATTAGTAACTCTTTTGAAATACATGGAACCAACTTTATTAGTTATTCCAGAAGCTGTTTTACTAGAAGAATCTGATTGTTCAGCTCTTCAACAAGCTATGTTACTTCATTGTGGCTACACCATGAAGAATCGTTTTGCTATTTTAGATGTTTTTAATGGTGATAAAGAAAGAACATTTGATGATGAGGACGTAATCAATAAGTTTCGTGAAGGTGTAGGCGCTAACTTTCTTCAATGGGGTGCAGCTTATTATCCGTTTTTAAAAACAACCGTTGTTCAGTCCACAGATGTTGATTTCACTAATATTAGCAATAAAGATGGGCTTATTGAAATATTAACAAAAGAGGTGGTTGATGGTGTGGCAGCAGGTTTGGTCAGAGAATCGCGGGCAGAACTAATAAAAGCAGAAATTGCAAAAATTGCAACAGCTTCAACCGCGGTTGAAATACTTCTTTTAAGTGACACCCTGAAAGTGATTAGTCCTACTTTTAAGAGCATTCTTAGTGATATGCGTGAAATTTTAAATGTATTGCCACCAAGTGCCGCTATGGCAGGGGTATATGCTATGGTTGATAATTCTATAAACATTGCAAAATCTCCTGCGAATGTAAGTGTTGGAAATGTAATTTCGCCAGCTATCAACATTACAAATGAAGCACAAGAAGAATTAAATCTTCCATTAAATGGCAAAGCAATCAATGCAATACGAGCCTTTACAGGGAAGGGTACTATCGTTTGGGGAGCAAGGACATTAGACGGTAATAGTCAAGATTGGCGATATATTTCTGTTAGGAGAACCATGACATTTCTTGAGCAAAGTATAAAAATTGCATCTGAAAGATATGTTTTCGAACCAAATACAGCCACTACATGGATTTCA
This sequence comes from Saprospiraceae bacterium, assembly GCA_049241465.1. Lineage (GTDB taxonomy): Bacteria > Bacteroidota > Bacteroidia > Chitinophagales > Saprospiraceae > BJGN01. The sequence continues at coordinate 22,834 of JBMLQR010000315.1, read as the reverse complement.
ATTAAGGCAACTATTGAGAATTTCCTTAATAATCAGTGGCAAGGTGGTCTCCTTGCAGGTAGTACGCCAACCGATGCATTTTCTGTAGAAATTGGATTAGGATCAACGATGACAGCAAATGATATTTTAGACGGTATGTTAAAATTAACTGTCAAAGTTGCGATAGTACGTCCTGCTGAGTTTATCGTTATTACGTTCCAACAACAACAGCAAAAATCATAAACCTAAATAACTAACATAAAATTCTAAATATATGGCAGCTCCAACGCCGGGTACAGGTGCAGATCAGGATCAAAATTGGCCGTTACCTAAATTTTATTTTTCTGTTGATATAGGCGATCAGACTGATCTCCCCTTTCAAGAAGTTTCGGGTTTAGATATTGAAACTGATGTAGTAGAATACCGTCATGGTAATAGTCCAGTGCATTCGACAATTAAAATGCCAGGATTAATGAAATACGGTGATATTACCCTTAAGAAAGGGGTATTTACTACTGATAATTCTTTCTACGACTGGTTAACTAAAATTCAGTTGAATACCTACGAGAGGCTTACCTTAGTAATTAAATTATTAGATGAGGATGCTTCTCCTAAAATGACTTGGACTGTAACAGGTGCGTTTCCTAAAAAAATAACACCTACTGATATGAATTCTCAAACGAGTGACGCAGCAATTGAGTCAATTGTATTTGCTTGCGAGGGAATAACCATTGAAGCAGCATAATATATAACCCAATGAAATGTGGTGAAATATATGAATTAAATCCTAGAGGAGTTAAATCTCCCTAGGATTTCAGTTTTTTATATTTATTGATTAAAACCTGTAAGATACTTTTAATGTTAGGTTCACCTAGAATAGTACCTCTACCAGGGTACAACTTCACAGTTTCGATTATAACTACAGTTTCTGGAAATGATGTACCTTTAATCGGAGATAATTATTTTAGTAAAATTTCAGGTATCTCCGCGACCAGAAATACAAAAGCCTTACAGGCAGGTTCGGGTAATAGGACAACTTATCACCTTCCAACAGAAGTAACCTATAGTCCGTTGGTATTGGAGCGTGGAATAGTAGCAGAATCATCACCATTAACTGATTGGTGTACTAATTCTATATCAATGTCAATGGGAGGAATTAAAACAGCTTTGATCAAGGTTTTTTTACTTGACCCGAATACTTTAGAACCTTCTATGACTTGGGGATTTTACAATGCCTATCCTACAAAATGGACTATCAGTGACTTTGATGCTCAAGATTCAAAGTATGCTTTTGAGTCCATAGAATTTAGTTATTCTTATTATTCCAGAATATATTGACCAATGCCAGTTGAAATAAGACAATTAGTCGTAAAAGCAAATGTTAAAGACCAAGCTGGAGAAAAATCAGTATCGGAGAGTAATTCTCAAAATTCAAAAAATAAATCAAAGGATACCTTAGGATTTTACGAAAAGGAGGAACTTATAAACGAGGTAGTAAGGAGGGTTATGGAGCAAATTAAATCTCAAACAAATTTATAATGTTTCCATCTAATCTTTCAATTAAGGCCTATTCAAGTTTAGCATATACAGAATTATTAGGTACCTATCAACTCCAAATAAATCCTGGAAGTGTGGTATGTAGTTACGGAAAAGATGATTTCGAAGGGATTGAACCAAAAAGTGCTAATGGGGGAGCTATTCCACCTAAACTCTTTACTTACTTTAAGGAATCCGTATCATTCAATTTTACACTGGATTTAACTGGTGTTATTCCAAGTGTTCCCGATGGAATGACGTCTTCTGAAATAAATTATTTTTCAGGGTTGGAAGATTCTATTAAAAAGTTAAAAGAAGTAACTATAAACCCTCTTCGTTCCACACACATGCCACCCTACGTACATTTAATTTGGGGGGATATTTCATTGAAAGGCTTTGTAGGTGAATTAGGGATAGAATACACCTATTTTAATTCAGAAGGTAAAGCTGTTCGTGCTGATATTTCTATAAAAATCGAAGAATTCATCGATCAAAATGTTATAGAATCAAAATTTCAAAGTCCTGATATTACCAGAATTCCTACTATTAAAGTAGGAGATTCTATTCCAGCATTGTGTAAAGAATTTTACAGTGATAAAAAATATTACTTGAAAATTGCAGAAATCAATAATCTGCCATCTTTTAGAAGACTTAAACTTGGAGAAAAATTATTATTTCCACCATTGGAAAAATAAATAATTATTATGTCTGGAATATCACCATTAGATTCTACGGGAAAACCTACTTCTTTCAACATTTTCATTAATGGGTCTTTACTGCCCACAGATTTAATAGTATATAAAATTTCAACCTCTGAAGTAGTTAATAAAATTGCCCGGGCAAAAATTGAAATTATTGGTGGGGATACAGCCTTACATCTATTTCCTGAAAGTGAAGAAACTACTTTTGAACCTGGTATAGCAGTTAAAATAAGCCTGGGTTTTGATCAACTTAATGAGGTAGTATTTAGTGGCATTATTGTTAAACATTCTATATCAATCAAACCTGGTTACCAAAGTTCCTCTTATAAAAATCTGGTCGTTTTAGAATGTGCTGATAAAGCCATTGAAATGACCTATCAAAAAACATCTGAAATTTTTGTTAATAAAACAGATAGTGATATTTTTACCACTTTGATTACTGCTAAAGGAGTCACAAAATCGATTGCCAGTACAACCTATTCACATCCTTTTCTTATTCAACATGAAATGACCAACTGGGATTTTCTCCTGCTTCGTGCCAAAGCGAATGGATTTATTGTTTTTAATAGTCAAGGAAAATTAACCGTTGGAAAACCAGAACCCGCCGCAGGTTCGAAATCTAAAAGCACTTTAATATACGGAGATAATATCGCTGATTTCGAAGGAGAAATAGATGCGACCACTCAATTACAAGGAGTATCCGCTGGAACTTTTAACCCATTTACCAATGCAGCAGTCAGCCAGACTGGTTCAGAACCTACAGGAATCCCTGCGCAGGGCGATTTAACGGGTAAAAAATTAGGTGCTGTAGCCAGTCCGACTATATTGAAAATGAATTATGATAGCCCAATGTTATCTTCAGAATTAAAGGTTTATGCCGATGCATTACTTGTTTTATCAAGAATTCAAAGAATAAGAGGTTCAGTAACTTTTCGTGGATTAAATATATTTTCGCTGGGTGATATTGTCACTTTACAAGGTTTTGGTAGTAGATTCAATGGAGAAACCTTAGTAACTGGAATTGAACATACCATGGCTGATGGAGTATTTTTAACTAAAATTCAATTTGGATTACAACCAAATATATTAAACGGGGAGAAAATTCCTAATCAAATACCTGTTTATAATCCAATAAAAGGATTACATATTGGGAAAGTAACAAAGATAGATGCAGATCCAGATGGTGAATATAAAATTCAAGTGTTAATACCCGCCTTGAAACAAACGGGACTTGGAGTTTGGGCACGTTTAGGACATCTTTACGCAACATCCGGCGCGGGAAGTTTTTTCATTCCTGAGGTTGGATCTTCTGTGGTCATTGGATTTTTAAATGAAGATCCACGTTTCCCCGTTGTATTGGGAAGTCTCTTTAATAGTTCCAATGCTCCTCCGGTAACAATTAGCGCTGAAAATCCCAAAAAGGCCTTTTACTCAAAATCTTTATTAAAACTTGAATTTGATGACAAAGATAAAATTCTTACCTTGTTGACTCCTGGAGGTAGTTCAATCATTATTTCAGACAAGGATAAGGAAATCAACATAAAGGATCTTAATGGGAATAAGATAAAAACTTCCTCTTCTGGAATTGAAATAACCAGCGATTTCAATATTACCATTAAAAGTGGACAAAAAGTAGTAATCACTGGAACTACAGGAGTAAATGTTGATTGCTCAGGAGGGGATATTGGAATAAAAGGTTTAAATGTTGCAGCTGAAGCCCAAGTAAAAGCCTCTTTTAAGGGAACAGCGCAAGCAGAACTTGTTGCTTCTGGTCAGACAGTAGTTAAAGGCGGTGTCGTCATGATAAATTAAAACAGACAAATATGCCATTAGCAGCTAGAATTACTGATTTGCACGTTTGCCCAATGACCACTGGGCCAATCCCGCATGTTGGCGGTCCGATTATTGGACCAGGATCGCCTACTGTACTAATTTCTTTTTTACCTGCTGCCATTATGGGGGACTCAGCTGTTTGTGTTGGACCTCCTGATTCTATTATGAAAGGTTCAGCAACTGTATTGTTTGGAAATAAACCTGCTGCAAGAATGGGTGATACTTGTGCACACGGTGGTAGTATTGTTTTGGGGTGCCCAACTGTAATCATAGGAGGATAAATATGTCAACAGATAAATCATTTCTTGGCACTGGATGGAGTTTCCCTCCTACTTTTCATCTCGAGAAAAAAGGGTTGCACATGGTAAGTGATGAGGAAGATATTAAGCAGAGTATTGAAATTTTTCTGGGCACAAAATTAGGGGAAAGAATTATGCGTCCAGAATATGGAAATCCACTTTATCAACATGTATTTGAAATATCTTCTCAAAATAATATTGATTGGATATTAAAGGACATATCCCTTTCCCTTCGAATCAATGAACCACGCCTCTTTATACATAGTATTTCAGCAAATAAAGAGAGAATTTTAGATGGCGTCCTTCAAATTAACCTTGATTATGAGATTGAAAGTACCAATGTTAGAAATAATATTGTTTATCCTTTTTATTTTGCCGAAGGAACCACTATCACCTAACAAATTAAGTTACGTTGAATACTTTATACTCTTATCAAGGATCTTCAAGGAAAAATCGCATAAACAAAGCGCTTGATTGTCAATATTTTTTACCTGACGAACGCACTACCGGTGATTTTCTGCAATTTGTATATAAACATGCGCAGATATTAAAATTCTATGGCATTGATGGGAATGAAAATGAAACCTGGAAGTCATTTTTTGAGGGTGATGATTCCTTTTTATTGGCGGAAATTGCAGGTATAAATATTGAATCAATTGAAAAAGAAAAAATAAAAATTCTCAACTTATTTGAAGGTTATGATGCATTGTTAGCTAAAATTAGTCAGTTTGAACAATTCTTCATTTTTTGTTTGGACCTTCTAAAAGATTTAAATTCCTGGTATAAAAGGGCTTCTGAAACAAATAAAGGTGTTCATGTTACTTCTATCGAAAATGAACTTTACACCGCAATAATTTCTGAAGGAACCACCATTCTATCGAAACTGATAGCGTATGACATGGCAAAAACATCTTGTGATCTACCCATTTCTATGCAAAATGATTATTCATCCTTTTTATCCATTTGGAAAATTGAAGATACGGAACCCATTTCCATTTATCATTTTGGTGATAATGAATTAGAACAAATAAGTCACGCCTTAAAAGAAGTTATTTTATTGTATCCTCCCATCATTTCCATCTTTAGATCTTTAAATTTTAAAGCACCTGATTTATTTAAAAAAACATTTTATGAGAATGAAAATCATCCACCTCATAATGGTTTAATTTTTGCATTTCTTGAATTATTTGCTGTTTTAAAAACCGATTTAAATAAACTTACCCAGAAACATTTAGACTTCTTCTTCGCTAAGGTTTTAGGGCAAAAGCCTAAAACTGGAAATCCAGATTCACTTTTTGTTTATGCCATTTTAAATCCTGATTACAAAGATGTTATTCTGGACAAAGATACTATTTTACATGCGGGGCAAAATACAGCGGGTTTTCCCGAAAAATATAAAATTGACCAGGGTATTCAAGTAACTGCAGCTTCCATAAATAAATTAATCACGCTTTATGTTAGTAGAAATCCACTGGTAGATGTATATTCTCAATTTAGATTAGTTTCAGGTATTTATGGAAAAGAAATTAATGATACAACTAATTTCGAAGCATTTGCATCCCTTGGCGAGGAACAACTTTTCTTAGGAGAGGATGAAAAAACAATGTCAAACATAAAAATTGGATTTGCCATTTCATCCCCTACCCTAAGATTATGCGGTGGAATACGATCCATTACTATATCTTTTTATTTCTCCCCAGAATCGATTGACAAGTTAACTTTACTTCTCCTGGACATTGCAGAAAAAAGAAATATTACACCTGAAGAGGTTTTTCACGAAATATTTTCTCATGCTTTCACCATATCCTTAACTGCGAAAGATGGTTGGGTATCTCCAAATAGTTATCGTGTCATTACACCTGCTGATTGGACAAAAGATCCAATCACCCTTACCTTCGAACTTGACGAATCTACTCCGGCTATTATACCATTTAATGAAGAAATTCATCTAGGTAAATATAATTCAAGACAACCCATTTTGCGTGTTTTAATGAGTGGTGGGCTAACCACACATCCCTATTCTTATTTAGAAAATATGAACTTAAATGAGATTGAACTAGGGGTTAAAGTAAAAAAATTAAAAAACATAAACTTATTTAATCATTTAGGAGCTATTGATTTTTCCAACCCATTTCCTCTTTTAGGCCCTATGCCTAACATCGGATCCTATTTTGTAGTTGGAAGTACTGAATTATTTTCAAAAGATTTAGACGATTTAAAAATAGCCCTGGAATACCAACCCATAGGCCTCGATGGTGGGACATTTGCTTCCCATTATGAGGCTTATCAAAAAAATATCGAAGCCAAATCTTTTACGGTAAGTCTGACCGGCCTCTCTAATTTTCAATTTAATCCTGAAAATCGTGTTGAAGCACAAAAATTTTCCTTATTCAATTCAGAACCTGTAGATGGTATTCCTGAAAAGGTCACCTTTGATCAGATTGATTTTTCCAAACTTCAAATCAAACCGAATTACAACCTAACAGAAGAAGTAACGGAGCAGTATAACAGGGAAAAACAAACAGGATTTCTTAAATTTACTTTATCAAATCCTCCCATGGGTTTTGGTTTTGAGTTATATCCAAAAATTTTTGTAAGTGCAGTTACCGAAAATGCAAAACCAAATTCCTTGCTTTCCGGAGAAAAGCCAGTAAAATTGGTACCAAATAATCCCGTTTTTCCAATAGTTTCTGATATCAAAATATCCTATTCATCTAAAAGCAAATTCCAGTTTGATGAAACAAAACTCTATGAAAATAACCCGGTTAAAGAGGAGAAAATTTACCATTTACATCCTTACGGCATAGAAAATATTTTTTCAGAAGGCAAACCCAAAAGAAAACAAATAATACCAAGCTTACCGGAAGAAGGCTATCTTTTTATAGGCATTGAAAATTTAAATTTACCCCAGCAACTAAATCTTTTATTTCATACAAAAAGAAGTGAACAGTGGGAAATTGGACATAGACCTGATGTTAAATGGCAATATCTTTCTCGCGAAGAATGGCTTGATTTTGAACATGATGGTATCTTAAATGATGGAACCAGAAACCTCATGGTCACAGGTATTATTAGTTTTGTACTTCCCACAAATTTGACTAAAAACAATGATATTTTATCCGGGGATAATTATTGGATAAGAGCAGTAACCAGACAAAAAGCAGATTTATTTAGTAAAATAATATCCATTTATACTAATGCAACAACTGCTACTTATCAATATACCACAGATTCAATAAACCATCCTATTCAATTACCAGCAAATAGTATCAGTGATATTTTTATTCCGATAGAAGGAATTATGAATATTAAACAACCATTAGATTCCTTCAATGGAACCCACCATGAATCAGATGATATTTTTCATACCAGAGTAGCAGAACGAATCAGGCATAAAAACCGATGTTTGACGAAATGGGATATTGAACACATGCTTTTAAATAGATTTGATGAATTAAATCAAGTAAAGTGTATTGGAAACAATAGTCATGAAAGTTTCATTTCTAAAGGGGAAATTGTTATCGTTGCAACACCAAAAGTAAAAGGTGAAAAACAATTTTATGAACCTAAATTAAATCCAGAGCTCATAGAAGAAATTAGAGCTTTCATCATTGCTCACACCAGTCCTTTTCTAAAGCTTGAAATTAGGAATCCCAGTTATGAATATCTCAGACTAAAAGCAAAAGTAATATTTGAGGGTAAATCAACAGGTCGTTTTATCAGAGAATTACAAAAAGATTTACTCCAATTTATATGTCCGTGGTTCTACAATGACAATGTGGACGCATCTTTAGGTGGTTCAATTAAAAAATCTGCTCTAATACAATTTGTGGAATCCAGACCTTATGTGAAATTTTTAACCGGTCTTTCAGTCATTCAATTACAAATAAATGATAATGGGCTATATTTATTAAAAGATACCGCTTCAGATATAGAATCGACAGATAGTTTATTAAAAGGAGGAACCCCTTGGTCTGTTTTAATACCAAGTTTTTCTAATGATATTACGATATTAGAAAAGCCCCAATTTTATGCTCCTGAACCGGCAGACCTCTCTGATTTCCGTATTGGAAACACCTTCGTCGTTGCATCTGATAATCCTCTATCGGCGGGTGACTTAGAAATAAAGGATAAAAATGAGATGTTAAATGGAGCAAGCCAATTTCCTACTTTATTCACCCTCAATTTTTAAATAATCATGGCTATTTTAAATAGGATAACCTTGAAAAATTTCTTTAGGAAAGGTAGTGTTCCTACAGAAACTAATTTTGCTGACTTGATAGATTCGTCCATTAATATTGTGGAAGATGGTATAGGAAGAAGCGTGGAAGATGGCTTTCGAATCTCTCCTATGGGTTATTCAAAAAGACTTCTCTCTTTTTATGAAAATTCACAAAAATCAAGTCCAGATTGGTTTATTAGCTTAAATGGAGGAAATTCAAAAGGATTAACTTTTCATCAAACTGATAATGATCATAGGCTTGTATTAAAAAATGGTGGAAACATTGGTATTGGCATTTCAAACCCTACCTCAAAATTAGAAGTAAAGGGTTGCATTGGGATGGATGCAAGAAAGGGAACTTTTGTAGAGGGACAAGTTCCAGGTGATGGAAAATGGCATAATGTTATAGCTGAACTTGACGAGATAAATGCCTTTGAGATCATGGCACAGATAAGTGGTAAAAAAGGAAGTGGTCGATATGCTATTGCCCATGCTATTGCCTTAGCTACTTTTGGTGGTTATTTGTCAAAATGGTCGATTCGGAAAACTGCGGCCAATTATGGTGGATTTTTAAATCAATTACAATTCCGATGGACTGGATCGGTTAATAATTATGCCTTACAGGTCAGAACCAGAAGACATTATGGCTTGAATGATCAAAATGCAGAACCCTATCAAATTAAATTTCATGTAACCCTGCTTTGGTCTATTTCAGAATAAAGTCTAATAAGTATAATGAAAAAAGCACAAACAGTAAGTAAAGCTAATTATGAACAACCAGCCCTTGACTATGAATGGTTGAGGGAAAAAGCGCTATATTTTTCTCAGCAATTTTCTGGAAATATTTGGACCGATTATAACTATCATGACCCTGGGGTTACCTTTATGGAGCAATTGTGCTATGCAATAACTGATTTAGCCTACAGAACGCAATTTCCAATAACAGATTTATTATATCTTAAAAATGATAAAGACCATAAAAATTCAGATAATTTATTGTTCCCACCTTCTCAGATATTTCCATCAAGTCCCATTATCATTAATGATTATAGAAAATTATTGCTTGGGAATATTCCAGAAATAAAAAATTGTTGGATACATCCTATAAAAGATGATGGAGCTGGTTATCAAGGTCTGATTGACATACTAGTTCAAGCTGGCAAAGAACTAAAGTCAGAAGAAAAAGAAGATCTAATAGTTAAAGTTAAAAATGAATTCCATGCAAACAGATTAATTGGCTTTGATATCAATAAAGTAATTATTATGACAGGAGTGAAAATAAGCCTCCAAGGTAAAATTCAAATCGATCCTGATGCCGTTGGTGAATTATTATTAGCTCAAATTTTTGCAAAAATCAATGAATTCTTAAATCCTGAAATAAAATTCCAACATCCTGATGATTTATTAAAAGAAGGGATTGATCCAGATATTATTTTTCAGGGACCTTTACTTCCTTATGGTTATTTAGATGATTCCGCTTTAAAACCAGCCGTAAATGGAATATATTTATCAAGATTAAAAGAACTAATTGCTGATGTCATTGGTGTGAAATTTGTAGAGGAACTTAGTTTAATGAAAAATGAGGTCCGTTGCCATGAAAATTTAATAACCTTTGAAAACGATGAATTTCCTATTTTGGATAAAAATTTATTGCAAAATGAATACTCAGGAAATAATATAATTATTTTAAAAAATAATCTTCAGTATAAAACTGATTTACAAACCACACAACAATTTTTCAATTCACAAATCGCAGATAGTTTGCAAAACTACAGAACACCAAAAATAGTTTCACAAGAAATTATTCAAGGCCGGTTTAATGCAGAAGAAATCAACGCTTATTATTCCATTCAAAATGAATTGCCAGATATTTATGGTCTTAAAGAGAATTCTCTACCATCATCTGCTTCCTATCAAAGACGGGCGCAAGCCTTCCAACTTAAAGCTTATTTAACGTTTTTCGAACAAATATTAGCAAACTATTTAGCTCAATTAGTGAATACAAAAAATTTATATTCTATAAATCCCGAGCTAAATCAATCCTATTTTTTTCAAGTACCTCATGATATTCCACAGCTTAATAAAATAGTAATTGGAGAGAATATAGATCAGTATGAAAGGAATCTGGGAAAAATAACTGCCGAGATGGATCCTTTTTTTGAAAGAAGAAATAGGATTCTTGACCATTTATTAGCTCGCTTCGGGGAAACATTTCCCGATGATATATTGAAAAAATTTGAAAACCTTCGAGGTTTATCCTCAAAACTAGCTGTAGAAAAAGAGATGATTCTTGCAAAAATACGATTTCTTGAACAAATCTTACCTATAGGATATAAAAGAGGTGTTGGCTTTAATTACTTGAAACCGTCCTGGGAGACTAAAAATATTTCAGGTATTGCTCAAAAATTAAGTCTTCTTCTCAATATTAAAAACCTGGAAATAAAATCATTAGTTAAACCACTACTTCAGTATGCAAATATAAACAGAGATGAAAATCTAAAACAAAATTGGGTTAATACTTCCTTAACGCTTGAAAATAATCAACAATTAGAGGTGCTAAGATTAAAAGATGGAGCTTATGAAAACGATAAATTATTTTTCTATGCAGAAAATAGTCATTTAATTCATGATTTATTCTTACACGGTATTACAAATCAATACTACAAATTAGTACGAACAGGTTCTTATCCTGATTTTATTTACCATCTAATTTATAAAAGTCCTCATATAAATATTGAAACCGTAATATTTGAATCACAAGCAGAAAGTCATTGTCTTGATAAATTAAATAAGGCAACAGAACGTTTTATTTCTTTAAACGAGTTATGTGAAGGTTTTCACCTCATAGAACATATTTTACTCAGGCCGCTGGAGGCTATAATTTATTCTTTATATTTTTATGACGAAAAGGGTGATATATATATTAAAGGAATAGTATCAAATAATTTAGTCAAACTGAAAAATTTAGTTGAGGATTTTCCATTTATAGCCTTGAAAAAGGAAAATTATGGAATTATTGAATTAGTACAACAAACTAAATATCAAGTTGTACTATACAATGATCGGAACGAAATGATAGGAAAGATTCAAAAGGAATTTTACTCCACTTTCGTTGCTGAAAAAGAAATGGAAATAGCTATGCAATACTTTAAGGATATTGTTGATGGTAAAAAAGAATTGGAGTCATCTTTTGAAATTTTACAGGAATCATCTCCAGCTACTATGTTCCCCCTAACCTTTGAATTTTCTAATTCCGCAAGTATCATTTTTCCAAATTGGCCAGCAAGATTTCAAAATGAAGATTTTAAAATTCTGTTAAAAGATATCCTGGATAGTTTAATTCCAGCCCATTTTAATATTAAATTATTTTTTATTGATATCGAAAAAATGAGCATTTTTGAAGCTTTATATCAAAAATGGCTGGAAGAGAAACAAAAATTAAATCCTGATTTTAATTCCCTAGATAACCTTTCTCTGCAACTTGTTCAGCTTCTTCTTTCTTACGATTAGAAAATAATCAGCAATGAATAATAAGGATGAACATACCATTGAAAAACTGACTTTTGATATTCAAATTCCCAGTGAAAAACAATTTAACTATATCTCTGATTTAATTTCAAGCATAACAGAACATGAATTAAATGCTATATTAGATGTAATATTAAATAAATATAATATTCAAGATCAGATTATTCGTATTCCAGAAATAACATTGGATCTTGAAAATATTTCTGTAACAGATACCAGGAACCATATAATTTCACAGTTTAAAATAGGCTTGGGAAAATGGTTTGAAGAAAAATTCTCCACTAATAATTATACTACAGATAAAGAGATTAAAACATTTTCGCTGTCTGATAGAGAATTTAATTTGATTAAACATTTTATAACCTATGGAAATCTTCCCTGGTGGGGCGTTAATCCACGATTTTTACCAGATGAATCATTAAAAAAATATATCAGGGAAGAAAGTATTAAAACTAAAAATCTTATTTTCACCTTAGGGAAAAATAAGGATAATAGAAAAAGAATTGTTTATCAATTTAAAGACGAAACCTTATATCAACTATTTGGCATTTTAAGTCCCAGACCTTCCTCTTTTTTCAAGCAATATGCAACCGATCTTACTGAAATTCATCAGAAGCAAAAAGTGGTTGAAGAAGAAGATCGTGCTTTCAAGAAAGTTTTACAGGAGCTTATTCTCACTTATTTAGTTTCACATACTGCAACCAGTATTGACCAAACTTCTTTTTTTAAAAAGCAGCTACTATTACTTTCAAAACGATATGGTATTTCTTATAAGACCATATTGGATAGAATTAATGAGGCAATCAGAACTCTTCCTGAAACATACCCACAAACATTTGGCATCAAAAATATAGTTAAAGAACTTTTGAAAAGAGATTTCCTGACTATTACCTTACCAAAGCCCTCCAAAAACCTCTATTTTAAGGAATATAATGAATTACTAACTCTTTTTTATACATCCAATCCAAATCAATTAGCAGGAAAATATAAATCAAAAAAAGAAAGAGACCGTTTAATTCGTCTTATGCTGCGCCAAAATAAGCAGAAAACCTTCCAATTATTAAGTGGCTTACACAGAAAATTCAATATCAGTAAAGTGCATGTAGCCTCCCTTTTCTCAGAAGGTTTACTATTTGAAATGATGGAGATATGGCATGAACCTCATTTAGAAATGGCTAATTCACTGATTGATTCATTCAAATATTTAAACAATAAATTTTTTATTTTTTCAAATAGTAACGTTAATGTTAGGGGAATTATCTATTCCCATATTTTATCATATTCCTTTGCAGAAAAAAAATCAAGTAGTATATCAGCTAGTCAGATCATAAAAAATATTACCAAAACATTTAGCCTAAATAAAGAATTTTTAATTAGACAATTTTATGAAGCCTCACTCTCCTATTCACCAAAAATAAAAAACAAACCTTTAATTCAATTTTTAAAAGATGAACAAAGTTTAACCATAGATTTCCCCAATTATGCTAAACTCAATCTGTTTCAATTAAAAAATATTCTGGGAAAATACTTAGGTACCAATTTCCCTTTGTTTGAAGAGTTTATTAAAAATGTTACCTGTTTATATCCTTCCCTAAAGATATTTATTAGCCAACCGGCTTTTTATATTAATTTAATAAATAAATGGATGGAAAGGCTTGAACGAAATGAGCATTTCTCTTCTTTTATCGATGAGTTAATAACTTTACTTAGTCAAAAAATACCCCTTGAAAGCGGTGTTTTTTATCAATCTTTACTTCTAAATAAAAAAGCTATTTCAGCGAAACTTTTTAAAGTCATACAACAAAGAGCAAAAGACGAAAAGAACATTTCAGCAGAAGGTATCAAACAAATTTTATCCGATGCCAAAAATTATGATCAACTTAATCTTCCTCAATTAGATAATTTATTTAATAGGTTGCTAAGAGCCAATTTCCCATTATTTAAAGAGTTTATAAAAAATGTTACTACTATTCATCCTTCCCTTAAGATATTTGTTAGCCAACCTGCTTTCTATATTATTTTGATTAATAAATGGATGGAAAAGCCTGAAAAACACGAACATTTCCCAAATTTTGTCGCTGAGTTAATAACTTTGCTTAGTCAAAAAATACCCCTTGAAAGTAGTGTTTTTTATCAATCTTTATTTTTAAATAAAAAAACTATTTCAGCGAAACTTTTTAAAGTCATTCAACAAAGAGTAAAAAACGAAAAGAATATTTCTACAGAAGGTATCAAGCAAATTCTATCAGATGCCAAAAATTATGATAACATTGATCTTCCACAGTTAAAAAATATACTTGCTAAGTTACTAAAAGGTAATTACCTCTTATTTGAAGAATTCATTAAAAAGGTTTTTAGCATTTATCCATCGTTAAAGTCTTTTATAAATCAACCAGCTTTTTATATTTTCCTAATAAACATCGTTTTATTAAATCAATCCGACATAAATAAAATTGAACATTTTTTATTAAAAGTTATTTCGAAACTAGCTAATAAATCAAAAACACCCATAAAAACATTTATTTATCCATTATTAAAAACAAACAGTGTTATACCTGATAAATTGACAAAAACATTAAGATTGGTTTATGAGACAATATTAGAAAAGAATCCAACTTATGCAGAAACAGTAGAAACGACATTTAAAGCGTCAGAATCTATTGAAAAATTAATTGATATTTTAGGTAATTCACTGTTTAACGAATTTATAGGAAATGAAGACACTGATAAAACAACCCTTTTTTTAGAAGTTTTACTGGTGCAAAGAGAACTTGTTTTAGAGAGGTTATTTGAGCGCAAGTTTAATCCAGCCATTCCCTTTTTATTAGTGAATGGATTACCAGAAGAAGCCCTTCAGTTTCTTCAAATGAGCATTGCCGGTGAATCTTACACTGAATTAATCAATGCCTCAAACGACTTAAAACAATGGTTTAGCCGATATAATATTATTAAACTACCAAGAAACAAAATAGGCTTATGGGTCAAACAAAACACTTTACATTTTATTCTACTAAATGAGAGAAGCAAATTTAAAACAGCAGATTTTTATCAATTTATTTTAGAAAAACTACAAAAAGAGAGAATTTTACAATTAAAAGAACTCGATAAAACGATAGATAATTTGCCTTTTGCCTTTAAAAGTGAAATATTTGATTTCATTTCTGAGCAAAATAATATGCCTCTGCCAAAGGCCTGGAGAGACAATCAATTTTACAGCGATGTTCTAATCCACTACTTATTGACAGGAAAAATTCAAGGATGGTTAGATAATCCTTATTTGGAAATAAAAGAACTGGATTATATTTTTAATGAAGCAATTAAATCTGAAAATTTATCTTTAATCAAAGGTATTTTAGCTATACCAATGACCAATAATGTATTAAATAGAATCTTTTCATTGATAGGAAGAAAGGATCCATTGGTTATTATACATTTAATTAATAAAATATTTCCACAAAAGTCCATACTTTCATTTTATCAATCAGTGTATAAAATAACAGAAGGTTTAAATATTTCAAGTGAAATAAAAAGATCCATTTTTATTGTTTTCATGCAAAATAAAATGTGGACGATAATCAATCCAATACTTCGATTTGAAATGATAACAGATGGAATAAATAAAATGTATAACACCAAAATAAAATTAGATGAAGCTGAAATATCAGGCCAATCATTTAAAATAACCTGGCTACAATACTATTTGGAATCTGGATTTTGGCCAGAAGGATTTCCAGAAGAAAAAATTTCTTTATATATAGCATTTTTAAAATCTAGCATTCTTGAAAATCCCATTTTACTTTTAAATATCACAGAAAATCTATCCTATTATTCATTTCACCAAAACATCCTTAGGGTAATATTTTCAACTAAAGAGATTGCATTTATTTTCAAAGAAATTTTGAAAATAAAAAATATAAACTCCATACACCTGGAAAATATTATAGAAATATATCTTTTAAAAGGTACCAAATATGTCAATGTAAAAAAATTAGAAATACTCTTTGACAGTTTATTAAGTCTCCTGCTATTTGAAAGAAACCAAAATATTAGCATTGATAATCAATTAATGAGTGATTTAGGAAATACTATTACTGAAATCAACAATATTGAAAAACCTAAAATCAAATCGCAAAACTCTTTTTCTGCCTGGGATAAAGAAATTTCCTTACTTGATTATTATTTAACTTACGGATCTATTCCGATAGAACACCCTTATTTTGATGCTAAAAAATGGCATTTTCTTATAGAAAATCTCAAAATTAATGCACCAAGAAATTTGATGTACAAATTACATTTTTGGTCAAAAACCCCATATAAAATAAATAGGTTACTTGAATTAGTTTCTGAAAATACGTCAATCTCATTAATTTCATTAATTAATAAGGAATTATATGAACAAATAATTTTTTTAGAAAAGTTGATAGATCACGTAACAGGGGAAAATTTGAGACAAAAATTAGGTTTTAAGGATGAAAAAACTTTTATAAAAAATATATTATATATGTGGAGTAAAAGTCAAAAAATACAACCATCTCCAATACCTATTATTTATCTTTTCTATTCAATGTACGTAGAAAAGAAAAGAATTCAGCCAAATATTCTCTTAGCACTCATTGTTGAAAAAGTAAAAAATGTTTCATCCAAACAGATTAATGTAATTAAATCATTACAAAAGTATGCTAAGGATACCTATATTGAAAAAAAGATAAAAAAGGAAACACCTGTAATTCCAGAGGGGCTTTCTCCAGAATCAATCTATATTGCAAACGCTGGTTTAATATTATTATGGCCGTTTTTAGGTCGCTTTTTCCGAAGATTAAATTTAGTTGGTGCTAAAGAATTTATTGATGAAAGCAGTAGGATGAGAGCTATTTTATTGATACAATATTTGGTAACAGGTAAAAAAGAGGCTCCAGAATATGAATTAGCATTGAACAAATTATTGTGTGGTGCTGGAATGGATTTAGAAATAGATTTAGAAATAGAAATAACAGAAGAGGAAATAAATTTATCAAATTCTCTATTAACAGGGGCCATTACTAATTGGGAAAAGCTAAAGGGTACACGAATAGGAACCTTTAGAGAGACCTTCCTTCAGCGCAATGGGTCTTTATACTATATGAATAATCGTTGGGAATTGAAAGTTGAAAAAAAAGCTTATGACCTATTACTTGAAACTCTTCCATGGGGAATTCAAATGATTCAAATGAGTTGGATGAAGGAACGATTAGTGATTTTATGGCGGTAGTTTAACTTCCCCCAATATTATATAAAATCCTGACAAATAACTGCCTGCCTCTTTGGGGAAAAAAGGGTACAAATCCATTTAAAGAATCCGGCTGCATGGAACCCATAGCGGTTCTGATTCCAGGATGGTAATATGTATCATGATCTGGATATAAAATATTCATATCCAATAAATTATTTATTATCAAGGAAAATTTAATTCCTTGTAAACTTCTATTAGTATAATTAAAAGTCGTATTAAATATTAAATAGGCTGGAATATTCTCACCAAAATATCCAAGATTTACAGGTGCTGTAGTACCTGATCCAATCGGTTTTTCACCTACAAAGTTGGCATAAAAATGGTTTGAAAAAACATGATTATTATTGTTGAGTCTATAAGTTAACCCTAAGTTAGCGCTATGGGAACTTATATCTGCTATCCTTAAGTTTTTTGAAAGAGCATCTTTGGTTTGTTCGAATGGTAAATTGAAAGTGTGGTTGAAAAATACACCCCATTTCTTGTTAGCAAAGGTATAATTAAAATCAAATAATGTACCCGTAACCTGATAAACGCCGGAATTTTGATTTTGCAAACTAAACGGAGGTTCATTTATAGCAACAGATGCAACGGCATCTTTTACAAAATAATGAAACAAAATAAAATTCCAACGTAAATTATTGTTTTTATGAACTCCGTTTAATGAAAAATCTAAATAATCAATTTTTTCATTAGTTAAATCCGCATTAGGTTTTTTATTACCACCGGTAGAAAACTTTGTAAAAAGTGAAATATTCTGAATGCCACGTGAATACACCAATTTAGAAGAAATATGTTTCCCCAAAAATACCAAGGCTAGTCGGGGTGAAAATTCATATCCATTTCTAACTTTATTTTGAATTCTGGAATGATCTATCCTATTTCCAAAAGAAAGATTTAACTTTTTTGGAATTATTTTATAGGTACCAGAAAAGTAAAAGGCTAAATCAAAAAGGCTGTAAATATTCGCCCCTTCAGCACCAACATTGGCAAAAGTTCCTTTTTCTTGCGCAAAAGAACCACCATCTTGAAACAATCCATTTTCGTCTTTTGGAAAATCAAGATAATACATGAAATCTCCAAATTGTCGACTAAATCTAAATTCTAGACCGCCCATAACATTTAAGCGTTCGTTTTGATAAAACGTTCGAAAATCATTCCTAAATAATAGGGCATCATAGTAATAAAATAAATTTCCATACCCTTGTCTGGCAGAATTTAAGGAACTAGTAGCTATTAAGGAATCAGGATATAAAAAATGACCTAAGTTCAAATCTAGTGATTTATTTCCCAGTAAAGAATAGGTTACTCTAACAGACGAATTATCTAATCTATTATTTGTAAAAGACGTAATATTTGAGAATGAAAAACGATTATATGATTTATTAAACATTGAATAAAAGGTTGCATTTGAGATCGCCCAATTACTTCCATTATTAGTTCCAGTATTGAATATATCCTGTAAAAATCCAAAAGATTCTGATGTTTTCCAGGCATGAATTCCCAATACCAGATTCGGGAATCCAACTTTTATACCTATATAGGAATCTTTCATCCTATTTGAATAACCCGAAGGTTGACCATTTACCAGTCCTGTATATGCCTTTTTATCTAATGATCTTGCTTGATTAATACCCGCCGGGGTTAATTTAATACTATCTACAGCACCCGTTTGATTTCTAAAAAGTTGATAAAAAGGGTTATTATTTTCCAATTTAAATAAATCTGCAAATGCAGCTGGTGTATAAGCATTAATAATTCCATTATTATTTAAAGTAATTGGCTTGGTAAGATTTAAATGATCATAGTTTAACTGATCAATATCGCTGGGATCATAATCAAAGGCCTCAATATTTGAATCATATCGATGATCACTTTGAAATGATTTGAAAGTAAAGGTAGTATTTATGGTTGCATCCTTTTTAAACCCAATCGTAAAATCAGCATCCCGGGTGCCATAGCTACCACCTAAAACAGTTCCATTTAAATAAAATGGATTTATTTTTGGTGCTACTTTAACATCTGTTGATTTTTCCGGAAAAGGAATTAATTCACCCGTGTCATAAGTTATAATATTTATCGTACCTACAAATGCACGCGGACCATACATTGTTGAAGAAGGTCCGTATAGTATTTCTATTGCTTTAATATTGGAAAGTGGGTACTGCCGGGCCATATATGCAATATTTGACCAGTTATCATTTTCTTCAATGCCATTTATCATCAATAAAGTTCGCTCCGTATTTTCTTGTCGAAAACCCAATTGATAAACATTAGCATAATTTACCCCATAATATTTTGAAATATCAAATCCAGGAAGATTAGAAAGTACGTCTATCAAATCAACATAACCTCTTTCAACTATATCATTTCTATTTAAAATTAGAACACTTGCGGGCGCTACTCGTATATCTTCCGCTTTTTTTGATACTGCACTAACTGTAATCGCTTGATTTTCTGATAATATTTGCTGTAATAATTGATCAAAAATGAAATTTTGAACAGGACCTTTATAATCTGGATTAGATTGAATAATTCTTTTTATATATTTTCTGGCGAGGAAAATTGAATCTTCGGCAATTGAAATAAGGGAAAGCAAACGGTAAGCATCATTTGTTAATTTTATATTATCAAATTTTCTTCCTGAAAAACATTGAAAAACTTGTTGTTTAGCTTCTCCAAATTGACCAGATTCAAAATCTTGTGTAGCTGAATTTATAATAGTTTGAACATCCTGCGCGATACAAATATTTGGAATAGAGCATATTCCAAATAAAATGAACATAAAAACCCTTAAATTCCTAAACATTTTTATTGATTTTTTATTTGTTTTGAAATTTTTTTAAAATTAACCAATCTTTTCCAAAAAACAAAGAAATCTATTAATCACCTTTTTTTACTAAATTTCGGAGTTGCTGAAAATTTAATTAATCATTAAAAATTTTACCTTCCTTTGCATATTCTCTTTTTATTCCAAGCAGAACATCTTGATTTGTAATTATTTTTGAATTATTTTTTCTTGCATTCAACCAGGCAAATTGAACTACATTATTAATAAAGCCACCTGCAATTTCGTAATCACCAGCCAATTTTAAAACATCAACTTGATTTTCGCCAGGCAATCGGGACAATGCTTTCTCCCAAAGTTTTTCCCGTTGGCTAATACCGGGTATTTTAAAATAAACAATAGATTGAAAACGACGAAGGAAAGCACTGTCAATATTAGGTTTAAAATTAGTTGCCAGAATAATTAAACCTTGAAAATCTTCAATTCTTTGCAATAAATAAGAAGTTTCCTGATTGGCATATTTATCTTTTGCGTCCGTCATTTCTGTCCTTTTCCCAAAAAGGGCATCTGCTTCATCAAAAAATAAAATCCAGTTTTTATTTTCTGACAATTGAAATAAGGAGGAAAGATTTTTTTCCGTTTCTCCTATATATTTAGAAACAATCTGGGACAAATCAATTCGATAAACATTTTTGCCACATTCATTTCCCATTAAAGTTGCTGTCAAAGATTTACCTGTTCCCGGAGGTCCATAAAATAGCACTCTATAGCCTTTCATCCAACCAGAATGTTTAACATCATTCCATTCAGGATTATCTTTTTGATTTATCCAGACTTTAATCGTTTCAATTTCATCATACGCGTTGGTATCCAAGACTAAATCATCCCAGGTCAAGGAAGAATGTAATATTCTGGCTGGAAATTTTGAACTAAAAGGAGGCTCATAGTCATTGCCAGAGGTTAACAAAGACAACGTTTCTTCAGAAATTGATAGTAAACCACTTAATCGAGGCTCTCCCAATTTTGATTCATCCAGTTTTAAAATATTAAAAATATAAAATTTATGGGTTTCAGCAAATAATTTAGAGGCAGTGGTTCTCGCTAAAAGATCATTACCTGAAAGTAAAAAAACAGCTGTTTCTCCGGTTGGTAAAAAACCATTATGATTTTGCCCGGCTACACCACCGAAAATAGTATAAAATCTGCCTGTAACAGCATCTTTAACTAAAAATGAATCCAACAATTCTGGCTTTATATGCGGAATTAAACATAACAATAAAACGAGTCGTTCTCCAAAATTAAGTTGGTAACGGTTTACAAATTTAGCATAAATACTTTCCTCCTCTGATAAATCTGGTGCGATATGAATTTGATATGGATCTTCTAATTCATTATTGAAAAATTGAGCTATACGAGCCTCTAAAAACATTTCAAACCATTTTAATTCCTTCTCAATGGTTAAAATATTTTGAACTAGCGCATTATTCGTCATAAAAAAGGATGCATTTAAAGTAAAAGTAAGAAATTAGCGTTAATAAATAAGTATGAAGGAAATAAGAGAAATCATAAATGCTTACAATAAAGCCAAAAAAAACGAAAAAAGGTTGGCTTTGGCTACTTTAGTCCACTTAAATGGTTCGTCGTATAGAAGACCAGGCGCCAGGATGATTGTCGATGAGGAGGGACAACTTACCGGCGCCATTAGTGGAGGATGTTTAGAAGGTGATGCCTTAAGAAAAGCGGTATTTTGCATACATACACAAACACCTAAATTGGTAGTTTATGATACAAGTGACGAGGAAGATGCCACTATAGGCATTCAACTGGGTTGTTCAGGAATTATCCAGGTACTTTTTGAACCTATCGATGAACACAACCCATTAAATCCTATCGAATTACTAAAAAAAGCCATTCATAAAAGACAAAATACGGTATTAGTCACTTTATATGCTTCTCAAATTAAGAAAGGTGACACCGTCGGAACGTCTATGTTACTTGAGGATTCTGGCGAATTTCACAATAATTCAACTTTTCAGTTTGTTCCTGAGCCGCTGATGCAGGATATCAAAGAAACATTGACGGTAAAAAAGAGCTCATTTAAAAGCTATCAACAAAATGATCATACGTTTAATGCTTTTCTTTCATTTATCTCTCCCCCAATCTCATTAGTTATTGTAGGTGCGGGAAATGATGCTATTCCACTCCAATCTATCGCAGAAACCCTTGGCTGGGAGGTCACTATTGTTGATGGACGTCATACTTACGCAAAGATTGAGCGGTTCTCAAGCGCCTGCCAGATTATAGTTAGTAAACCTGAGCAAGTATTACAACAAATACCCATAGACGATAAAACAGTTTTTGTGCTTATGACCCATAATTACAATTACGATTATGCCATTTTAAAAGCATTATTGGGCAAAAATATACCCTACATTGGCGCATTAGGCCCCAAAAAGAAACTGGATAATATGATTACTGATCTAAAAGCAGAGAATATATTCCTCAATGAGAAACAGAAAAACATCCTTTACGGTCCCGTAGGTTTAGAATTAGGGGCGGAAACGCCAGCCGAAATTGCCTTGAGTATCACCGCAGAAATAATGTCGGTGATGAATAACAAAAAAGGGGGATCTCTGAGAAATCTTTTAACAGAAATCCATCCCCGTTATTTTTCAAATGAAT
>JBMLQR010000314.1:0-20865 GCA_049241465.1 Saprospiraceae bacterium | reverse complement strand
CCTTCTCTGGATGCCAATAGTTCTTTAGATTATTCCTCCTTTAATTCTTTGTTGGATATTTCAGGTAATTTTAAAATTATGGATAATCCCAGAGTATTTAAGCCTGGAAATTATCTTTGGCCTATTCCTCAGGCTGAATTAGATGTGAATAAAAATCCGGGTTTTGTTCAGAATCCAGGGTATTGATATATTTAATTTCAGTATTATCTTGTGAACAATGAATGATTCCTCAGCAAATAATTAATTGTTCTTTTGCTAAAACTACTTATATGCTCAGATTTTTATGTTTTTTAGGGTATATTTTTTCGATTTTAACTTTTTTATCTTTTCAGCTATCCTCAGAAAAGGTAAAGAGATTTTATATATCCTTAGATGGAAATGATCAAAATACGGGAACCATTAGACTTCCATTTGCTGGATTTGAAGCTGCACAAAAAGCAGTTAAATTAGAAAAACAAAAGGAGTCAGATGTTCCCATTGAGGTTATCGTTAGAGGAGGAGTGTATTATCTGAACCAAACTATTGAATTTTCGCCTGAAGACTCTGGCACAAAATCTGCTCCAATTATCTGGAAAGCTGCTGAGGGAGAAAAGGTTATATTGAGTGGAGGTAAGCGCTTTTCAGGCAAATGGATAAAAAACGATAATGGTATTTGGTACACAGATGTGCCTGAGGCAAAAGGTTGGAAAAGAGATGCTCAAGCACCAGAAAAATATGCTAAAATACCATCCAATCCATGGAATTTTAGAGAGCTTTTCGTAAACGGAAATAGGGCAATCCGTGCTCGTTATCCTAATAAAAATGAATCAAATCCATATTTATACGCCTCTTCAACACTTTCCAATCCTCAAAAAGTTTCTGTTGAAAAAGTAAACAAAAGCTGGGGCGAAGCAGAAGATGCACAGATAAATATAGTACCCAGATGGAGATTTTTTAATCAATGGAATGATCTTATAGGAATTGATTTAATAAATAACCACCTAGATTTGGGTCCGAGAGAACTTCATGGTGAAATAAATAAGGATAGTTGGTTTTGGATAGAGGGAGTAAAAGAAGAATTGGACATGCCCGGAGAATGGTTTTTGGATCATCAGGAAGGAAAGCTATACTATAAACCACTTAAAGGTGAAAACCCTAATAAATCTGAGATTATCGCTCCTTACCTAAATAGAATATTTTATTTAAAAGGAGATATTGAAAAAAAATCTCATGTTAGCCATATTTATTTCCAAGGATTTGATTTTTGTCATACAACCTACACTTTAGGACAAATAGAACCGAGGGTTCATACCGATGCAGCAGTTGTTCTGGAAAATAGCCAAAATTGTCAAATATCAGATTGTCATTTTAATAATATTGGAGGCTATGCCCTTTGGTTCCATCTGGACAGTAAAAACAATGTTTTTGATCATAATACTGTAAAAAATGCAGGAGGTGGTGGGGTTCTTCTTACTGGTGCAAGATTATCCTATATGGATGATACAAAAATTTACAGCCAAGGAGAAAATGCTTCAAAAGTATTTCCTGTACTTAATCGCATTACTGGAAATATCGTGGAACACTGTGGTCAGATTCGTTACTATGGTGGCGGCGTGCATATCGATTCCCGGCCAGCTTCTATGGCAATGGAACCAGGAAATTATATAGCGCATAATCATTTTAAAGACCTTTCCAGGAATGGAATATTCGCTTTTAGAAATCAAGGAGGAAATGTGGTAGAATTTAATGAAATTAATGACTGTATGCAAAAAACGATTGATGGTGCGGCTATACATTTTGCAACTATGAACCGGTTAAGTGCGCCAAATTATATTGTCAATAATTATTTATATGACATTTGGGGTTATGAGCAACTACCTACAGGATTACCCAGAAGAACCCTTGCAAATGGTGTTTTTCTGGATTGGGCTACGAGCAACACAACAGTTAAAAATAATGTAATCTATAATTCTGGGGATAAAGAGATTAAACCTATCATGGGGAACTGGAACCTTCATATAGATAACAATCTTTCTTCCAAAACGAGGATAGAACCTTTTCTCCCAAATGAAATAGGTCCATCAGGTTCAGCTACACATTGTATCTATCCAGAACAATTAGTAAATATTGGGGGTGTAATTACCTCTTCCGATAGTAAATCACTTCATTTTACCGGTCATTGGGAAGTTAAAAAAATTCAAGGTCTAAGGAACTTATTTAAATATAATTGCTTTCAGGCTGCTCCAGACGCCTCTGCCGAGGTGGTTTATGATTTACCAGTCCCGGAATCTGGCTTGTATAAACTTTGTTTAATGTATTTCCCAGACGCAAAAAGTGCTACTAATGCAAAAATAGTTGTACGTCATGCAAAAGGGGTTGAAAAATTAGAATGGAATTTTAGAATTGGAGATCCTTTGGGTTTCTCCATGAGGGTTGGTGAATTTTATTTTGAAAAATCTAAACCTGCTTCCATTAGTATTTCAAATGAAAATGCTGATGGTTTTATAATCGCTGATGCAGTAGGATTGATTAAACAAAATTAGGGTTGAAGGAGAATTTTAATTAAAACAAATGCTTAATTGCTAAAAAGATATGGTATCAATAACTAAAATAGCCTTTAGATGGAAAATTGCAGGTTTACTCTGTTTTGCTTCTGCTTTAAATTATATAGACAGAAGTACGCTGGCTATTTTGGCACCTACCATTGAGAAAGAGTTAAATTGGTCCGACATAGATTATGCGAATATTACGGCATTATTTGTATTCAGCTATACCATTATGTATGCCATAAGTGGGAGAATGATTGATCATATTGGTACAAGAATAGGTTTAGCTTATTCTGTAGGAACATGGTCTCTGGTAAGTTTATTGCATGCTTTTGCTAACTCAGTAACCCAATTTTCAGTGGCTCGATTTTTCCTTGGAGTAACTGAATCAGGAAATTTTCCTGCAGGGATTAAGTCAATTAGCGAATGGTTTCCATTGAAAGAAAGAGCATTAGCTGTTGGAATATTTAGTGCCGGATCCTCCATTGGAGCGGCAATTTCAGTTCCATTAGTATCTTTTGCAGCTATTTTATGGGGTTGGCGGATGGCTTTTATAATTACTGGGATTCTCGGATTCTTCTGGCTTATTTTTTGGTTAATTTATTATCAATTGCCTGATAAAAGTAAATGGATATCTGATGAGGAAAGAGCAATGATTATGAAGAATGAACCTCCTTCCGTTTTAGGGCAAGAGGGATCTAAAGTGGTCAGCATAAAAACTATTTTATCTAAAAAAGAAAGCTGGGGTTGCTTTTCTGCCAGAATATTTATTGATCCGGTGGTCTATTTTTTTATTTTTTGGATACCTAAATATTTACAGGATGTTCAGGGACTTTCTTTGGCAGAAATTGGAATTTCTGCCTGGTTACCTTATGTTGCAATGGGGTTAGGAACCGTTCTTGGAGGATTGTTACCCAAACTTTTGATAGAAAAAAATAACTGGAGTTTGAACAGAGCCAGAAAAACAATTATGTTCATTGCTTCTTTGGCGATACCTGTATTTTGCTTTGCACTCACTTTTAAAACGAATGCAATGTTGGCTATTGTATTAATTTCCACTATCATGTTATCTCATGGGCTCTGGTCTAATATAACCTTGCCCACGGAGGTTTACTCAAAAAATGTACAGGCAACGGTGACTGGAATTGGGGGAACATTAGGGGGATTAATGAGCGTTTTATCCCAAAAATTAATCGGCATTACGGTTGCCAATAATTCTTATATACCCATTTTTATTTTTATTGGATCTGCTTATATAATGGCTTTTTTATCGGTTCACCTGCTAATTCGAAGGATAGGTGATATTCAGCCTTGCCATTAGCAATTTATTCCAACTTTGTACAAATTATAAAATGAAGAATATTCAACATCATTACAATTTTGTAGTAGTAGGTGGTGGTCTGGCTGGTATTTGTGCTGCTGTTACTGCTGCAAGAAATGGAATCAGGACTGCTCTTGTTCAGGACAGGCCTGTTTTAGGAGGAAATTCCAGTAAGGAAATACGGGTTCCTCCCGTAGGAGCAACGCAGTGCAATTTTGCTTATTCAAGAGAAACTGGTTTGATTGAGGAGTTGTTCTTAAATAATCTTTACAACAACCCTACATGGAGTCCGGAGGGTTGGAATCTCGAATTAGAAAGTATTGTTCGAAATGAACCCAATATAGATTTATTTTTGAATTGTGCTGTCAGTGAGGTGAAAACCGTCAAATACGACAGGTATAATCCAGAATGTCAGAACCTTAAAGTGGTTTCTGTAAAAGCATATTGTGCCATGGCGGAAACCTGGCATATCTTTAAAGCGCCTTTTTTTGCCGATTGTTCCGGAGATGGTATTGTCGGATCAGGGGCGGGTGCATTTTTTAAGTATGGAATAGAAGCTGCCAGTGAATATAATGAACCATTTTGCCCGGAAGAAAGCAAAATGGAAACAATGGGTATGAGTTTACAATTAAAAGCCAGAGATACAGGCAGACCAATCCCTTTTAAAAAACCGAAATGGATAGATTTCGAACTTAATGAAGCGGATTTTGGACCTTACAGACCAGTAAATGAACATTTTTTTCCTGATACGGGTGGTTTTTGGTGGCTGGAATGGGGTGGAGAACTTGATACTGTTCACGATACCATCCAGATTAAAGACGAGGTTCAAAAAATCACTATTGCGGTTTGGGATTATTTAAAAAATCGATCTCCACTAGCGGAAAAACTAATTACCTATGAACTTGATTGGCTGGGTGCAGTGCCTGGTAAAAGAGAGTCACGCCGATTTTTAGGAGATCATGTTCTTACAATGGGAGATATCAGTGAACAATTTCATTTCGAGGATGCTGTCGCTTATGGTGGTTGGGGTTTTGACCATCATCCTGCAGGTGGTTTCCACGATAAAATAAATCCCAGCACTCATCATTACCTCCGAGGTCCTCATAATATTCCACT
The DNA here is from genome assembly GCA_049241465.1 of Saprospiraceae bacterium. GTDB lineage: Bacteria > Bacteroidota > Bacteroidia > Chitinophagales > Saprospiraceae > BJGN01. Next base: position 15,903 of record JBMLQR010000314.1, on the reverse strand, counting down.
TAGGTCACTGTATTCAAAAAATATCGTTAATTTATTTTTTGCAGGAAGAAATATAAGTGCCTCTCATTATGCTTTGTCAAGTACCCGGGTAATGCTTACCTGCGCACAACTTGGGGAGGCAGTAGGTATGGCTGCTTTTAATGCAATAAAATACAAATGCCTAATAAAAAATCTTTTGGAGGCAGAAAAAATGAAAGCAATCCAGCAAGATTTGTTCAAAGCTGACCATCATATTCATGGGTATAATACAACCCTTTCAAATGATATTTCTTCAATGGCAACGGTTAATGCCTCCTCTGAATTTAGGGGTGAAAATTTAGGAGAAACCTGGGGTACGGAACCGCTAACGGAAGATAGAATGCAGTTGTTAACTATAGTGTCAAATTATATTGATTATATCAAAGTTAGACTGGATGCAGAAGAAAATACTGTCCTATCTTATGCCTTTTTTCAAGGGCCGGCAAATGCTTCTACCTTTCCGGAAAAGGAACTTTTTAGATCAAAAGTCGAAGTTAAAAAAGGCAAGAATCAACGGATAGATTTGCCCGTTTTATGTGAAATTATAAATAAAGGCTGGCATTTTCTTATCTTCGATGCAAACCCGGATATTAATCTTTATATAGTGGAGTCCCCTCCAGGCCTGCTTAGATATTACCCAAGACCTTTTGACCCTATTCGTCCTAATCAATTTTCAAAATGGACTTTGCGTTCTTTGCAGATTGGACAACAAAAAGCAGCTGATGCCGATGGGGCTATGGTTGCTGCACCCTCCTGGAATCGGTTTGCTTATGAAAATAAAAATATTAGTACTTTTCTTAATTTTTCATTTGATTGTGTAGTTCATCCTTTGCAGATGGTTTATGAATCTAAAATGATTTTGAACCCACATAGTCGGCCTACTAATATGCCTAACCTTTGGGTGTCAGAAAAAACTTCCTTCAAAGATTCTGAATGGATTAGTTTAACCTGGGAAAAGCCCCGCGAAATTGAGCGTATTCAAATCATTTTCGATTCCTCCCTTCAATTTCATTTTAGTCAAAGCTGGCAAGGGTATTCAGTCCATGCAATTCCAACGATTGTGAAGGAATATAAAATTTTAGCTTGTATGGCCGATGGTACTGAAAATGAAATTATACATGTGAAAAATAATTATAAGCGTAATTGTTTGCATGAAACCAATATTAAAAATGTCCTTACAATTAAACTTTTATGTTTCGCAACCCACGGTATTGAACGTGCACAGGTTTATTCCTTACGAATTTTAGAAAAAAGTGGGAACACAACATTTTCTTAATGAATTAAATAATTAAAGGTGAAAACATTTTTACTTTATGGTCCAAAGGATATAAAACTAGCAGAGAAACCTATCCCAGAACCAGGATACGGTCAGGTAATTGTAAAATCAGCATATACAGGGATATGCGGATCAGATGTTCATTATTTTAAACATGGATTTTGTGGAAGTTTTATTCCCAAACAGCCATTCGCTCTTGGGCATGAGTTTTCAGGGGTGATTTACAAAATTGGCTCTGGTGTTGAAGGTCTTAAAATGGGAGATGAAGTGGCAGTTGATCCTTCCATGCCTTGTAGCCAATGTAATTTCTGCAGGAATGGAAAATATAATTTATGTAAATCAATGAAATATTTTGGTTCTGCCAGCTGTGACCCACATATTGATGGAGGTTTTGGGCAATTTGTTCTGGCTCCAGCTAAAAACTGTTATATTCTCCCACCTGGAATAAATATGTCGCAGGCTTCCTTACTCGAACCTTTGAGCGTTGCGATGCATGCCGTAAAACAAGTTGATAGTCTCATCGGTAAATCTATTCTTATTACGGGTGGTGGTCCAATTGGTCAATTGATTTTAAGGGTTGCCCGTTCCTTCGGTGCACTTGAAATTACAGTGAGTGATGTAAGCAGGTATGCCCGTGATTTTTCTTTGCGGAGTGGAGCTAATAGGGTAGTTAATCCCTTAGATGAAGATGCCTGGAGGCAAATTGGAACTTTTGACCTTGTTTTTGAAGCCTCTGGTTCTCCGTCAGCAGTTGAGAATGCCCTTCATGTCACAAAACGAGGAGCTTCAATCGTTTTGATAGGAACTTTGCCAGAAAATTTCCCAGTTTCTGGGAATCTGATAATGAATAAAGAGTTGAAATTATTAGGCTCTTTTCGGTTTGCAAATGTATTTGAAGATGCTATGAATATGGTGGCTGCCGGAATTATCAATCTGGATGGAATTATTACAGACACTTATGCATTTGAAAATTTACCTCAGGCAATGCAACGGGCCCTTGAAAAAGAATATTCAATGAAAGTTCAGGTAATATTATGAGATATAATTTATTAGGTAATACAGGCTTATCCGTTTCTACATTAAGTTTTGGTGCTTCTTCTCTGGGAGGTGTTTTTCATGAAATTGATGAAAAAAAGGCAATTGAAGCCGTTCATGTTGCCTTAAGTTTAGGGATAAACTATATAGATGTTGCTCCTGCTTACGGTGGAACTCTCGCTGAAACTATACTTGGAAAAGCTTTAAAAGAGGTACCAAGAAATACCTATTTTATTTCAACTAAGGTTGGAAAAAACACAAACTCAAATGCCTATGGATCAGATACCTTTAATTACAGTGAGGAGGGTATCCGTCGTTCATTAGATGAGAGTTCAAAAAGAATTGGGGTAGATTATTTTGATCTGGTTCTTCTTCACGATATTGAATATAATAATCGGCAACATACTGACTGGGCATTAAATGAGGGAATTCAAACACTAAATGTTTTAAAAAGTGAAGGTCGAATAGGAGCTACAGGTATTGGCATGTATCCTGTTGATTTATGGAAGGAGGTTTTAGAATCGTGTGTTATTGATGTAGCCCTAACTCACAACCTCTATTGTATCCATGATACTCGCTTATTGTCTTTATTACCTATTGCTAAAAAAAGAGGGGTCGGAATTATAAATGCTTCTCCATTTGCTTCAGGATTATTGACATCAAAGGGAGCCCCTTCCTGGCATCCTGCTAACACCTTTCAGCGAGCTCTTTTTGCAAAAGCAGCGGCATTTTGTAAAAAAAATGGAGTAGATATTTCTACATTGGCACTACAATTTTCTGCTCAAAATCCTGAAATTACAACTACTATGTTTAGTAGCGCCAATGCGGAAACTATCAAACAGAATGTAAATTGGTTTTTAGAACCTATAAATTTTGAATTACTACAAAAATTGCAGGAAATACTTGCACCCATTTCGAATCAAAATTGGAACTATTAGTTATGAGAATAGATAGCCATCAACATTTTTGGAAATACAACCAGGTAGATTATGTTTGGATGAATGAGCAACATTCAATAATTCAAAAAGATTTTCTACCTGAACATCTCAACCCCTTATTAAATACGTTGGACTTCGATGGAACCATTTCTGTGCAAGCCAGACAATCAATAGAGGAAACTAATTTTTTGTTGCAACTTGCTAAGGATAATTCTTTCATAAAAGGGGTAGTTGGATGGGTTCCATTTTGTGATAAAAAGGTCGAAAAATATATCGAAATCTATAAGTCTGAAAATAAAATAGTAGGTTTTCGCCATGTTATTCATGATGAGCCTGATAATAATTTTATATTGCGCCCCGATTTCAATGAGGGAATTAAATCGCTTAATAAGTTTGGATTGTGTTACGATATATTGATTTTTGCGCATCATTTGCCTCAGACTATTAAATTTGTGGACAGTCATCCCCGACAAACTTTTGTTCTTGATCACATAGCAAAACCAAAAATCAATAAAAATTTATTTGATGTGGATTGGGCTAATCATATAAAGAAAATTTCGGAGAGGGAGCATGTATATTGTAAATTATCTGGAATGGTTACAGAGATTTTACAGGAATCCTGGGATATAGAACTTCTAAAACCTTATTTTGAAACTATTTTAGATGCATTTGGTCCGGAAAGAATGGTATTCGGATCTGACTGGCCTGTTTGTCTGATTAAAAGTACTTATACTAACTGGGTTAATGCAGTTTTAAGCCTCATAAATACGCTCTCGGCTAATGAACAAAGGGCTATTATGGGTGGAAATGCAGAACGTATATATTTACAAACCCATTGAAATTTTGATATAATGCGTATCGGTATAGTCATAAAACTTAGACCAGAATGTGTAGAGAGTTATAAGAAACTTCATGAAGATAATCACCCTGGTGTTCGTGATCTTTTGATCCAATATCATCTATTTAATTTTAGTATTTTTTTACACCAGATAGGTGATGATTTCTTTGAGTTTGGTTATTACGAATATAAAGGAGAAAATTTTGAGTCAGATATGAGTGCTCTGGCCAAGGAACCTCGAAATAAAGCATGGCTTGAAGTTTGTAATCCAATGCAGATTCCTTTGCCAGGAGAAAATGGGTGGGCGATCATGGAGCAGATCTTTTATAATGATGCAAACAAATAATTGGCAATAAATTATAAAGTAAATAAACTGATTTTTTTTAAAAAAATATGATATCTAATGAGCCAAGAATTATTTTAAACTTTAGGAAGTGGATGTTAATATTTTTTACTAAACTATTTTCTTTAAAATATTTCCACAAAAATTAACTATCTATCGTTAACGTAAACGATTCACCTTTTATTATTTTATATAAATATTTTGATAGCTATTTTAAATTTTTTAAATATATTTAGCCTAGTTTTTTAAAATCAAGTTGATAGCCTGATTCTTAATTTTTTTGAGAAAATGGATTTCACTTTTCCAGGAATAAACATAAGCGTTTGGTAAAAATAAAAATTATGAAAATACATCATTTTTTATTGGGGTTAATTATTCTGTTCTTTCCATGTCAATCGTTACTTTCTCAAACCCTGACGATTAAGGGAAAGGTTACGGATGTCAACAATGAAGAGCTGATTGGTGTAACCGTAAATATAAAAGGTACTACTTTAGGCACGGTTACCGACGAAAATGGAACTTATTCAATTTCAGGAATAAGTAATAGTAATGTTTTGGTTTTCAGTTATGTTGGATTTATTACGCAGGAAGTTTTAATTGGAACTCAGACTTCCATTAATTTAGTACTTGAAGCTGACGTACAGAATCTTTCGGAGGTTGTGGTAGTTGGTTATGGTACTCAGAAAAAAGTTAATTTGGTGGGAGCTGTTTCTCAATTGAATGTAGATGAGAAGATTGTAAGTCGTGCCTTACCTAATGTTTCTTCAGCATTATCTGGACTTGTACCAGGGTTACAGGCTGTGCAATCCTCTGGTATGGCTGGTAATAATGAAGCCAGCTTACTTATTAGAGGGCTAGGAACTGTAAATAATGCCAGTCCTTTGATTGTAGTGGATGGAATGCCTGATGTTGATATTAATAGACTGAATATTAATGATATAGAAACTATATCTGTTTTAAAAGATGCAACTTCTGCTTCTGTTTATGGGTCGAGGGCTGCAAATGGGGTTATTTTGATAACCACCAGAAGTGGAAAGGGATCCAAGAAAACAACATTGAATTTCACCAGCAATAACTCTATTGTTGTTCCTACTAAAGGAATAGATTTTATGGAAGATTATGCAAGGGCTTTACATGTTCAGCAACAGAGGACTGCAGTAAATACACTTCAGGGAAACCAACTATTTAGATTAGGTACTGTAGATGAGTGGATGGCCAAGAGTATGGTTGATCCATTAAGATTTCCGGATACTGATATCTGGGATGTTATATTGAGGCAGGGTTTATACAGTAATTACAATCTTTCTGCATCTGGGGGAAATGAAGGGACGAATTTCTTTGTTTCACTGGGTGGAAAAGATGAAAGAGGATTACAGATTAATAATGATTATGCCCAATACAATGCAAGGTTCAATTTTGATGGAAAAATTAAAAACAATATGAACACTGGCTTCCGTTTCAACGGGAACTGGTCTAAATGGCGATATGCTCTATCAGAGGGTTTCACAGATCCTGATCCAGGAAATACAGCAGGAAATGACCTTCAATATGCTATTGCAGGTTTGGTTCCTTATGATCCTACAACAGGCTATTATGGCGGAGTAATGGCTTATGGTGAAGATCCACAGGCCTATAATCCTTATGCACCCTATACGCTCAGCCCTTCACAAAATAACAGACAAGAAGCTAATCTACAAGTATATTATGATTGGTCACCAATTAAAGGATTAAAAGCAAGGGTTGATTATGCCTTAAATTACTACAATCAGTTTTCTTGGAGTGCTCCTATTCCCGCACAGGCGTATAATTTCCAGACAGAAACTTTTGGAAGTAGAAATTATGTAGGTGCAAACGCAGGTATTTCTAACTCTACCAGCACTGGTTTTAAAACTTTATTCAATGGAAGCCTTAACTACAATACAAAAATTGGCAAGAATAATGATTTTTCTGCTTTATTTGTATATAATGAGGAGTATTGGTATGCGCGTTCTCAGGGAAGTGGTAGAAATGATAGGCTTCACCCTTCTTTGACAGAGATAAATGCAGCATTGACGGATATACAGTCAACCAGCGGAACATCCAGCACAGAAGGCTTGCAATCCTATATTGGAAAAGTCAATTATACTGCATTCAATAAATATCTTTTTGAAGTAAATTTCAGGGTAGATGGCTCATCAAAATTTCTTGATTCCAGTCGATTTGGTTTTTTTCCATCCATGGCATTGGGTTGGAAATTCACGGAAGAAAAATTTATTCAAAAATTCACGAACAAGTTTCTCTCGAATGGTAAGTTTAGGGTTTCTTATGGAAGTTTGGGTAATAATAGCGGTGTAGGCAGATTTGAACAACAGGAAACGCTTACTAATCTGAACTATGTTACAGGTTCTTCTGTTCAGCGAGGTTTCGCAAATAGTAAAATGATAAACAGGTTATTGACCTGGGAAACTTCAACGGTTTTTAATGTAGGAATGGATTTGGCCTTTTCTGGAAATCGTCTGGTTGTTACCGCCGATTATTATGATCGACTTACTACAGGAATGAACAGACCTTCTGAATTTTCCACCTTCCTTTTTTACGCCTATTCCCCTCCACCGAGAACAAATATTGGCAATCTTAGAAATAGAGGGGTAGAACTTGATTTGTCCTGGAAAGACATGATTGGAAGTTTACAATATGGGTTTAATCTGAATGCGGCCATTAATAAGACAAATTTGGAAAAATGGAACCAATTATTGCTTAGAGGTAATGTTTTTATAGGTTTGCCTTATCAATTCGTATATTCTTATGAAGATTTGGGCATTGCGCAGTCTTGGGCAGATGTATATAATGCAACGCCACAGGGAGCAGCTCCTGGTGATTTATTACTAAAGGATCTCAACGGTGATGGTCGAATTACAGGTGATGATAGAAAAGCTTATGCTAATTTTCAGCAGGAACGTCCAACCACGACCTTCGCTTTCAATACATTTATAGCCTTTAAAGGATTCGACTTTACTGTTTTTCTACAAGGTGCCACTGGAAGAAAAGATTATTGGTTGAACATCTTCAATAATACCAACTTTAACAATGCGCGATATGCTGCATCCTGGGAACATCTCTATAATCCGTGGTCATGGGATAATAGAAATGGACTTTGGCCAAGACTGGGAGGAAGTGGAAACAACAGACAGTCCACTAGTTTTTGGCTTGATAATATGTCCTACATACGTGTGAAAAATATTCAGATTGGTTATACAGTAAATTCAAAAGTATTGGCAAAAATGGGCATTTCTAATTTCAGAATTGTGGGTTCTGCAGAAAATCTTGGCACATTAACTTCTTTCCGTGGCTTGGATCCAGAGAAGCAGGGTGATGACAACAACGTGTATCCTATCAATAAATCTTATTCTATTGCTGTAAACCTTAGTTTCTAAAATCTTCAGATGATGAAAAATCTATCTATTCATTTAAATATTGTTGCGTTTTTGCTGTTTACGGTAATACTGATTTTGCCTACATCATGTAGGAAAGACCTTCTTGACCAAAAGCCTACTGGCGAACTTGCCTCAGAGAATTTCTGGAAGACTGATGCAGATGCTACCATTGCATTAATGTCAGCTTATGCCGCTACCAGAGCGGTATTTGACCGAGATTATTATTTTGATGGTCATGGCGATTACACCAGAACAAGAGGAACCAGTGCAACAAGTGGAAGTATTTTAAGAGGTGATGCCTATCAAGGTGCTACTTATGCCCCATCTGGTTATGGTGCCAGTTTTGATAAATATTTTAGTTATTTATACGGCGCGGTAAATAGATGCAATTATGTCATAGAAAATATTACAAATAAAATGCTGCCCAGTGCAACGGGTGCAAAATTAGCAGCTTTGGAAAGTATCATTGCTGAAGCAAGGTTGTTAAGAGGAATGACCTATTTTAGATTAATTTCTATGTGGGGAGATGTTCCTTATATAGATAAAATTATATATAGCAACAGTGAAGTAACTTCTATCGAGCGAACGAATATCAAAGTGGTAAAAGATGCTATTTTATCAGATTTTGATTATGCAGTTGCCAAACTTCCTGCAAAAAACCCTGTTTTGGGAAGAGCATCAAAACCTGCAGCCCTTGCATTCAGGGGGAAACTTAATCTTTATTGGGGAAGCTGGAAGAAAAATGGCTGGCCTGAGTTAGAAGGCTTCACGCGTGACGCAGCTGAGGCTCAAGCGGCATTTACTGCATCTGCAGCAGATTTTAAATCTGTAATGAATGATTTTGGATTGACTTTATATAAAAATGGTGATCCAGGCCAGATTGATTCTTTAGGGAGAGCGGAAATATTACCCAATTATTTCGAACTGTTTACACCTAAGGCAAATGGTAATCCGGAAATGATAATGGTATTTACTCATTCTGGAACGCCTACTACCCCTTCCCAGGGTGAAGAATTAATGCGTGATTTTTCAGGTCGTACAGTTGAAGGATCACAAGTGTGGGTACTTCCCTATTTTGAGTTGGCAGACAGATATCAATTGATTACAACGGGTGATTTTGCTCCAAAAATGGTTCCACTCAATCCTACAACTAATTCCGCTGCCAGAACAACAGTAAACTCTGCGGTTAATCCTAAAACTTATGCAAACAGAGATTATCGGATGAAGTCAACCCTCATGTGGGATTATGAAATGTGTATTGGCTTGACCGCGTTGAAGTCAACCGGATTTTCTCCATTTATCTATAAAACCTGGGCTGCAAATGTTACCATTGGAGGTATAAAATATATTTCTTACAATACAGATGGTGCATTGTATGGATATGTATTTAGGAAATTTGTCAGAAATTATGAAGGATTAGGAAGAAGTGAAGGAGATTATGCATTTCCAGTTATGAGATTGGCAGATGTATTTTTAATGTATGCGGAAGCCTCAAATGAAGTGAGTGGTCCCCTTCCTGATGCCATAGCGGGCGTAAATAAAATCCGTGCAAGAGGTGCATTACCCCCATTAGCTCCTTCAAAATATGCAAGTAAATCTGCTTTTTTTGATGCTATTGAGCAGGAAAGAATCGTTGAATTGGTTGCAGAAGGTCACCGTGGATTTGATTTAAGACGATGGAGAGCCATTGAAAAAGTTTGGGGACCTCCGGGTGGTGTCGGTGTCTGGAAAAAAGATACCTGGGGAGCGGATATTACCAGGTATTACCTGAATGCGTCAGATTTGGTTTATCAGCAGGCATACATTTTCAGGATACCACCAAACGAAAGAGACCGCAATCCAAAATTAACGCAAAATATTCCCTGGCGATAACCTAAATATTTACATAACAAAGAATTTTAATCGTAAGCCATGACTATATATTTTAAAATAATTTTAACTGTCTTGTTATTGACTGGTAGTTTTTTTTCTTGTGAAAAGGATAGTTTTGTAGACGAAGACGGACTGTTAATTACCTTCAGGAGTGAGTGTTTTGTAAGTAATTTTGAATTACTGGGTGCTGATTTTGTAACGGTTAGAGCAGCACCTGCAGTCATTGATACCGTTGCACAGACGATTGATGTATCGGTTCTTTTTGGAACGGATCTCAAAAATGTTTATCCTCAGTTTACTTTGGCAACAGATTGTAAATTAGATCCCAAAATAACAGGTAAAATGGATCTTTCAAATTTGGCTGATTCAAAGATTTTTACGGTTGTTTCAGGAAACAGATTAGTCCGTAAACCTTACAAATTAATCATAAAGTATCAGTAAAATATCTACACTTAAATCAAAAGCAATGCTATATAGAAATTTTAATTTTTTCTTTTTGGTTTGGGTTTTGCTGACTTCTTTGACAGCATGCCAGGAAGAAGAATATATCTTGCCTGAACCAATATCTCAACTTACAAATGATTGCTTAAAAAGGACGATTGGACCAAGTATTGCAAGTTTACCTATTGAATTTGCATACGCAATGGCTATACCAAAATCACAAGGTAAGTTAGTATCGGCACAGGTTGAAGCCTCAATTCCTGGAGGAACTGGCACCTATTTAGAGCACAGGTCCTATTATACCAATTCAGGGGGTGTCGATATCCCTGTTACGATTGGATCACCTTCTACGGTAGTTGACGCTGGCAAATCATCGAAAGTTACTTTCACTGTTGATACCAACGCGGCAACACTTAGATATTACTACATTGTACCTGATGAAGCAAAAGGTCAAACGGTTTCCTTTACTTTTTCAGTAAACAGTAGCGATGGAAAAACTGCATCTTACAAAATGGGGCCATATAATATCTCAAAGATGAGTATCAAAAAGAATCTTACTGTTTCCAATGGCACAAATGCTTTTATTTCAATTGAAGATATGGCAATTTATAATGCCACTTCTGCTGCCGCTATACCAGATAAAGTAGATTTGGTTTATCTTTATAGAGCTAGTCCCACATCCTTTACTCATGGGTTAGTTTCTCCTGGTGCTGATGCATCCTTTTTACCTGGTGTTACTTTACCTTCAGGTTTGAAAAAAAGCACTAAACTTAGGAAAGTTTTTGGTCTTCAGGATCGAAATCTTGCAAATCTCCAATTTGGTATATATGTAGATGACATTGATTTGACTAGTGTTGACATGACAGACATGCCTAATTATGCCATCGGACTTAGAGCAGAAGCTGGTGTTTGGGTGGAGACAGCTGACAAAAAATATAGGGCCTATATTTATATAAATTCTGTAAATGCAACAGGATCAGCTGTTATAAGTATGTTAAGATACACTTTATGATTTAAACGCCTTGTCTTTTTATATATCATACACCATCCTGGTTTTAGTTATATCTAAAACCAGGATTTTTTATTTAATAAGCTTATTTGAAAATTTGTAATTCTTTGGTTATGAAGTGTCAAAAAGTAAAACCGCCTTTATCCATTACATCAAACAAAATAGTCCTGGATATTTTGTTTGATGTAATTCATCGAAAAAAGTTCCTTAGGTTTAAAAAAACCTATAATCGACGTTAAACTACCGATTAAAAAAATCTTCCTAATTGTTGAAATATTATAAATTAGGAATGTTTTTATTACACAACCCCTAAAAACCCTTAAAATTGTAAAATCATGTGTAAAAATTATTTGAAACCACTCAAACTTATTCTTTTTTTAGGCGTACAATGGTTCTTTTCGATGAGTTATGCCCAAGATGGAACTATATATCCTTTAGAGGCGCCTAATGAGCCTAATGCCATTCTTTTAGGTACTGGAACAGTGGAAGATCAACCATCAAAAGAATCCTGGTTTCGTCAATGGGGAGATCCTATGGCAAGAAATATTTCTACAGCCACTCTGACTCCATTTTTACCTGAAAAAGGTAAAGCTAATGGAGCTGCAGTTATTGTTGCTCCGGGAGGGGGCTTTCGCTGGCTTTCTATGGGAAATGAAGGTTGGGAAGTAGCAGAAGCTCTTGCAAAACAAGGAATTGCTGCCTTTGTTCTAAAATATCGATTGTATCCTACGGATGTATCTTTAGATGATTTTGCTGCTTGGATGAACAGACCTCGCCCTGCACATCAAAAACCTGATGAAACATCGAAGAATACGCTTCCCTCGCCACCGGCACAAAGAGATTTATCCAATCAGCTTGAAGACGCTGAGGCAGCCTATGCTTTGATTGTTAAAAATGCATCGGAATGGGGAGTTGATATAAATCGAATCGGAATGATTGGATTTTCTGCTGGCGCAGGATTGACCATGCATGCTACTCTCAATTCCCAGACAATGAAATTAGCCTTTATTGGGCCTATTTACGGAGGTATGGGGCCGGTAAAAGTTCCTGAAAATGCACCCCCCATGTTCAATGTGATTGCCTCTGACGATTTTTTGTTTAATTCCCAATTTGGCATTATCGATGCTTGGTTTAAAGCAGGTCGTCCGGTTGAATTTCATCTTTACCAAAATGGAGGGCATGGTTTTGGTTTAGGGAATCCCAACAGAACCAGTAATCGTTGGTTTGAGGCATTTATCCATTGGTTAAATGTCAATCGTTTTCTTGTACCTAATGCAGTAAAATAAGGAAGTTGTATGAGGGAGCCTCCTTTTTTATTTCTTACCCACAAAAAGCAGGTATTGCCATATTCCGAAATAGGCCGATTTTATTTCTTTTTGTGTTGAGGTAAACAGCTTTTCCAGGACTGGCAGCAAATGGCCGTTCATCTCTACGTGATTGACACCCATCCATTTTTTAAATCCGGAAAAAGTAGATTGGTGAAAATCAACTACGGCGATATGACCTCCTGGTTTCAGGTCCTTTTGGGCTTGCTCAAGAAGTTCTTGCCAACCAGGATTAATCATGCTCAGGGAATAAGAAAATAGGATAAGATCCGGTTTCTCCCAATCCTCCGTGTGATTTACTTTGTAGGTGGTATGCAAAATGGAACAGGTTTTTTCAAAACTCTTTAATTTCTCTTTTGCTATATCAACCATTTCTTTAGAGGTATCCAGGCCCAGACAGGTAATACCAGGGTGTTTTTTTATTAGGAAGGCTAAATTTTTACCCGTTCCACAACCTATTTCCCATATATAAAAAGGTTTTTTGGGTATCTGTAATTTCTTTAAAATGCCAATACGACCAAATAAAAAACTCCATCTGGTCAGGTCATAAATGGGGGCATGCATTTGGTAATAACTGGAAAGGGTTTGTTCCAGTGTTTTATGTTGGGTTTTCATAATGTGTTTTTTACGATGCCTAAATGCACACTACCGTAGGTTCCTACCCGGTCTAAGCTATGCTGAATCAGTGTTTCATTATTTGAAAAATCAATCGCATCATGTACAAAATCTGGAATGAATTTTAAATGATTAGCCGCGGAACGGAGTAAAAATTTAGTCCCCGGCGCACTGTTTTTAAGCATTATTTCCCATTCTTCCCGCATAGCATCTGGATTATGATAAGCAAGCCAGTCCAAATGGTCTAAAAGGATGAAATGAGAATAAGTTCCTGGATTTTCAGTAAGGAAAGAAGTAATGGTTTGGGAATAGGTGCTGATTTTATTGACCTTCTCCTTTAGGGTCTCAAAATTTTCAGGTTTCAGATAATTTGGACAACAATCGTGTGTGTATTTTCCAAATAAATATATATGCCAAAAATAATTATCCTGCAAAGGTATTTTTGTAAATACATGTTTCAAACTATTTAAAATAAAGGATTTGACCCCTCCCGGATGATCGGCTTGAATCAAATTTCTTTGAGCTCTTGGCACTCCTGCCATAGTTAAAACAGTATGACGACTGGTAAGCCACTGAAAAAAGGGAGAGAATATTTTCCTTTCTATGCCCACATATTTCTCTTTCTGTTCCTCTAACGATGTGGAGGAAAATATTTTCTTAAGGTCTGCTTTTAAGGTTGGGGTAAGACTCAAAAAGTTTTTAAACCACCAGGCAATTAATCCAGACGTTCCATGGTAATAAAAACTACCCTTGTTTTTATCCGCCTCAAAATAATGCGCTTTTTGTTGCCAATATTGGAGGTCGTTTTCTGTCAGAGAAGTGGATAAATAATTATTCAAAAGGTGTTTAAAATCAAATGTATTACCCTCTCCAAATAATTCAAATAAGATAGGATGTTCCGTTTCTTTAAATACCGACTTTTTTAAATTTAACAGCGCATTTTGTCGGGGATTCATATCCACGCAATGTATTTCCTTTGGATTATCAAGCAGATAATCCAACGCATTACAACCTGCACTGGTTATCATACAAAGTTTGCTTTCTTCATTTATTTGGAGTAATTGCCTATCGCATCTGGGGTCTTCCCAGCAAGTGTTATATACTAAATTTGAGGTATGAATCTGTTTAAAAAACTGATCCCGGAAATGATGTAATGCAGTCATATTTTTTTCATTTGAATAATTTATAAAGGTAAAATGACCATATTACTTAAAGATTATCCGAATATTAAATGAAAGTAAAAAAACCTGAACCACGTGAAGGTTCAGGTCAACCAGATTGTATGAAAAAACACTAATTAACAATAGCAATACCGGGTCAAAAATATAACCCAGACTTTAAAATGAGGTGGTAAACGATATTATATAAACGTCATTTTTATGTTAAATCAGCAAGTCCAAAAGATAAGGTCATACCAGCACCTCCGACGCCAGTAACGGCCTGAACACCTTGTTCTACCTCACCAATATGCCATTTGGTATTAGGTTTTTTTACATAAGTGCCATTCCAGAAGGACTGAATTTTAGGGAGGGGAAAATGAGCAAAAGAATCTAAATATTGAAGAATAAGATCATTTGTCTTTTGATCATCAAAGGGTAATATAGTATCTCCGTAATGATGACTATCACCTAAGGTTACTTCGTTGTAAGTTGTTTGCGAAGCCATGACGTGAATCCCTCTTTTTAAATATTCAGAAGATTCATTTTCTATCCTTTTCTTCAATATTTCCCTGGAAGGGCAAGAAAGAAACGATTCATAGTGCAGGAGGGTCAGTCCGGCAGCTAAATTTGGACCCAATGACCAATCCGACGGTTGGGAAGCGGTCCGCATCATCTGTAATTTGCATTTTACTAAATCTAAAGACTGGTAATATTCCGGGTATAAGGTTTCCAGATCTTCACCTGTGCAAAGAATTATCTTATCGGCCTGCCAGACTTTTTTGCCACTGTGCAAACGAGGAAAATCAACAGCTGAAATGACGGTTTTGTACTCAATGTGTACGTTTAAGACCTCTTTTAAGTACTTATGCATTTGCCAAACAGCTTGACGTGGATCGACATTTACCTCCGTTGAGCTGAACATAGCACCAAATAACCCTTTTGTTTTTACAGCGGCACTCTTTTGACTTACCATTTCAGGAGTTAGCAATTCAATCGAATAGGGATTATTGTGGTACAACGCATGGAATTCATTTAATATGGCCCATTCATCCTCGTGATAGGCCAGGTGCAATGAACCCGTTGGAGCAGCCCAGAAATTTGCCTTTTCCGACAGCTCCAACCATATTTCCCTCGATTTTAAAGCTACGGGATAACTATCGGTAGGTTGACCAATGGGCCAAATCATACCAAAATTTCTGATGGAAGCTCCCTGCGCTTGTGGATTCCTTTCAAAAAGGATTACTTTCTGTCCTTTTTTAGCTCTTTCCCACGCCTGGGCCAATCCAATGATGCCTCCGCCAACGATGGCGATATCAAAATGATCCTTGTTCATGTTAATCTACAGTTTCTAAGATTAAGAGAAGATTAATTATTTGGGTAAAGGTAAATCTTTGTACTTTGACAAATAGAAAGTAAATATTAAATATGGTAGCTTTGATGTTAATTTTTAAATAATATAGAGATGACGAAAATAAAATTGATGGTTTTGGATATGGCCGGAACCACCGTCAGAGATAAAAATGAAGTGGAGGACTGTTTTTTAAAGGCGGCGAAGGTAACAAACTTAAAAACAACGCCTCAAAGAGTGAACGATTTGCAGGGAATCCCTAAATTGATTGT
>JBMLQR010000313.1:6230-11635 GCA_049241465.1 Saprospiraceae bacterium | reverse complement strand
GCAGCAGGCTATTGGAGTACATGGTATATTTATAAATAATTTCCACTTCCCCTTCTTTGATTTGTTTGGTAAACCATTCTCCCTGAAATTTCTCAAAACCCATAGAAGGCATTTTGAAGTCCGAAATTTCAATTTTCCAATATTCATTTTCTCTTCTTTCCAATACTTTATCTAACGAAGCTTCTCCTCCTTTAAAAGATGACGTTTTTGCCATGAATATTTTCCGGGTTCCACCTTTTTTACCCCAGGTTTCGTCTTCTGTGCAATGCGTTACTCTTGGCGTCACGCTATAGCCAGTATGTATTTTTGTGACATCACAAAGCATTGGCGTTTTGAAGGCTCGTTCTAAAGTTGTTGGAAAAATAGTAGAAATTTGGGTTGAAGACTTCATTTTTACGGTAAAATTAATCTTATTTTCCTACAAAAAGAAAAGGGAAATAACCCGAAGGCATTCCCCTATTTCCAAAATTACTCCCAGTTATAAATCTTTATATTATCATTAGTTTTAGCCCTTATTACTTATGTTTAAACAAATATAGCTTTATCAAAATTTTATTAAAACAATTAGAGACAAAAAATAGATGAAATGTCCAAATATTTTGAATGACATCGGAATTTTTTCGGAATTTCATCAAACTTTTTTCGGAAATCTACTTTTTTATTTTGCAACTCGTTGATTTTCAGCTATAATCTGTTCTTTAATTTCAGCAATTAATTCTTTCGGTTTTTTCCCAAAATATTCTTGAAATTTTGTGTAGAAAGCATATTTAGTTAATCCCGTCTGATATCTGATTTGATCCACATTCAAATCATCAATATTATTTCTCATATAAATCTCAAGATCTGAAAATATTTTATTCGTATCTGTTTTTTTATTTTGTTTACTCGTATCCTGAATATAAACAGGCATTTGCTTTCTTTTGAACCATATAAAAAAAGTAACCAGAAAACTTATTAGAAATAAAACCATAAGGAAATAGCCAAATTTCCCCTTTTTACCTTCAATAGAATTCATGACATCATCGGAGATCATATTTTCTACCTCAAAACTAATGAGGCCATTACTGTTACTTCCAAAATATAAGGTATCCCCTTTAAAAAAGTAGGATCTTTTATTAAATTCAGTCCCCTCCAGGGTAGTCGTTATCTTTTTATCTTTAATATTGTATTTCAGCATTCCATCAATGGTACTTATCCAATAATTCCCAAACAGATCAGCGTAAAGGGCATCGGTTTCAATATCCTCATAAACGGTTCCTTTAAAAATATTGGTCCACTTATTGAGCTCCGCATCATATTCCCAAAGGCCTTCAAAACCAGTTGAAAACAATTTATCACCCACGGGAAATAGACCTGTGCTACCCTCATTGAATTTCCTGACCAATTTTTCACCCTCCAACACATAAATTCCATCTGCGCAGGCCAGCCATAACTTACCTTTAAGGATATGAATATTCGATACCACCACATTTTTATCGATCAATTCAAAGCCAGATTTTTCATTAAACCTTCCAAAACCACTCTGACCCCCAACGTATAAATACCCGTTAAATATGGATACACTCGAGATATTCGAAATAAATTTATTTTTAACCTGCCCTGGCATTATTATTTTTAGATTTGAAAATTGCTTATCGACACGATAAACATGATCTTCATAATTTGCCGAGAAATAAATGTATTCCTTATCTATCCAAAAATTAGAATTTGAAAAAAAGAGCGTGTCCTTATATATTTGTTTATTTCCTAAATAGAAGCCATTATAAGTGGCTACATAAGCAGAGTCCCCTAAAACATAAATACCCCGTATGGAATATTCAGGAAGAACTCTTTTAATTTTTTCTATAATTCGAAAACCATATAAAAACTTATTCTTGAGAAGAACCCAATAAATACCGTCGCTGGATAATTGAACTTGAGCAAAATCCATTTTAGCATCTGCCAATTTGGCCCATTGCTCATTTTTTTCAAGGGATGCAGATAAATCGTTATATTCGTAATTGGATTCATTAAAATTTTCGCCGTCAAACTCAAAAATACCATCATAACGTGCTAAAATAATTTTCCCATCAATTTTGACCATGTGTCTTATGGGCGTAGGAGAAGTAATGATTTTAAAAAGCGTAGTATCTCTTCCTGATAAAGTGATTAGGTGAAAAAAGCATACAAAAAATGTTAGATATTTGGTCATTTGGGATGTATTGGAACAAAATTAATCAATTCTTATATTTCGTCCAACGAATTTCTTTTTCTAAATAACTCATTTTGCCGTTCTTGCAGAATTTTCTCCTTTATATCGGATAGATATTCTTTGGGTTTTTTTCCAAAGTGATCCACAAATTTTGTGTAAAAAGCATATTTCGTCAAACCGGACCGATCTCTGATTTGATCGACATTAACCTCATCTATGTGATCTCTGATATAATTTTCTAGAGAAGCAAAGAATATATTTTCATCCGTTTCTACTTTCTCTTCCGGAAGGTCAACTATTATATTTACCGGGTTTAATTTAAATTTTAAAAAAAACACAATCAACAAACCAACCACAAAAATGAAGGTAGCCAGGTAAAAAAACCTGAAATTTTCTTTTGAGGGAGCGTTAATTCCATCTTCAGCAATCAATTCCTTAATATCGAAACTGATTAATCCATTTCCATTACTTCCAAGATAGATGGTATCCCCTTTAAAATAATAGGACCTCCTATTGAATTCAGTTCCTTCCAAAAAGGTAGAAATATTTTTATTATCTCTTTGATATCTAATGATTCCATTAATGGTACTTATCCAAAAATTACCATAGTTATCCTCATAAAAAGCATCCGTCTCTAATTTTTCATAAGGGGAACCTGCTAAGATATTTTTTAATCTATTTTTTTGGCTATCATACGTCCACAGTCCTTCGTAGCAGGTAGAAACAATCAAACCGTCCAAATCAAAAACCCCGGTACTATTATTTATTTTGAAAACCTTATTAAGTTTTTTATTTTCAATGATATACACGCCGTCACTGGCAGATATCCAAAGTTTATCCTTAATAATAGTCATATTATGAATTTCCAATCCTTCCTTAAGAATGTGGATTTTTTTATTTTTATCATATAAAGCTAATCCTTTTTCGCCTCCTATATAGAGTATTCCCTTATAGAAAATAATCACAGCTGGCTGATTAATCTTCTCTAATTTACTACGATCTATTATTTTTTCAAGTTCAGACCCATCCATGCTCATTTTATAGATTATTTCGCCATTGGCCACAAAATAAAAATGCCCCTTATCTTCAGTAATATTACTATTTGAAAAAAGAAGGGTTTCTGGAAAAACTAGCTTTTGATTTAAATAAAAACCTTTATAGGTGGAAACAAGCAGGGAATGGTTGTTTGCGTATATACCTCTAATAGCCAGATTAGGCAGTGATTTTTTTAATTTATCTGCTATTTTAAACCCATAAATAAATCTATTTTTAATCAATACCCAGTAAATGCCCTCATTTGAAAGTTCCACCTGAGCATAATCTAACTTTGGATTGACTAATTTTGCCCAATTTTCGTTACCATTATTTGTAACCTTTACCTTTTCCTTATTAATACTTGTTTTAAAGAAATTTTCACCATCAAATTCAAACACACCATCATACCGAGTAACAATAATGTTACCATTTGACTTTGTCAGACTTCTAATTGGCTTTGTCGATGTTACTATTTTGTAAAGCGTTGTATCCCTTCCAAATAATGGTATATTAATACCTAATAACATAAGGAATACACATAATTTATACATTATCAAAACTTTATCTTGCCAATCTGATCTGATATTTTTTACCCTTCAATTTCTCATCTTTTACTTTTAGCAACAACTCCTCCACTTTATTTCGATGGACTGCAACGAATGACATGAAATCCATACCTTCAATTTTACCAATTTCATGTAATTCCAACCCACCCTTTTTTACTAAGAAACCAACAATGTCTGTTTTACTAATTTTATCTTTTTTACCGCCACTAATATATAAGGTAATCCAAGGTGATTCGCCAGGAAGAGAGTCAACGATTGGAATCTCAAATGTTTCAGGAGGTTCTGATAAATATACGGGCAACCTTTCATTTTTACCTATCAAGAGGAAGGCATTACCTTCCGCATGCATTCTGGCTGTACGACCATTCCGGTGAATAAAGTCTGTATTTTTTGATGGAATTTCAAAATGAATGATATTTTTCACTTCGGGAATATCCAAACCTCTGGCGGCGAGATCAGAAGAGATGAGAAAAATAAGACTGCCATTTCTAAAAGAAATCAAGGTTTTTTCTCTATCAGTCTGGGTCATACCCCCATGAAAACAGGCACTGACTATTCCCTTTTCGGCCAACCTTGCGCTAACATCCTCGGTAGTTCCCCTCAGGTTACAAAAGATAATCGTGGGAGAGGCCCCCAGGTAACATAGCAAATCAAACAAAAGGTTCAGTTTATCGTCAGTTTTGCCATAAATGACCTTAAGATTTAACCCCTCTGTGGTTTTTTCGCCAATCGTTGAAAAAAGTAAAGTTACAGGAGTGGTTATGCCCACAAAAGGAGGAATTTGTAATTTTTGTGTTGCAGAGACAAGCACCCTTTTTCTTAAGCCAGTGAGCGTTTTTATGATGTGTGCCATTTGGTTTTGAAAACCCATGGCTAAAGACTTATCGAACTCGTCTAAGATTAAAATTTTAACCTTTCTTTGATCAAACGACCTCCTACCCAGATGGTCCAGTATTCTACCTGGCGTACCGATAAGAATGGAAGGAGGCTGGGTTAGATTTTGAATTTCAACGGACATTGTATGACCTCCATAGCAGGTGTTCACCTTATAGCCTGTTTTCATTTTTTGCCAAACCTGTTCCAACTGTATAGCTAATTCTCTGGTTGGGGTAAGGACTAAGATTTGAACATCCTTATTATTCGCATCTATAAGTTCAAAAACGGGCAATAGAAAAGCCAGTGACTTGCCAGAACCTGTTGGTGCCAATAAAATAACCTCTGATTCCTCTTTTATTGCCTGAAATGCTTCCTCCTGCATTTCATTTAGTGCAGAAATATTGAGATTTCCCAGTACTTCGTTTATTTTATTATTTATTTCCATCGGTACAAAGATGAGTAGAAATGACCAATTAATATGAATAACATCCTAAAGAATTAAAATACCTCTCATATTAATTCATAATTCTGCAACCATTTGATTCCATTCCCGTTTGGTATTCTCAAATCAAAAACAAAATCATGAAATTCAAATTATTAAGTTTAGTATTTTTAGCTGTTAGCTCTTTGTTTTCTGTACTTCATGCACAAAAAACAATCGTTGATATTGCCGTGGGATCAAAAGATCACACTACATTAGTTGCAGCAGTTACCGCTGCTGATTTAGTAGCCGTTTT
>JBMLQR010000313.1:0-6130 GCA_049241465.1 Saprospiraceae bacterium | reverse complement strand
GAAAATGGTGGTGTAGCTACTGTTTTAGTAACAGACTTAAAAGCTGACAATGGCGTTATTCACGTTATTGACTCTGTAGTGTTACCAAAATAAATAGTTTTTAAACTACGTTTTGAAAAAACCATCGGAAATAAAAGTTCCGGTGGTTTTTTTGTTTAAATTAGCCTAAAAATGAAAATATTACATACAGCCGACTGGCATTTAGGAATAAATCTATATAACGAATCCTTAGAAGAAGACCATCGATTATTTATTTCCTGGCTACTCAACACTTGCATTCCTGAACATAAACCGGACGCCCTTCTCATTGCAGGCGATATTTTTGACAAGGCTAACCCTCCCACTTACGCCCGACAACAATATTATCAATTTTTAGCTCAATTGATTCCCTTGGGAATAAAGAAGATAATCATTACCGCTGGTAATCATGATTCTGCCGCAATGCTTGAAGCGCCGAAGGAAATTTTACAATATCTAAACATACACGTAGTTGGCCATGCGCCGACTGAAACAGAAAATCTCCTTATACCTATTTCAATTAATGAAGAAAATGAGCCGACGGTAGTTGTTGCCGCTGTTCCTTATTTAAAGGACCAGGATATTCGAACACCAGGATTAGATGCATCCACTGAATCGGTAGAGCAAGCGGTTAGAAATGGTATAAAAGCTTACTATCAAAAAGTAGCCGTAGCATCAGAAGAATATCATGAAAAAGGGATTCCTGTCATTGCCATGGGCCATTTATTTGCCAGTGGTGTCTCCGTTTCAGATTCAGAACGCCAGATACAGGTAGGTAATCTGGGTAGTGTTGATGCCCAATGTTTTCCCATAGAACATTTTGCCTACGTAGCCCTGGGCCATATCCATTTACCTCAAAATGTACAGGGATCAAGCCATATCTGGTACAGTGGCTCACCCATCGCCCTCAGTTTTTCTGAAAGAAAACAGCAAAAAATCGTTCGCTTACTGACCATTGATGGAAAAGAAATAAAAAGTGAATCCATTAAAATTCCTGTATTTCGGGAACTTAAAAGGGTTGAAGGAGATTTTATATCGGTCAAAAATGAAATCAACCATCTGACGAATGATAAATTATTACCCCTGTTAATAGATATTGTCATTATTGAAGAAGATTATAATCCAGCCATTGGAAGAGATATATCTGCATTTATAGACCAGTTGGCGATAGAGAAAAAAGACGATGTACGAATTGCGAATTACAGGTATGGCTTCAAGAATAGCCTGGCTTCCCTTTCCAGTTTAACAGATGTCCTAACTTTGTCCGATATAAAACCTGCCGAAGTTTTCCAAAATATTCTACAATCAAACACCCTAATAAAAGAAGATAAGGATGCCTGCCTTACGGTGTTCAATTTAATCATGGAAGAAGTGCAAACTGAAAATTAATCTTATGAAAATCCAAAAAATATTCATCCGAAACCTGAATTCACTGGCAGGTGATCATCTTATAGATTTTAATATAAATCCATTGGCTAACAGTGCTTTATTTGCCATAACAGGGCCTACCGGTTCAGGAAAAAGTACCATTTTGGATGCCATTTGCCTTGCACTTTATAATGCATCGCCCCGCCTCGATCAAAGTATTACCAGTGGTTTACTTTTAAAATCAGGGGCATTAATCAGCAAAGGAGCTGCCGAGGCTTTGGTAAGTGTTGAATATATCCAGGGCATGGATCTGTATAAAAGCCAGTGGTCCATTGCCTATAACAGGAACAATAACCTGAACGACAGAAAACAAGAATTATCGACGTTTGACAAAGACAAAAATGAATGGGTTCTTTTAGAGACCAATACTAAAGTACCCGCCAGAAACACCCAAATCACTTCCCTCGATTTTGTCCAGTTTACCCGAAGTGTACTGCTGGCTCAAGGCCAATTTTCTGCCTTACTAAATGCCAATAAAGAGGAAAGATATACCTTAATGGAGAAAATAACGGGAGATGATATCTATAGAAAAGTAGGTAAAAAAGTGTATGAGAAATATAGCGCTTTGAAAATTAAAATAGAAGAGGATGAAAAAGGACTGAAAAATATCCAACTGCTTTCCGGTGCTGAGTTAAGTGATTTGAAAGATCAATTGAATACCTTCGAAATTGAATTGAACCATTTTTATGAGGAAAAAAAGAAGAAAATAGCCTTAAAATTAATTAAAGAGCAAATAGTAACTAAATCCTCATTACTGGAGAATGTGAAGACTGATCTGATGCAGTGGGAACAGGAAAATTCTGTTTTTCAACCCAATAGGGAGCGGCTGGAACGATATGATAGTTTCCATCCTCTTTTAAATGACCGGGATGCTCTAAAGCAGAAGGAAGATGACATTCATTCATTGGATAGTAAAATTAATAAAAATAAGATTTCCCTGGATAGTAAAGGAAAAGAAATTCATGATAAATTAACCTATTGGTCTGACCTTTTAAGTGTTCCTCTAACGAAAGATAATTTCATCGAGCAGCTTTCACAAAAACTGGCAGCCATACAAGCAGCCATTGATCATAAGACCCAAAAGAATACTGCTTATCAAGCAGCCCTTACCGAAAAAGAAAAAGCAAATAAAAATTATCTGGATGCAGAAAAGATAAAGACGGACAAATCAGCATTAATTCTTCAAATAGGAGAAAAAAAAGAGGAGATTGGAGCAAAAATGGAGACTTTTAAGGAGGATATCCCCCTTTTTGAAAAGTTAGCTGTCGGACAACAATATTTCCAATCTTTAGTCAACTTTAGAAACTCCCTTTTTCAACAGTTAGGCATTGATCTTCATATTAAGTTAGAAGACGCCAGAAACGTCATTGAAAAAGAAGAAAGAAACCTGTTTTTACAATTAGAGGCTTTACGAAAATTAGGTCAACGGGATGAGATTGAAAAAGATTACGTTGAAGTGCACGACCTGGAAAGTCAACTTCGACAAGTACTGCTTCAGTTAGAAAATATCATTTCTTTTGAAAAAGAATCAAAACTTTTACTTCAGGAAAATATAAACATTGACGCATCCTTACCTCCTTTAATTAATCATTGCAAGTTGTTGGAAGCAGAGATACAACAACATAGGGATGCTCTGGCTGAAATCGAAAAAATACTGGCCTTGGCCGCAAAGGAAAAAGATCTGGCTGTTTTAAGAGAACATCTGGTCGATGGCGAACCGTGTCCTTTATGCGGCTCCGTTCATCATCCGGGCCATACAGGTATTTCCGATCAGGTTATGGCTTCCAAACGGGAGTGGCACCAATCTTCTCTTAAAATATCAGTTGATAAAAAAGAGGAAATAGATAGAAAAATAACGGCTCTAATAGCTAAAAAAGAAGGAAATGACGGCAGAATACTAGATATTGAACAAAGAATCCATGTTTTAAGCCATGAGTCTGTAACAGCAAAATACTTAGTCAACCTGGAACCTCTTTCTCAAACACACGAAAATTTACATCGGACGCTTAACGATACCATCACAAAGAAAATTCAGTTACAAAGCTTAAAAACAGCATTAAACAAACTGGATGATCTCCAGCTCAAATGGCAAGGTGAAAAGAATAAATTGAATCGATTTGATGATCTTGATGCTAAAAAAGCGGAGATACTAACCTATTTCAGTGAAAATTTAAATATTTCCGATTTTAATGACATAAAACCTTTCCTGCAAAATCTGTCAAAAAAACAAGTGGAATATAAAAAACTGGAGGACGAATACCGACCATTGGAAAAGGAACTTGACGTCCAAAGTAAGTTACTTGAAACAGCCATTCTTAGTATTGAGAAGGAAAAAAAGGAACTAGACGCCAGAATAAGTGTGTTTAACGATGCCCATTTTTCTTTTCAGGCCGCTTCTCTGGCCTTAAGCGAACTTCCTAATATTGAAGAACCCATTACTACATCCCGGGAGGAAACATTAAAAATGCAGCAATTACTGTCCGATTCAACCTCTCTAACCGACCAAATAGTTGAAAATCAGAAAGTGATAGCGACCCTCAAGACGGAATTTTCAAGTCAAAAGGACCTTTTTCTGCAAAACCTTAGAGACGCTGGATTTTTATCACCTGAAGCGCTGGAAAGTATCAATCTTTCGTCTGAAGAGAGAATCAGGCTTCGACATAAAAAAGATGAATTATCCCAGCGGAAAACTTCGCTGGATACGAATAAAACAAATTTCGAGAAAGAGCTGCAAATCTTGAGACAACAGGATCAACCAGAGATACAACTGGATCAAATCATCGACGATTTGAAAATTTTAGAAGATACCATTTCAGGACATCACACAAAAAAGGGAAGCATTGGACAGATTATTGAGACAGACCAACAAGCTCGAAACAAGTATAAAAAGGAGCTGATTGCCCTTGATGAAAAGAAAAAGGAAATCAAGCCTTTCGAGTTATTGAACAACATGATTGGCGATGCACAGGGTAAAAGATTTAATGAATATGCCCAGGAATTGACTTTGAAGAGATTATTACAGGCGACAAATAGCAATCTTGCTTTAATTAATGCGCGTTATTTATTGGATATGCATCAGGATGGGGAAGACCTGAACCATCTATATGTGATAGACCAATACATGGGAAACAACCGCCGGGCTGCTAAAAGCACCCTATCAGGAGGCGAATCCTTTTTAGTATCCCTTTCCATGGCGCTTGGATTGAGTGATCTGGCATCGGGAAAGGCTGAATTGGGTAATTTATTTATCGATGAAGGCTTTGGAAGTTTAGACCCAGCCACCCTGGAAAGTGCCATCTCCATGTTAGAGGAAATTCAATACAAACGAGGACGAAGCATAGGCATCATTAGCCATGTTTCAGAATTGAAGGATAGGATTACCACCCAAATAAAGGTTATTCCTACCTTGGGTGGTAACAGTAAGATTGTTTGTGTATCGTCTTAAAATATTAAATCAAACCGCCCCATGAGCGATATCGACAACCATACGCACCTGCTTCCAGTCAATATTTCCTAATAAGGCACATTCTGCACCGAGAATAAAACGGTCTGGAGCATTTTTTAAAACCTCTTTAACGGAAGAAGTAAGGGTAAATTGACTTTTCTGAGAAATTGGACCTCTTTTTTCGAGTCCCCCAAAGACGGGTTTATTAAACTGACGATAAATATCAGATGGCTGAAGCATGTTATTTGCCACTTTCATTGAGCAGTTAACAATGTGTCCGGGATAATCTACGAAGGGAGAAAGATCATCATAATCACCTACATAATCACAGATATGAAGTACATTACAAGAACATGCCTCATTAATCCTGTTCATCACTGTTAAATCATAAGGTTTAACATATTCTTTGAAAATTGAAGGATCCTTAAACCTGAACCCTTCGCCACCCTGGGTGGACGCCAGGAATCCATCAACCCCAAGTTTTATACATTCATTCGCGAAGATGAGGGTACTTTCGGTAATAATATCCATTCCCTTTTTAACCTTTTCCGGATCCATTTTAAGATGTTCGGTAAGCACATCGCCGGTTACCGAATGCCCTGCACTCATAAAAGGAGAATAAAGCGTTGCAATGACCGGAGCCTGTTTTTTTCCCTTTTTAACCAACTCCTTAACAACATAGAGTTGTTTTTCATAAAAATCCTTTTTATAAAATGGCATATTTGCCCAATCTTCTGGTTTTTTTACAGACTTCAAAAGAGGGAACTCCGCTTCATACTGGATTTTCACAAAATCCATATCAATGGAATTAAAATATTCTAAATGACGGTTCACCGCAGCATCACCCGTTTTAAAACCCTCACCAAAGTGAACAAAAAATGCGGAAGGTATATAATCTTCATTTACTTTTCCCTCGATAAGCGAATAAATAACATCCCTTTTGTTTACTTTCTTTCCAGCCTTTTTTGAAGAAGAAAAAGCCCAGGAGCCCGAAATCGCGGTTAAGGAAAGCGCGCCCATTGACCAAAGAAATTTTCTGCGATTCTGAGTTAATTGCGTCATAACTTTATAGAATTTTCATTTCAATCTAATTTAAAAAACTTAATACTAATAAAGAAATGAATAGCCTGTTTTTTTCAACATCATAACTAAATTTTATTTAATTTTGTAAAAATTTGTTCCGACGACTATGTTTTTTATCATTTTAATTAGCCTTTTCAACCAATTTCTCCCAGGTAT
>JBMLQR010000312.1:11983-15865 GCA_049241465.1 Saprospiraceae bacterium | reverse complement strand
TCTAATTTTACAGTGCCTAAAAAACAATTGGAAACTGCTCCGGTATTTTCAAATTCAAATAACGATTTTATTGAAAAACGCAATTTAGACACCCTTATCCAAAAAATAATTTTAGCTGATGGTACCACGGTAACTTTATATCCCTTTAGTATTTTAAGATACCCAAAAGAATTTGAGTCAACTAAAAGAGAAGTTTATTTAGCAGGCAAAGCATTTTTCGACGTGGTAAAAAATGTTAAAAAACCATTTTGGGTTTATACAGACCATATATCCACACAAGTTTTAGGTACGAGTTTTTTAGTTAACTCTATGAAAAATAAAAATGTTTCTGTTGAGGTTAAAACGGGAAAAGTATCTGTATATACAAGAAAAGACCAGGAGCGGGCAAAACAAAATTTATATAAGGAATCTGTCGGGGTTGTGTTAACCCCAAACCAAAAGGTAGATTATTCTACGCAGGAAGAACGCCTGCTAAAATCTATTGTAGAACAGCCTGTGGCGCTTATCAATTTGCCACTCAAAGATTTTATTTTTGATGAAAAGCCTGTTTCAGACGCTTTTTCCTTATTGGAGAGAATGTATGGCATTACTGTAATTTTTGATAACAAGGCAATGGAAAATTGTTATTTGACCGCTAATCTTTCAGATGAATCGTTATTCAAAAAATTGGATCTCATTTGTAAGATTACCCATTCAACGTATGAGAAAACAGACGCTCAAATAATTATTCACAGTGAAGGCTGTTTGAAATAATGAGAAAACCAACTTGTTTTTTGGAACATTCTTTAAAATAAATTTTTTTATAAAAATTTGCTCTTAAACGAGTATCTGAAATAATGTTTTGCTATCAGTAAGGAAAGTCAATTTTAATATTAACTAAACACCTTACAATAGTATGAAAACGAAAACAGATTTTCTTTTCAAAGTGATGAAAATTACATTTACCCAAATTTTGGTTTTAATTGCCACAGCTGGAATCATTCAGGCTAATAGTCTTAATGGGCAAGGGGTTTTAGACGAAAAACTTTCTATTAAACTAACTAACGAAAACCTTAAAACAGTCCTTGTTACCATAGAACAGAGGACAAAGGCTAGGTTTATTTACAATCACCGCGAAATTCAGACTAATCATAAAGTAACGGTTGAAGCAAATAATCAACGTTTGGCCGATGTTTTATCAAATGTCCTTAAACCATTAGGTATTGATTATGAAGCAGATGCACAACAAATAATTCTTAGCCGTTTGAGAAGTGCGATCTCCCCTGGTTTTTCCATGCTGGAACGACAAAAAGACAATAATACCTCCATAATTCGACGACCTATCTTTACTATTTCCGGTACAATTACCGACGAAAGTAATGAACCTCTTATCGGGGCAACCATCCTGTTAGAGGGTACTTCTAAGGGTGTTTCCACTGATATTGATGGAAAGTTTGTGTTGCAAATTGAGGATAATGAAGTTAATGGAAATTTAATCATCAGCTTTATAGGCTATCAAACACAAAATATTCCAATAGAAGGAAGGAATACAATTAATATTCAACTAAAGGAAGGTAGAGAACTGGAAGAAGTGGTCGTAACCGCCCTAGGTGTTAAAAAGCAGACTAAAAGTTTGGGTTATGCCACAGCGACAGTGGGCGGGGAAGATGTCTCGGTAAATAGAAGCGTCAATTTTATGAATGCTTTACAGGGTAAAATTGCTGGTGTAAATATTACATCCCTTGGATCGGGTGCGGCTGGAACCAGTAAAATTCGTATTAGAGGCCAGTCTTCATTTGGAGGTAATAACTCTCCTTTAATAGTTGTAAATGGAGTGCCTATTGACAATACCAATAATGGTGCAAGGGGTGATGTGGCAGAAAGAGGCTCAAATAGAACTTCCGATGGTGGGGATGGTCTAAGTAGTATCAATCCGGATGATATTGAAAATATGACGGTCTTAAAAGGTGCGGCAGCTTCTGCTTTATATGGTTCTCGTGCAAAAGACGGGGTCATAATGATTACCACTAAATCGGGGGCAAAAGGTCAGGGAGTATCCATAACCTATAATGCCAATTATACCAATGAAAAACCTTTAGATTATACCGATTATCAATATGAATATGGTCAGGGTGAGAATGGTGTCCGACCTACCACTGCATTTCCAACGTCGGGTCAGTGGAGTTTTGGAGAAAAATTTCAACCCGGAATGACGCATACCTTATTTAATAATCTTACCGTGCCCTATGAACCTCAAAGGGGAATTATTAACCAATTTTATAGGGTTGGAAGCACCTTGACAAATACGTTAACTATTTCTTCAGGTGGTCAGAATGGCGGTTTTAGTCTTTCAGGATCCCAATTAGGAAATACGGCTATTTTAGAGGGTTCCGGTTATAATCGCAAAACAGTAAACCTGGGTTTCAATCAAACTTTTGCAAAAAATCTAATTATCTCTGGTAATATTAATTATTCCAATGAAAACCGGATTAACCCACCAAATATAGCAGAACAAGATTTCAGTCCCGTTATCATCTTTAGCATGGCCAACTCCATGCCACTGGCATTATTGAAAGAAAATGCAGAAGATGCAAATGGAAATGAAACGGTCTGGTCTCGTTTTACCAACAGGACAAATCCTTATTTCGCCCTTAAAAGATTTGATAGAATTTCCAATGATCGTGTTTTTGGAAATATTACAGGTAGATATAATGTAACAGATTGGTTATATGTTCAGGCACGTGTTGGGCAGGATTATTATGCGCGTGAACAAGAATACAATTTACCTACAGGAACACAACGTCAGGTGGCTGCGCCTGCAGGTTTCGTAAATGGCCAATATGTGCAGGATTCAAGAACAGTCAGAGAGCTAAATGCTGACTTTTTGGTGGGAGCAAATAAGACTTTTGGTAAAGTAGGCTTAAATGTTTCTGCAGGGGGGAATCAGATGTATCGCAAAATTAGCCGGCTTAATGTACTCGTACAAGATTTTTTTGTAAGAGATCTGTATTCATTAAGTAATGGTCGCGCAAAAGATCCTATTTATGATTTTTCTGAACGTCAGGTGAATTCCTTATATGGGTCGGCTGAATTATCTTATAATGATATTTTATTCATAAATGGAACGACAAGAAATGATTGGTTTTCCACCCTTTCTCCTGAAAATCGTAGCATTCTTTATCCTTCTGTGACTGCGAGTTTTGTTTTATCTCAGGCGCTAAGAGATAAATTGCCTTCTTGGTTGAGTTTTGCAAAAATACGGGCTGCTTATGCTGAAGTGGGTAGTGATACCGATGTTCAGCCTTATTCTAATAATTTATTCTATAATATTAATACTCAATTATTTGGAACCTCACCACTTGGTAGTATTGCAGGCTCCATTGTACCCAACGCTAATTTGCGCCCAATGAGGGTTTCTGAAAAGGAAGCTGGGGTGGAATTAAAATTATTTGATTATCGCCTGGGGATTGATATTTCTTATTATGATAAACTATCCTCTGACCAGATCTTACGTAAACAAGCATCTAATGCAGGTGGATTTTTAACGGAATTAGTTAATGTTGGTAAAAGTAGAAATCAAGGGGTTGAATTGTTAATTGATGTGGATGCTGTAAATACAACTCATTTTAAATGGAATTCCGTAGTCAACTTTGCTTATAATAAGTCAGAGGTATTGGATTTAGGAGGTTTAAGTGAAATTACCGTTGGAACGGGTGAATTTACCGGTGAATTACGTCAGGTTGTCGGCCAGCCACTGGGTCAATTATATGGTTTCGGTTATCTCAGGGACGCTTCAGGTAAACAAGTTTTTGACGCCGGAAATGGACGTCCTTTGCGTACTGCCACTCAAATTGCCTTTGGAAGTGCCGTACCCGTTTATGTGGGTGGTTTTACAAATATTTT
>JBMLQR010000312.1:7315-11883 GCA_049241465.1 Saprospiraceae bacterium | reverse complement strand
GCCAATGCCGGACTTTGGCAATTGCGCCAAATCACCTTCGGTTACAATTTTAGTAAATTGGTTAAAAATATCAAGTTTGTGAAAGGAGCCAAATTAAGTATCGTTGCAAATAATATAGCCGTATTGAAAAAATGGGTCGATAATATTCACCCTGAACAATTTGGTTTCCCTTCAGATAACCTGGTTGGTTTAGAAGCAACCGGTTTGCCAGTTACCCGTAATATCGGAATTAATTTGAACGTGAAATTTTAACCAACTTATTTGCTTTTTTAAAAAATAAACTGTCGAAAACAAAAGAAAATGAAAAATATAACACCCTATTTTCTCATCCTGGTTTGCTACCTTTTTGCCACTTCATGTGACAAAGGTTTTGATGAAATGAATATCAATCCTACGGCTTTAACCAAGATTGATCCTGCGTTACAGCTAAATTCAGCTATTGTAAATAGTGCACCCGTTTATAATAATCTGAATTATGAGACAACTATCGTAAAACAGATGATTACACCCTTCACAGGTTCTGGCGCAGGGGCTAATTTTAATCAAGATAATCGAAGCCTTTCTTCCTCAAACTGGGACCGGTATTATCAATCGGTTATAAAAGGTTTGGTGGACGGCCTTTCACAGGCTCAGGATGTTCCCGCACGTTCAAATTTATATAATATGATTCGTATTTGGAAAGCTCATGCTTTCATGGTTTTAACAGATACGTACGGAGATATTCCCTATTCGGAAGCGGGTCAAAATTTTTTGAAAGGTATTTCTGCACCCATTTATGAGACTCAGGAAGCCATTTACACAGATATTTTAAATGAATTGGAAAAAGCCTCTATTGCCTTAGATGCAGCAAAACCGAGAGTTACGAATGACGTCTTATACGCTGGTGATATTACCAAATGGCGCAGATTAGGTAACTCACTTTTGCTTCGTGCTGCTATGCGTTTGTCTAAGGTGAATCCTGCCAGGGCTTCTGAATTTGTAAAAAAAGCAGTTTCTGGTGGATTAATGACCTCTAATAGTGATAACGCAATATTAGTGCACAATGCCAATTATGCCAATCCTGTCGGCGCTCAACTCAATGGTGGACAATCAGCCTTCTTTTATCTCTCTGATGATTTTGTAAAATACTTAAGAGCCAATAAAGATCCTCGTTTAGCAGCTATAGCGGTTCGATATGTCGGGGCCACGAGTGGAGCTCAACAGGTGGAAACAAGAGCCAACAGGGATACTTCAGTTCAAATTGGTGCACCTCAGGGTTATGATAATACGACGATAGCTCCTATTGCCAAAGCTAGTGGATTACAAAGTTTGTGGGATTACAGCCAGCTTGACCGTACCCGTATGGCAGGTCTAAATGCGCCAAGCTTCATAATTACCCATGCACAAACACAGTTGTTATTGGCTGAGGCCGCTTTTAGAGGCTGGACTACTGGAGATGCTAAAACATTTTATGCCAATGGTATCAGGGCTAATATGGAGCAATATGCTAGTTATGGAACTAGTTCTGCGATACCAGCAGCGGCAATCTCTGCTTTTACAGCGGCAAATACCTTGACAGCTGGAAAGGAGCTGGAACTGATAAATACCCAATATTGGGTTGCTTCCTTTCTAAACGGACCAGAAGCATGGGCTAATTTCCGTCGAAGTGATTTTCCGGTTTTAACACCAAATAACTTCCCTGGTAAAGACCTGAAGACAGAACCTTTTATCCGCCGTTTAACCTATACAGATGCTGAATTAAATGTCAATAAAAAGAATGTGGAGGCAGCTATAGCTAAACAAGGACCCAATGTGATGGATACCAGAGTTTGGTGGGATAAAAAGTGACATATATCCCTTTTATATCTATGTCAATTTTATTATCTTATGGCATTATTTATCTTACATTTTAATGATGACAATAAAAAACCAGTCTGGTCCTAAAATAAAGGAATTTAACATTACACCTATCGCTGTAGTGGATCCACCTTTACTCAATGCAGCAGGACTACATGCGCCCTATGCCTTAAGAACTATTGTGGAATTAGTAACAGATGATAATATCGTTGGTATTAGTGAAATTCCAGGGAATATAGATATTGATAAGGCATTAGAACGAAGCAAACGCTTGATTATCGGACAAGATCCTTTTCAGTTAAACCATATAAAGGATATTTTACAAGCCGAATTTGGTAAGGAAAAACCGACAGACAGAGGATTTACTCCGTGGGATCAAAGAACGGTTGTTCATGTATTTAGCTCCATTGAGGTGGCTTGCATGGATATTATTGGTAAAATAGTAAATCGACCAATCGTTGACTTATTAGGCGGAAAAAGGAGAGATGCCGTTCCTTTTTCTGCTTATTTATTCTACAAATATGAAGGCGCTGGGGGCCCGCTTGAATTTGGCATAGACCCCAATGCAACTGGTTGGGCCGCTGCACGTCAGGCGAATGCTTTGACTCCCGATGAAATGGTGGTTCAGGCTAAAGCGATGTGCAAATCCTTTGGATTTAAATCCCTTAAATTGAAAGGAGGCGTTTTTAATCCTCGGGTTGAAGTTGATACCATTCTTGCTTTACATAAAGCGTTTGGGCCCGATGTTCCCCTGCGTTTCGATCCAAATGCTTTGTGGAAAGTCAGTACCTCAATCAAATATGGTAAAGAAATGGAAGGGGTGTTGGAATATCTGGAAGACCCGACAAGAGGTCAAAAAAATATGGCAAAAGTTAGGAAGGCGTTGAAAACTCCTTTAGCCACCAATATGTGCACCACGTCATTTCAAGATATCCCTAATAGTATTGCTATTGGAGCTGAAGATATTATATTGAGTGACCATCATTTTTGGGGTGGTTTGCGTTCTTCCATGGAATTGACCACCGTTTGTGATACTTTCGGACGGGATTTATCTATGCATTCCAATAGTCATCTCGGTATTTCTTTGGCAGCAATGGTTCATTTGGGAGCGGCTATTCCAAATTTAAAATACGCTTTAGATACTCATTACCCCTGGCAATCTGATGAGGTTATCGTTGGGGGTCGATTGACATTTGAAGAGGGTTCCGTAGCAGTTCCTTCAGCGCCCGGACTTGGTGTGGAATTAGATCGTGAGGCATTGGCCGTTTTGCATCAAAATTATTTGCTTTGTGGCTTAAAAAAGCGGGATGATGAACCTGAAATGCAGAAAAAAATCCCGAATTGGAAATTTAAACCTGTCCGTTGGTAGGATGATTATTTTGAGTCAAAAATAGGACGCTTAAGTGTCCACTAACCTGAAACCGATCTTTAACCCTAATGATTTTCGAATTAAAAAATGAAAATCAAAAAATAAAATCCCACATGACAGACCCTATTTTTATCTTGTTAGTAGGCATTGTAATTGTAGTTGGAGGTATCATTGGATTAAAACTCCATCCGTTTTTAGCCTTATTGTTAGCCGCTGTAGCTGTGGCTTTATTGACGCCAACCATAGCTGTCGAACAGTTTTATCTGGCCAAAGGAACAGCTGCTGCTGAAGCGTTGAAGTTGTCACATAAAAGTATTGGAGAACGTATTGGCACTGAATTTGGAAATACCTGTGCTAAAATTGGTATTTTGATTGCGATGGCGGCTATCATTGGAAAATCAATGCTTGATAGTGGTGCCGCAGAAAGAATAATTCGGGCCATGTTGAAAGTGACAGGTGAAAAGCATTCCGCTATCGGTTTCATTTTAAGTAGTTTCTTTTTAACTATTCCCGTGTTCGTGGATACCGTTATTTTCTTGATGATGCCGTTAGCGAAGGCAATGAGTATGCGCATTGGAAAAAATTATCTGCTATTAGCTTTATCTGTCATTGCCGGAGGCGTTATGGCCAATTCGTTTGTTCCACCATCTCCCGGTCCATTATTTTTAATCGGTGCATTGAATGTTCCCATCGGATTGATGATGGTTTGTGGAACTATATTAGGTCTTTGTACCATTACCATTGGTTATTTTGTAGCCCTATGGTTAAATAGAAATACTACCATTACCTTAAGAGATTCGCCAGATGCCCGTTTAGAGGATATTGCGGCCATCGCTAATAAAAGTGACAAGGATTTACCAAGATTAAGTTTAGCCCTTTTACCTGCCGTATTTCCATTAGTTACCATTTGCATACGATCTGCTGTGGAAGCGTTTCATACATCTGATGCACCCTTGACTTCCTCTGGTTTTTTTAATGGTATTATGGAAGTGGTTTTGTTTTTTGGAGATAAAAATATTGCTTTATTTATGGGGGCTGTATTTGCTCTTTTGGTTTTAGCCTATCAGAAAAAAAGCGATAAATCAGCGATGACGGCTTTTACTCAAAATGCGTTGATGACAGGTGGAGGTATTATTCTAATAACAGCAGCAGGCGGTGCTTTTGGGGGTATGTTACAACAAACAGGTATTAGTGGTCGAATTGCTGACTTGACCAAAGATTATCAAATGGCACTGATTCCATTGGCTTTTTTCATTACAGCCATAGTCAGAACAGCTCAAGGATCAGCCACCGTGGCCCTAATTACTGCAGCAGGTATTTTGGCTGGTATGGCACAAAATGCAAATCTGGGCTTTCATCCGGT
>JBMLQR010000312.1:0-7215 GCA_049241465.1 Saprospiraceae bacterium | reverse complement strand
TGTCAATCAGGTGGCACAACCATCGAAAATCTGGAATTTAAAGCCCGACATGGCGTTTATAATATAGATGGTGGTATGCCTAAATTTATTGAAGGGAAAGGTTGGGATTTAGATGATTCACTGGCAAAACGGGATGCATGTGAAAAATATGGAATTAGTCTTGATGCCTATCACTGGCCATTAACTTCGGCGGGCATAGATAAACAACTTTTACCCAATATTATGTTGGGTAAAAGTCCGGAACGAGACAGGGAGATTGAAATGCTACAACAGATGATTCAGGTAGCAGCCAAATCAGGGATTAAAGTATTGAATTACAATACCACCATTCTACCGGTTTTACGCACTGGTAAAACCATTGATCCCAAAAGAGGCAATGCCGAGTATTCTACATGGAACTATGCGGAAGCTCTGAAAATGAACCAACCTAAAACGGTGGCTGGAGATGTATCTATTGACCAGATTTTTGAACGTATCACCTATATGTTGGAACGTTGTTTGCCTGTTGCGGAAGAATACAAGGTTAAATTGGCAAATCATATCGCCGATCCCCCAGTACCAGCTGCTTATAGAGGTATCATGCGTTGGAATAGTCCTGAAGTTTTCGAAGGGATGAAACGATTTGCTAACCTTTCCAAAAGTCCTTATCATGGCTTTAATTTTTGTATCGGTTCCATTGCAGAAGGTTTAAAAGACCCAAAAAATGATATTTTCCCAATCATAAAATATTTTGGGGATCGCAAACAAATTTTTAATGTTCATCTAAGGAATATTAAAGGTGCTTTCAATAATTTTATGGAGGTTTATCCCGATAATGGTGAAATGAATTTCTTTCAGGTGATACGTGCATTACGTGATGTCGGTTTTGATGGCATGATTATGCCGGACCATGTTCCTCACCATCATTTAGAAGGTTCTCAAGATCAGGCTTTCTCCTTTTGTTATGGCTATATCAAAGCGATGCTTCAAGCACTATCAGATGAGGCAGCTAATTAAAAATAGATGTAAATCCTAAAATAATCATGGAATTATCAAAAATCAAATCAGCCCTCGAAGATGGCTTATTGTCCTTCCCTGTCACTGATTTTAATGAAAAAGGCGAATTTAGTGCCGATACTTATGCAGATCGAATTGAATGGTTTGTAAACAATGACGTTTCTTCCATTTTCGTAGCTGGCGGTACTGGAGAATTTTTCTCATTGTCTGCTAGTGAATATGAGCAAATTATTAAAGTATCTGTTGAGACAACTGCTGGTAGAGTACCTGTAATTTCCAGTATTGGCAGAAGCATTCCAGAGGCCATTTCTTTTGCTAAAATGGCTGAAAATGCGGGGATTGATGCCCTTTTATTTTTCCCTCCATATTTAACAGAATGTCCTCAGGAGGGCGTTTTTGAGTATGCCAGAACCATCCTGAATAATACTTCTTTGCCTGTTATTTATTATAATCGTGGAAATGGTATTCTTTCCGCTGAATATATCAAAAAATTAGCTGATACGTGTCCAAATTTGATTGGTCTGAAAGATGGTACAGGTAACATGCAAGATTTGAATGATACGATTAAGACTGTGGGAAACCGACTTTCGTATATTGGCGGTGTACCAACGGCTGAAATCATTTCTGAAGCCTATTTATCTATTGGGGTAAATACTTATTCTTCAGCCGCTTTTAATTTTGTACCTGAATTGGCGAATAAATTTTATAAAGCCTTAAGGGCAGGGGATCATTCAACAGTAAAAGAAATAACCCAGAAATTTTATATTCCTTTAGTTCGCTTAAGGGGTAAAAAGAACGGTTATGCTGTCAGTCTGATCAAGGCTGGAGCGAAAATTATCGGTAGAAGTGCAGGTGATGTTCGTCCCCCTTTGGTGATGCCTACGCCCGAGCATTTTCTTGAACTGGAGAATATTATCAGAGCAAATAGCTGAAATTTTAATTTGAAGTGAAGAATGGATAAAGATTTTAAGGAAATCGGTCAAATTTTAGTTGCGTCCGAAAGTGCTAGTAAATTATATTCTCATTATTCTGGCAAGCAAAAAGCTGATTTCTTAAGACAAATAGCTGTAGAGATTGAGCATCTTGGAGATAATTTAATTGAAACAGCTGCCAATGAAAGTCATTTGCCTCTGGCTCGATTGATGGGAGAAAGGGCCCGAACGACAGGTCAATTGCGACTTTTTGCCGAATTTTTGGAAGAAGGTTCCTGGGTGGATGCCGTAATTGACCTGGCCATTCCTGATCGCCAGCCATTACCTAAAGTGGATTTACGAAAAATGCTCGTTCCTATTGGACCCGTAGTCGTTTTTGGTGCAAGTAACTTCCCTTTGGCATTCTCTACAGCTGGGGGTGACACAGCTTCTGCGTTGGCTGCTGGCTGTCCCGTTATTGTTAAAGGTCATCCAGCGCATATTAAAACTTCTACCTTGGTTGCTTCAGCTATCCAGGCGGCAGCTTTAAAAACAAAAATGCCAGCAGGCGTATTTGCCCATGTCGAGGGAGGCATAGAAGTTGGACAATTCCTTACCCAACACCCTTCCATAAAATCAGTAGCCTTTACGGGTTCCTATACTGCAGGAAAATCTCTTTTTGATCTGGCAAATAAACGCAAACAACCTATTCCGGTTTTTGCAGAAATGGGAAGTGTTAATCCGGTTATTTTATTTCCAGCCGCGCTGAAAGAACGAAGTGAAGCATTAGCAACACAATTAGCCGATGCTGTAACCCTTGGCGTTGGACAATTTTGTACTAATCCCGGCCTGCTCATTGGTTTGGAAAGTGAAGAGTTAACTGCTTTTTCGAATCATTTTACTTCAAAAATGATGCAAAAAAATGCAGCGCTCATGCTTCATGAGGGCATTGCACAAAATTTTGAAAAGACCGTAGAAAATTTTTCAAAGCAACCGGATATAAATATTCAGATGGTTGAAAAGGATGATAATAAGTTGAATGGTCATCCTGCCGTGGGTATCGTTTCAGGAGCTACTTTTTTGAAAAATATAATTCTCCATCAGGAAGTTTTCGGTCCTTTTTCTTTGATTGTTGCCTGTAAGGATATAAACGAATTGAATCGGATTATGGATGAATTAGAAGGGCAACTTACCATCACCATCATGGCGGAATCTTCAGATCTTACAACCAATAAGTCGCTTATAGAAACTATCAGAGATAAATGTGGACGATTGATTCTAAATAATGTGCCAACGGGCGTTGAAGTTACGCAAGCTATGAACCATGGAGGACCATTTCCAGCAACCACCGACAGTCGGTTCACCTCTGTAGGAACAAGTGCCATTTTACGTTTTGTTCGCCCACTATGTTACCAGAATTTCCCAGACGATTTACTTCCTGATGCCTTAAAAGACAATAATCCTCTGGGTATTTGGCGTAAAGTAAATGGGATTTTAACCAAATAAATTAGTTATATCCTCTAGCTAGTAAATTCATCTTTTGTTTTTTTAAAGCCAAAGCCTGCCTTCACCCTCCTCTTTTGCAACCTTGCAAACATTCTTTTAATGGTCGCGATTGTACGACTTTTGATGGAAAAATTAGAGGCATGAAATTAGCATTCATTTTGGCGTTATCTATGATGTGTTTGGAGGTTTCAGGGCAGGCCAGACTCGGTTCCTCGGTAACTGATATCAAAAAAGAATTTTCAGAGAAAAGTTATGAATTAACAAGTGGCTATGATTCCAATAAAAATTACTATATTAGGGTTTTTACGGATATAGCCACCGTTTTTTACTTTTTTGATGAAGATTCCTTTTGTGACCAGGTATCAATTATCCCCGATGATAATGGAAAATTGAATTATTTTGTTGAAGACTACAATAAAAGTTATGTAATTATTAATAACCAGGAATGGAAGATGTACAATGAATCCGGCATTGCCAGTATAAGATTGGTTTTTCCCGATGTAAAAGGTGAAAAACCTTATTTTGTATGGACACCAAACGATTAAATAATTAAAGTATGCCGAATTATCTGGCTCAGTCAGCCATTTTCTTACCAAAACACCCTCACCTTTTTCAAAATCTCAAATATGAGTATAAAAAAGTTGGAAGATATAATAGCTTTAATGAATATCCATTAAGCAATATTACCGTGTTTGTCGTCGGATTTGTCGTTGTCGTTTTGCTGCCAATTTTATTATTAATCGAAGGTTTTGTATACTTGACGAATCCCGATAAAAGTAAATCCGCGATTTTTGCTAAGATGGCTCAAAAGGCCAGGATGAGTTTTCAAAAAACTTTTTTTAAACCTCCACCAGACGATTGGGACAAGGATTTCATCATCATAAAGGAAGATATTTACGCAGCTTACGAAATTATTAAATTATGTAGTAAACCTGTTATCATTTATGGGTATGAGGCCTTGACAGAAGAGGAACAAATAGCTTTGGTGACCTTAAAAGAAAAGGGTTGGGTACATGAATATATTCAGCTAGAAACATTTCCCGATCTTTTTGTCTATATGACAAAGGCTAATTTGAAAGTAGGTTGCTGCTGTTTGGTTGTTTTGACGAACCAGCAATTTGAATTATCCCAACACCATGGTTTTCAAAGCAAAAACTGGTTCAATACCAATGTATCGCACTGGGCTCCTGAGGAGAATAGTGATAGAGGTATTCTTTCAAAATATACCTTATTTGAAGACAATGCGGCATTCAATCCATATATCCAGGGAACTTCAATCCCTGGATTTGATTTTAATACCATACTACTTATAAGTAGCGAAAACAGGCCTTTTTTTAATCAATATGTGCTGGAAAATTATGACGTGCTTCAAGAACAAGCGACAAAAAGGGGTTTTCATTTCCTTCATTTTCCCACATTTATAAGCTTAGGTACAAAGGAGCTTTCGTTAGATTATCTTAGATATCATTGTCCAGAATGGAACGCTTTATCAGATAGTG
Organism: Saprospiraceae bacterium; assembly: GCA_049241465.1. Taxonomy (GTDB): domain Bacteria; phylum Bacteroidota; class Bacteroidia; order Chitinophagales; family Saprospiraceae; genus BJGN01. The sequence goes on along the minus strand of JBMLQR010000312.1, from coordinate 2,303 downwards.
AACTCCAAGGGGTTGTCAGTATCCTGTCAAGCAAATCGGAACGCGAATTATATGAATTACTCGTAAATATTGGAAATTTGCCCGAATTTAAGGGTACAGCCACTTTGAGATATGTAAATTATTTCCGGAAAGAAGCAACTTACACATCATTAAAAATACCAGATGAAGATGACAAAAAAATCCTGGATGCTTTTTTTGTCAAATATATTTTACAGCTCAGACCTATTCCAAATGAGCATTTTTATAGTTTAGATAATAGAATCAAGGATGAGGAAGAACAAAGAGAAGAACGGGAATTGGAATTAAAACTTCGCGAAATTTTTACCTCTAAAAATCTCTCCGTATCGCTTAGCCTTTTGATGAAAGTATTAAGTGAAGTTAAAACAGAGGATCAGGACCTTAATGACAAAGTCAATTATTTGTTACAAAATAGTAGCGTTATCACAGGAAAATATGTGGTTAGTTCTGTTTTGATTGATCGGAATTATCGCATCTTTTTCCCCGAGTACGGCGATATTGAACTTAAAATGCCTACGCTCTCTAAGGTGGTTTACATCTTGTTCCTGAAACATCCGGAAGGTATAGTATTAAAAGATATCTATAAACATAAAACGGAGTTGAGAAATATTTATATGCGTATCTCCAGCCGCTCCGATGTTATGGAAATGGAAAAATCTATTAAAGATTTAATCGACCCGCTAAGCGGAAGTTTAAATCAGAAAATAAGTAGAATTCAACATAAACTTAAGTTGTTGATGACTTTTAGTTTAGTAGATAATTATAGTATAAGGGGCGCAAAAGGCTTAGTTTATAGAATATTCTTAGATAGAAATCTATTGAAATTTTCAGATGAAAATTATATTGGTACCATTAAAAAGGAGTAAATGTCTCTAGCTATTTTAAAAAATGAGGAAAGTGATGAAGGGGTGAATTCAACTGCCCGGATTGATAATCTTGCCTTTCTTTCCTGGCTTACAGACGAGGAAACTATAAGAGATGAAGGGGCCATAGCTGGTAAAATTAAGGCAAACCCAGATCCTTCAGTTCAGCTCATTGATAAATATCATGACTGGCAATACCTGCAATTTTATAGAAAAAAGGGAGTTTTCAGTGTCGAAGAATCTGAGAAGATTTTACTACGATTAGCTCAAATAACAGAAGATATAAGGGGCGTTAAGGAGGAAAATTTTAGATTGACTCGCGATTTTCCACTCAGCAATGGCTCGTTTTTGAAACTTTTTGGTCTCTCTATCTTGAACCTCGTTCTAGCCGGCTTATTGTTTTACCTGTTTTTTCTGCTCCTGATGCCTGAAGAATTAGTTAGTATAAAATGGATCATCGTCTATTCGCTAAGCATCATTACGCTATGCTGGTTAATCTTACATTTTACGTTTCCTAAGGGGATGGACGCTTTAAAATCCTCTTTTTCCTACTGGGTTCAAAAAAATAAAGCGAAGGAAAAAATGAAACATAATGATCAGGCGATTGAACTAAAAGAAAGGGAGATTCGCAGCATTGAAAGTAAATATATTTATTTGCCCACGCACGAAGAATGGGAGGAATTAAAAGCTTTACGGAAAGATTTATTTCTGATGGAGTTCAATCTTTCTACTTCTTTTTATATCAATAAAAAATAAGAATATGTTAAAAACCATGGAAACCGACATTTCTCAGGAAACGAATAATTTCTCTTCCCAGGTGTCTATCAACAATAAAATACAGCAATTACCCTTTAATTTCCCGGTTGAACTGCAAAAACATTTCCCTCACGGAGTGTTGGACGCTCAGATTGGTTTGGAGAAAAGTGCCTTTCAGGAACAATCAGAGGGAGGCACAGAATATGAAAGTGTTAATGGAAAAGTCAATGAATTAGAAAAAAAGCAATCGACCGCTGCTGTCCTGAAAAATGACTTAATGGACCTTTTTGGAAGGAGAGAATTAACATCGCTATGGGATAAACAGATAGCCGAAAACATGGCTAAAAGAGATGAGTTGAACGTTATTGTGGCCTCTTTAAAGTTAAAAATCAAGGATATTATTCTCGAAAATTCTCTCCTTGCCTTAGTCTTAATGCTCGTCGCTGCTCTTGCTTTCATTTCAGCAGATTTTATTATTTCCTACACAGTTGTTTCTACACAGTTATATTTAGATGGGAAAATTTTTGGTGATTGGAAAATTTTTGGATTTAATCTTAACCCAAGTACCCTCATTTTTGCCTTTGCGCTCGCTGCCATTCCATTTTTATTAAAACCTGCTTATGACAGACTCGTCGAGCAACCCTATAAATTAAATAAGAATAAAAA
>JBMLQR010000311.1:0-18703 GCA_049241465.1 Saprospiraceae bacterium | reverse complement strand
CTTTTTCTGACTAGATATTTATGAAAATCAGGCGTTTAATGCTTCATTTATTACATGGTCAAGCAACTCTGATACCATCATTCCCTGAGATTTTACTTGTTGTGGAATAATGCTTGCATTAGACATTCCAGGAATGGTGTTGACCTCAAGAAAATAAAAAGTACCGTCAACACAAATTGAATCTACGCGTACAACTCCTCTACAACCCAATACCTCGTAAATTAGCTTAGTTTGAGCTTTACATTTTGCTGTTAAATCCTCAGGAAGTCTGGCCGGAGTAATTTCCTGACTTTGGTTTTCGTATTTTGCCTTATAATCAAAAAACTCATTTTCAGAAATTATTTCCGTAATAGGTAAAACCTCTACATCGTTATCTTTTCTGAAAACCCCGTTTGAAAACTCAGGGCCCGAAAGAAATGCTTCCACAACTACCTCGTCATCATATTGAAAGGCCATGGTAATGGCTTCAGAAAGTTCATTTTTAGATTTAACTTTACTTACTCCAAAACTACTTCCATTTTTATTTGGTTTGACAAATAAAGGTAAACCTAAGGATAGCAGTTCTTCCTCATTCCATGTAGTATTTTGTGTTAATAAAATGGATTCTGCCATAGGAATATGATACTTTTTAAGAATATCCTTGGTTGCTTGCTTACCAAAAGTTATGGCACTGGTAAAAAGGTTACAACCGGTAAAGGGCATCCCTATTAAATTAAAGTATCCTTGCAAATTTCCATCTTCTGCTGGGTGACCATGCAGCATTAAATACACTAAATCAAAGGTTGTATGATTTGTCTCCGTTCTTAAAGAAAAATCATTCAAATCAATCAACTTATCTGTTCCCTGTAAAGTAAACTTTCCTTTATTTAATTCAATGATGAATAGGTTGTACTTGTTTTTATCCATTTCAAGCGCTATATTTTTTGCACTCTGCAATGAAACATTTCGTTCTGCAACATCTCCACCAGTTACAATGGCAATATTTTTCTTCATTTTAATGACTTTATCTTAGGCCTCTGCGAATTAAATTATCTCTGTATATCCTGGCATTTCTATTATGCTCCGATAAATCGGTGGCAAACGAATGCAAACCGGATTCATCACCCACCGCACAAAAATATAAATAATTATGTTTTTCGTAATTTAAAACAGCGTCTATACTCGAGATGCTACTCATAGTTATAGGTCCAGGAGGAAGCCCCGTGTATTTATAGGTATTATATGGGGAATCAAATTTGGTATGAAAATCAGTAACTCGTCGGGCTAAGAAATCTTTTCTTGCAAAAACGGCCGTAGGATCAGCTTGTAAGGGCATTCCAATCTTTAGTCTATTCAGATAAACGCCGGCAATCCTCTTTTTTTCAATATTTTGTTGTGTTTCCTTCTCAACTATTGAGGCAAGAGTATATACCTCTTGCGGAGTTAATGCGATGGATGCTGCCTTTTTTAAACGTTGATTTGATGCCCAAAATGTATCGTATTCTGATTTCATACGTTTTAAAAATGCAGGGGCAGAGGTATTCCAATACATTTGATAAGTATTGGGGATAAATAAACTTTGGAAATTCTCTTTGGTAAATCCATCTTTTCCTATGAGTTCATTCGAGCTAAAAATATCATTTAATGAAATGGAATCAGGCTCTATAAATGATGAAACTTTCGCTGCAACATTTTCAGGCATTCGTTCGGTGGTCAATACGACATTGACGGGTTCCTGATTGCCAGCACGTAATTTTCTTATTAATTGAATCAAATTAATGCCCTTGTATATTTTATATTGTCCCGATTTAACTTTTCCTTCTTTAAAATTCATTTTTTCTGAAAGGAGCGAAAAAACGGTAGTATTCGCCAAAATTTTCTCATCTTCCAACAATATTAATAAGCCTTTGAAGTCTGTACCTGTAGGAATTCTTATAGTTTTACTCTGTATTGAGCCTGGTAAAACGGGTGAATACACTAGTTGATACATTAGTAACATGCCACTTAAGGTCGCGGTAAGTAGTAAACCCCAGAAGAAGTAATTTTTTTTAATCATCTCATCCAAATTTGGCTCAATTTAGTGATAAATGATTTAGTATAAAAATCATTTAAAGCGATTTGTTTATAATCTTTCTCTAACTTTGTAAGCATGAAAAAATTAGTTGAAACATTATTTATTCTGTTGATCGTTTGTAGTTGTGAAACGGTCTTTGACATTGAGGCCAGTGAAAAGGAAATTCCAGTGGTTTATGGGGTTTTAAATATCACTGAACCAAAACAGTACATAAGAGTACAGAGAGCATTTCTTTCTAAGGGTGGCAACGTATCAGACCTATCCAAGGATCCAAATATTTTATATTATTCAGGTGGCAGAGCTATTTTAACTGTCACCTCCACAGGAAAAACCATTTTAGGTAAAAGAATAAATTCGGAAGATATTGGTATAAAAAGAGACAGTGGTTTCTTTGCCACGTCACCCAATATACTTTATGAATTTGATACCAAAGATTGGTTGGTTACAGCACCTGCGAAGGTTATTTTTACTTTTGAAAATGAATCCTTATTAACAGGGGTTTCAGCCCAAATATCATTGGTAAAAGATCTTCAATTAAGAGAAGGAATCCCCTCTGCTCCTTTAAATTTAGGGTATGACCGGGTAATAACAATTGGTTGGAACCATTCTACAGATACTAAGTTATTTGACCTGACTATGAGAATTAATTACCTTGAAAAGAGTAATAAATCGAATGGTGTCTTTTTAGATAAATCAGTAGATTGGGTGATAAAAGATCAACTTGAAGTTGGTTCAGATCCAACAAAAGGATCTTTTTCATTCAAAGGCATTGAATTTTTTAAATTTTTAGGCAGTGTACTCCCAATTTCTTCAGATATTCAAAGGAACATGAAATCAGTAGATATATTACTAACGGCAGGGGGGAATGAATTTAAAGAAATACTAAATTTAAATCAGGCAAATTTTGGATTAACTGGTTCTAACAGTATTCCAAGGTACAATAATATCACAAATGGTATTGGATTTTTATCTTCACGTATGAAGGTTTCCAGGACTGACATTTCTTTATCATCTGTTACCCTAGATTCTTTGAGGTTTGGCATATATACAAAGGCATTACAATTCAAATAATGCCAATTTGTCAGTTAATCAAGGTTCGTTTTCTTTTTTAGGAGAAGTAAATAGATAATATCTGCCTATTATAGACAAAAAAGGCAGATTTATTTAGTTGGCATGTAGCTTGATAAGTGGAAATGAATGTTAAACACTTGAAAAATTTAAAAACAAATTATCATGGGTAAAATTATCGGAATTGACCTCGGTACCACAAATTCTTGTGTGTCAGTTATGGAAGGAAACGAACCGGTGGTTATTCCAAATGAGGAGGGAAGAAGAACTACGCCATCGGTTGTCGCCTTTATGGATAGTGGAGAAAGGAAAATTGGTGATCCAGCCAAGCGTCAGGCAATTACAAATCCTCAGAGGACAATCGCTTCTATTAAAAGGTTCATGGGACGTCGGTTTTCTGAGTCTGCAAGTGATATAAGTGCATCCCCTTACAAAGTGGTAAGAGGTGATAACGATACTATCAAGGTGGACATTGATGGTCGCTTTTATACAGCTCAAGAGCTTTCTGCTATGGTTCTTCAAAAGATGAAAAAGGTAGCTGAAGATTATTTGGGTCATGAAGTTACTGAAGCAGTAGTAACCGTTCCAGCTTATTTCAATGATTCTCAGCGTCAAGCTACAAAAGAAGCTGGTGAAATCGCTGGTCTTAACATTAGAAGGATTATCAACGAACCTACCGCTGCAGCTTTGGCCTACGGTTTAGATAAGCGAAATAAGGAAATGACCATCGCCGTGTATGATTTGGGTGGCGGTACCTTCGATATCTCAATTTTAGATTTGGGTGATGGTGTCTTTGAGGTTAAATCTACCAACGGTGATACACATTTGGGTGGAGATGATTTTGATGCGGTTATAATTGATTGGCTTGCCAATACTTTCAAAGATCAAGAGAATATGGATCTTAGAAAGGATCCTATAGCTCTTCAAAGATTGAAGGATGCAGCTGAAAAAGCTAAAATTGAGTTGTCATCTTCCTCAGAAACTGAAATAAATTTGCCTTATATTACTGCAATGGATGGTGTGCCTAAACATTTGGTAACTAAACTTTCCAGAGCAAAGTTTGAGCAAATGATTGAGCCACTGGTAGAGCGCAGTCTGGAACCTTGCAGGAAAGCACTGGCTGATTCAGGTCTTTCTCTTTCTCAGATATCTGAAGTGATTTTAGTGGGTGGTTCAACCAGAATTCCTAAAATTCAACAAGCCGTTGAAAACTTCTTTGGTAAAAAACCAAATAAAGGAGTTAATCCAGATGAGGTTGTAGCCGTTGGTGCATCAATTCAAGGTGGTGTACTCAGTGGTGACGTTCAAGATGTTCTTTTACTCGACGTAACACCACTTTCTTTAGGTATAGAAACTATGGGGGGTGTGTATGATGTAGTTATTGAAGCAAATTGTACCATTCCAACCAGAAAGTCAAAAGTTTATTCTACTGCAGCTGATAATCAGCCAAGTGTTGAAATTCATGTGCTACAAGGAGAAAGACCTATGGCTAAGGATAATAGACCTATAGGTAAGTTCATTCTTGACGGAATACCTCCTTCACCTAGAGGTGTGCCTCAAATTGAAGTCTCTTTCGATATTGATGCCAACGGAATTCTAAGTGTAGGCGCTAAAGATAAAGGAACGGGAAAGGAGCAATCTATTAGAATTGAAGCTTCTACTGGACTATCTAAAGAGGAAGTAGAAAGAATGAAGGCAGAAGCTGCCGCCAATTCTGAAACAGACAAATTAGCACGCGAAAAAGTAGAAAAATTAAATGAAGCTGATAATTTGATTTTCCAAACAGAAAAGCAAATCAAAGAATTTGGGGATAAGCTTCCAGCAGATAAAAAACCTCAATTGGAAAGTGCTTTGAATACGCTAAAAGATGCCCACAAATCTCAGGATGTGCCTTCAATAGACGCTGCAATTACTAGTTTAAATGCAATCTGGCAGGCAGCAACTCAAGAAATGTATCAAAGCGGGCAAGCAGGCGATCCAAATACAGGCCAAGATCCAAATGCAGGTGGTCAGTCTGGGAATACTTCTAATAACAGCGGTGATGTCACTGACGTAGAATACGAAGAGATAAATGACAAAAAATAAGTTAGGTTAATTAGCTAAATGAGCGGGGTTATTGTCCAATAATCCCGCTTATTTTTTTCCATATCCCAGCATATTCCTCTAAATATTGAAGCTCCTTTAACTCATTTATCGAAAGGTAGTTCATTTCTTTTTCAAATATTAATTCCCGGCTGTTATAATAAGGAAGGTAAGTTTGTATGCCAATTATATTGCCCTCAAAAAATATCGGTGCTCCTGACATTCCAGATACCTTCCAATAATTATCCCTTACTTTTTCAATTATTTGCAGCCTCCCATTTCCCTCTAGAACGGTATCCTGTTGATTCCAAACTGGATATTTAGAGACAATTTTGGTGTCAGACAACTGAATGTTTCTGATAGATAAGTTTATTTTATTTAATATCTCAGGATGATCCATCAAAAAACGGGCACTGGCAAAATAGTCTTTTTGAAAGGTTAATATAATGTCACTTCCTATTTCAGGTAATATATCTATAGGTAAAATGGAATAAGTAATGAATAAGCGCGTTGCTAACCCATTTATTTCATCTATTCTATTCTCTTGTTGAGTTAATTCAATTATAATTCTATCTCTTTCAGTGCTTTTTTCAAAGGACGATAAGGTGGCTAATCTATTTAGTATAAACCGATTATCTGTCCATTTTTTAATGCAAAACTCAATGGCTTTATGTAAGGTATATGATTTTAAAACATCTGCATCAGATTTTCTAATATCTATCAAATAATTTTTACCATGGGCTATGAATTCCTTCAATGGGTTAAAGGTAGTAGTTTTCATTAGTTGATCTTTATTAAACGGACTCCTTTTTGAAAAGGTATCTACCTGATATTGCCATTGGGGAAGAAGTATCCAATCAACATAATTTTTTACGGCATCTGCTTTGTATTCTGTAACCACCGGGTATCCTATAGAAAAAGTGTCAACCATAGATGACAACCCAGTAGAATATTGTGTTTTATTACTTTGAAAATCAAGAGGTAAATCTACGCTTAACAAAACCCAATCTTTATTTTTATATATAATCGTAGGATTATGTAGCGTAACTATCTCAATTCTTGTATTGTATATTCCAGAGGTCGATAGCGTTGAATGATTTTTTTGAATGGTAATTCTACTTTTTATAGTTATTTTTCCCTGAGAATTTTCATATTCCAGACACTGGTTTAGCGTCCATATAAAATTCGTTTCGGGAAATAAATACCCCGTACATTCATTACCTACACGAACTACTGTAGCCGATGTAAGAAATGATTGTGAGTTTAAACAGAAAGAAGTAGAAAAAAAGGAGATATAAAAAAAAACAAGAAATTTAAATCTTAACTTGCTTTTCATACACGGGTTTTAAAGAAAAACCAGAAACCTTTGTGGCCCCAAATAAAATAACCAGGTAACAAATATCTCCTAACAAGGTGTTTTGAAAAAATGGCAAACCAGCTATATATGAGGTAAGTAATCCTGAAAAATTTTGTGGGTAGATTGGATTATTTAACCAACTGCCAAAATTTGTAACAAGAAAAAATAAACTTGCCGTTGAGAATCCGGTAAGAGCTAATCTGGGAATTGTGAAGGTAGAAAGGAGCCCCCAAGCGAGTGGAATCATTAGTAAAAATGAACCATAAACCCAAAACGAACCAATCAAAGTAAATCCTTCATAATACTGAGGATATTGAATTGGATAGATAATATTATTTATAAATAAATCACTTAACCAAAGTGAAAATAAGGGAACTAAAAATGCCCAAATTTTCCTACCCAAAAAATAGCTGCCAAATACTGCTATGCCACCCACTGGGGTGAAGTTGTGTGGGTGGGGTATTATACGGCTGAATGCAGCGACTAATATAAGTACCAACACAAATTTTAAAGTATTTTGTTTTTCGTGATTCATTTCTCGTTGTGTAATTAAGAATGTAAAATTAAAAAGATTTACTTATTTTAGGGTTTTATTTCGACCGTAGATTCATCTCTGAATTGTTTTTAATCGTTCAAAATTATTTCAATAAAACCTAAACCATGAAAAAAGGTTTCACATTTTCTTTTCTTTTACTTCTTTGTATTCATTTTGTTGAAGCCCAACCGGAAAGATGGCAGCAACGAGTTCAATATAAAATGGATATTGATTTTGATGTAAAAAAACATCAATTTAATGGTAATCAAACTATTAAGTACACAAATAATTCTCCTGACACTTTAGATAGGATTTTTTATCACCTTTATTTTAATGCCTTTCAACCTGGAAGTATGATGGATGTTCGCTCCAGGACTATTTCTGACCCTGATCCCAGGGTTGATGATCGTATATTCAAACTTACTCCTGATGAAATCGGATACCATAAAATCTCTACTTTAAGTCAGGACGGAATTCCTTTAAAATTTGAAATGGTAGAGACTATTTTGGAAGTAAAACTGGCAAAACCAATTCTTCCAGGTAAAACAACTACCTTAGACATGTCTTTTTCAAGCCAGGTACCTGTACAAATCAGACGTTCTGGTAGAAATAATGCAGAAGGTATTGATTATTCTATGGCTCAGTGGTATCCAAAATTATGTGAATATGATTACCAGGGCTGGCATGCAAATCCTTATGTAGGTAGAGAATTTTATGGTGTTTGGGGTGATTTCGATGTGACCTTACACATTGATGCTAAATATATGGTAGGTGGAACGGGTTATCTCCAAAATCCTGAGCAAATTGGAAAAGGATATACTCAAAATACGGTGACTCCAAAGCCAGATAAAAATGGTAAGCTTTCTTGGCACTTTTTTGCGCCAAATGTGCATGATTTTTTATGGGCTGCTGATCCGGATTATACTCATACCTCTTTAAAAAGAGCAGATGGACTAACCCTCCATTTTTATTATCAAGCCAATGATAAAACGAAAGATAATTGGGAGGCTTTACCAGCCATAATGGATAAAGCTTTCGATTATATCAATAAAAATTTTGGGCAATACGATTACAAACAATACTCGTTTATCCAAGGTGGCGATGGTGGAATGGAATATCCAATGGCAACCTTAATCACCGGAGAAAGAAATATTGGTAGTCTTGCTGGTGTGGCTGTGCATGAATTAATGCATAGCTGGTATCAAATGATGCTGGCTACCAATGAAAGTTTGTATGCCTGGATGGACGAAGGCTTTACATCTTATGCCAGTTCAAGAGTAATGCAACATCTCATTGAAAATAAAATATTAATACCGGGTAGGGTAGCAGCTAATCCGCAGGCAGGAAATTACGCTGGGTATTTCAATTTGGCTAAATCCGGATTTGAAGAACCTTTATCAACGCATGCCGATCATTTTCAGACGAATAGAGCGTATGGACTAGCTGCGTATTCAAAGGGTTCTGTTTTTCTTGCACAACTTGAATATGTTCTCGGAAAACCAATATTCGATCAGGCCTTACTTAGATATTTTTATACATGGAAAGGTAAACATCCAAATGTAAATGATTTTATCAGGGTTTTTGAAAAATCCAGTCAGCTGGAATTGGATTGGTACAAAGAATATTTCTATCATACTACCTTAACAGTTGATTACGCTATAAGTAATGTCTCTTCCATGGATAATAATACCTTAGTGATTCTAGAAAGAAAGGGTAAAGTGCCTATGCCTGTTGATATAGTCATAACTAAAAAAGATGGTACTAAAATGGGTTATACAATTCCTCTACAGATAATGAGGGGTGCAAAAGGTGTGGATTTATCTGGTATCAATTGGATAGTTAGTCCTGATTGGGCATGGACAAATCCTAATTATTCTTTGAATTTGCCTGTTAAATTAGAGGACATTTTAACGGTAGAAATTGATCCCTCTGAGCGCATGGCAGATATTGAAAGAATAAATAATGTTTGGAATAATCCGGCGAATGCCAAATAAATTTTAAAATTGGGTGTTTCGCCTGCGATGCGTGTTCTTCAGTTAACTAAAAAAGTCCCTTTCCCGTCGAAAGATGGCGAGTCTATGGCTATTCGTTCCCTTGCAAGTTCCTTAGTATCAAATGGTGTAACGGTCGATTTATTGTCTTTAAATACTAATAAACACAGATTTTCAAGTGACATAGATGATTTAGATTCAACTTTATACCGCTCGATTTATATGGTGGAAATCAATACAGATTTCCATCTTATTTCATTCCTTATTAACTTATTTTCTAATATTCCTTATCAAATTAGTAGGTTTGTTTCGAAGGACTACAAGGTTAAACTGATTTCACTTTTAACCCAAAACAAGTATGATTTCATCCTGCTTGAAACTGTTTACTTGACGCCTTATATTCCTGTAATTAAAAGATATTCTTCGGCAAAGATTCTTTTAAGAACACACAATATGGAATATGAAATTTGGGAAAGACTATATAAGGGAGCAAATTGGGGTGTTTCTAAATTGTTATATAAATGGTTGGCGAACCAGATGTTTAGGTATGAATCTTTTCGACTACACTCTATCGATTATCTTATTGCCATTTCTAAGCGAGAACTTTTAATGTTTAAGGCTTCTTATCCTTCCTTAAATGGTAGCGTTGTTCCTATTACTTGGAATGCCTCAAAAGAAAGCTATCAAAAAACCTTAAAAAGTAATACTCAAAATATTAGCTTGTTTTTTATTGGTTCATTAGACTGGAAGCCTAATCAGGAAGGACTTCTTTGGTTTTTACATAAAGTTTGGCCAATTTGTCATGCCAAATTTCCTCACTTATCATTTTATGTGGCAGGACGAAAGATGCCCGAGAAAATAAAGCAGATGACTTTAGACGGTGTTTTTATGATGGGTGAGGTGGATGATGCCGTCGCATTTGTAAACCAACATGATATTGCTATTGTTCCATTACTTTCGGGAAGTGGTATGCGTGCTAAAATAATAGAGGCCATGGCTCTAGGAAAAGTTGTAATTACTACATCCATAGGATTGGAAGGAATTGAAGCACAGAATACCCTTGATGTTTGTCTCGCTAATTCACCAGAAGAGTTCATTAACGTCATTCAGCATTTATTAACTCATCCAGCACAAATGATTCAGATGGGTATAAATGCACATAATAATATAAGGAATAATTATGAAAGTGTTACGATGGGGAAGAAATTACTTGATTCTTTAAATCATAATTTCAATTGATTCCTGTGAATGTAATGATCTTTTCTTTTATTATGATATCATTCATCTTGATGGTTTACAGCTACTTGATTTTTCCATTAATTATGAAAAAATTAAGCAAAAAGTCTTCAGAAAATATTAATCAATCATTCTTTCCTAAAGTAGCTGTCATCATGTCAGCTTATCAAGAGGAGTTTATTATAAGAGAAAAACTAATAAGTTTAAAGGAACAAAATTATCCTAAAGATTTACTTACGTTTTGGATAGCCTCAGACGGTAGTCTGGATGGAACCAATCAAATTATACAAGATGAATGTAAAAATTTGTTCAATAGCCAGGTCTTCATATTCAATAGTAGGAGAGGAAAGCCGACGGTAATTAATGATTTGGTATCAAAGGCCAAAGCGTATTACAACGATACGGATTTTATCATTGTACTTACGGATGCTAATGTTATTTTTAAATTTGATTTGGTTTCTATTTTGGTTCAACCATTCATTATGCCTGACATTTCATTAGTTGATTCAAAAATTGAACCGCTTCACAAAGTGTCAAAAGGAATTTCAATCTCTGAGAATTTTTATCTTAATAGGGAGACTTTATTAAAACAAAATGAGGGGAAATGGAAAGGCTTGTCGATGGGAGCCTCTGGTGGCTGTTATGCCATAAGATCAAATGATTATGTTCCAGTTCCAAAGGATTTTCTTGTGGACGATTTTTTTATTTCTTTCAACATATTACTGAAGGGTAAAAAGGCCATATTACATCCATTGGCGATTTGTTACGAAGAGGTTTCATCTTCCATAAGGATCGAATTTAAAAGAAGAAGACGCATATCTGCAGGAAATTTTCAAAATTTAGTTTACTTCCTGCCATTTTTTTCAATGAAGCAATGGTCTCTTTGGTTTGTATTTTTTTCACATAAAATTATTCGGTGGTTTGTTCCTTTATGCTTAATTATATCTTTTTTATCATTGTTTTATATAGGTTTTTATCAAGTTATTGTATTAATTATAATGCTCATTTTGACTTTATTTATAGGGTTAGTTTTTGTTTTTGATAAATTATTTGAGAACATTAACATACATTTGCCGTTTCTAAGAGGGGTACGATATTTCATAGTAATTAACGCAGCTTTATTAATGGGCTGCTTTGATTTTTTAAAAGGAATTAAAAATAATGTCTGGGAACCAACAAAAAGAAACCAATAATTTTCAACTTGATAAGATTGAAGATGCGATTATTGATATCCGTGAGGGTAAAATAATTATTGTGGTTGATGATGAAGATCGTGAAAATGAAGGTGATTTTATTTGCGCTGCTGAAATTGTGACGCCTGAAATTATTAATTTCATGGCTACCCATGGTAGAGGTCTGATTTGTGCACCATTAGATGAAAGAAGGGTAGAGGAATTAGAGCTCAATATGATGGTTTCTAATAATACTGCTTTACATGAAACTGCATTTACTGTTTCGATAGATTTAATAGGGTTTGACTGTTCAACGGGTATTTCTGCTTATGATAGAGCCACCGGTATTAAAAAGTTAACAGATCCCTCTATTGTTGCCAAAGATTATGCCAGACCAGGGCACATTTTTCCACTGAAAGCAAGACAAGGTGGGGTGTTGAGACGAACAGGTCATACAGAAGCAGCCATAGATTTAGCCAGACTTGCTGGATTTTATCCAGCGGGTGTATTAGTGGAAATTCTTAATCCTGATGGTACAATGGCTCGTTTACCCGAGCTTTTTGAGATTGCTAAAAAGTTTGATCTCAAAATAGTAGCCATTCGTGATTTAGTTGCCTACCGTCTAAAGATGGAAAGTTTAATTAAAAAAGAATTAACTTTTCCAGTTGAATCTCCGCATGGTAAATTTTTAATTTCTGCTTACACTCAAATATATTCCGGGGAAGTGCATTTAGCAGTAACTATTGGCAATTGGTCTATTGATGAACCCGTTTTGGTGAGAGTGCATTCTTCTGTTGCACCTAATGATATTTTCGCTTCTTTGTTTTCTGAAAATTCAGGTCTTATTAATAAAGCCTTAAAACAAATTGCCAGAGAAGGAAAAGGAGTTTTTCTATTTATGAGACCTAATGTAAAATCAGAGGAAGATTTTCTTGAAGAACTAAAAATTCTCGCTTCTCAACCCAATAATGTGTCTGACAATATTTGGAAACAGGAAATGAACCCCAGGGAATTTGGCGTAGGTGCACAAATTTTAAAGGATCTGGGTGTCTCAAAGATTAAGTTGCTTACAAATAACCCTAAAAAGAGAGTTGCATTAGATGGCTACGGCTTGGAAATTATTGAAAATATTGATATAACAGATTAAAATTTAGGACAAAAATTATCATCGTTGTTATATCTCCCCATATAAGTTACCGTTAATTCAATGGCATTTCTTCTTCCGGAAATGCCATTGAATAAAGTGGTCATTCCCGCATCGTATGAAATTCCAATTAATAATTCATTCAGCTCCAGTCCCAACAAAAAGATTAAAGATTCTATTTTCGGATCATTGTCATTTATAATGGTCGGTCTCGCTGAAGCACCAAAATGAAGTGAAGTATTAGAAACATCATTCAATATAGTCCTAATATTCATACCGGCCATTCCTGTAAGATGACTCCCTTGTTTCTGTGCTAAAACCCTTGGGTGAATCTGTAATTTTTCTGTAACAGGAATTTGAAAACCACCGTGAACAGTATATTTTATTGGTAAAGGTCTATTAGTAATGGAATTTACGAATAATAGGTTGTTTTGGTAAAAACTCTGATTTGGTTTGTTAAAATGTGCAATTGAAGCACCTAAAAATCCACCCAGCTGATTAAAAGTCATGAAGGAATATTGTATTCCCGCATTTAAATCAGAAAAAGCAAAATTATTTGAAGGTAATAACTCATTTGTTGGGTCGCTATAGCCATCGGTTCCATTAAATTGATCTCCAAAGTTAACATTACTATATCCAACACTTTTCTGAATTATACCCATTTGAAAACCCGCACTTATAAACTGATTATTAGTTGGATCTAAACTTTTGTGGTATGCGCCGGATACATAGATATTTTGTGTGTTCCAACCAATGCTGGAATTTTTATCCTGCATAAACATAACACCTACTCCCGCTGCATCATTTAAAACTTTACCATCATATCGAATAGGTAATCGTAAATCAAAACTACTATATAATGATACAAATGGTTCATTAAACTGGTTATTTCCTTGATTTCTGTGCGCGACGATGGCTCTGTAACTTCCTTCGAAACTTCCACTTAAACTTGGATTCAAGAAAATGGGTACATTATTATACTGTGAAAAATTAGGATCTTGACCCCAAGCTATTACAACGATTAAACAGAAAACGCTGGTAAATATGTTAGCTTTTGTTATTGCTTGCATGAAATATATTTGAAAAGCGCTAAAATAATGTTTAATTTTAATATTTGCATAACGGTAAAAATATAACTTTTAGTATTTTTGTCCCATCATGTCGCAACTCACAGAAATTAAGAATTTTAACGGTAAATTTGAGTTCGGAATTTGTCCTCTAAGTGTCATTCCGATTCGTATTTCTCCCTCTCACAGGAGTGAGTTGATTTCTCAAATGCTTTTTGGAGAAATGGCGGAAATTTTAGAAACTAAAGGTGATTATTGGCTCAGGATTATTTGCGAAGCAGATGAAACTATTGGGTGGGTAGAGAAAGATCAGATTTTGCCTTTAGCTGAAAGTACCTATCTTAGATATAAAAATAATTATGCTTACTGTTTAGAAATGATGCAGCCCGCAGTTGGTCCTGATTCTTTTGTTTCTATTACTTTAGCAGCACGTTTACCCGAATATGATGGATTGCGGTTTTCGCTTAATAAAACGAAATTTTCATTCAACGGTCAGGCTCTGCCTATTAGCAAATTTAATCCAAGTCCTGAGATGATTGTTAAATTGGCAAGAAAATATCTAAACACCCCTTTTTTATGGGGAGGGCGGTCGCCTTTTGGTATTGATAGCTCAGGTCTTGTACAAATTGTTTACCAAATGGTGGGTATTTCTCTTCCGCGTGACCCTTTGGAACAAGTTAAACTAGGTACCTCGGTTGAGTTTATTGAATTAACACAACCAGGGGACATTGCTTTTTTTGAGAATAGATTTGGTAGAATTGTGCATTCAGGTATCATTCTTCCAGATAATCAACTTCTTCATTCCCTGGGCCAGGTTAAAATTGACCTTATGGATCATTATGGTGTATTTGATGTAAACAAAAACCATTACCTTAAGCCTTTGCGTATTATTAAGAGATTACTTCCTACTATTTCAACAATTAGTTCCACGCCTAAAAGTGACAATATATTGAGCTCTAATCAATTATCGCTTGAAATTATTTTATAGTTACGTACTATTAATTTGAAACTATAAATTACTGATGATTATTTAGCTTGATGATAGTAATCTTTTGATTTTTCTATTAGGTTGTTTCCGTACATTTTTATCCAGTGATAACTTATCCATGCACCTGGAATAAGGGTAACATCTGCGTGCCAACCCAATTCGTCCACCCAATAACAAGTTATTTTTCTTGCTTTTTCTCCTATAGAAACAGAACTAATATTTTCAATAAAATAAACTGATTCTCCTGGTATTGTTTGAGCTTCCATTTTCAGGCGATATCCTTTGGATTGAGGTATTTCTTCTACTTTTTCAGTCAGCCAAAATACGCCGTAAGGTGGAAAAAATAAGGTGTCGCCCTGATATATGCAATTTTCAGAACTAATCTCTTCCCTAAAACAATTCCCTTGCCACTTCTTTGGCAATGCCTTTTTTGAAATCATCTGAAAATCAGAACTAACATTGGCAATTAATAAAATATTTTCCTCATCTAATGTTTTTTCTACACAAAAAAGAGTGTTACTTTCTATGGGTATTATGGTCTCTTTCGCATTACCATGAAGACAATAGGTTTCTTTTCTTCGATTAGACAAATTGGAGATAATGTTAAATAAAGTGTTTTCAACAGTTCCTGCTTCCTTTCTTAGCAAGGCTTTTTCCCAATCCATGGCAGGTCTGTGTAACCAACGATTATCTTCTCTTTTTTCTCCATCCTTAAGATAATCAAAATTATTTAAGTGTCCAATTTCATCTCCCGCATAAACCAAAGGGATTCCTTTCATAAAAAAGATAATTCCGTGAAGCAGCTTGAAGCGCTGTATAGCTAAGGCTAAATCTTCTTTTTTATTTTCAATAAATGCCTTTTGAATACCAATGAGCGCGGCTGTACTACCAGAAATTCTAGATTCACCATTCGACGAATCTATTTGGAAAGAATACCCTTGGGCAAAACTATTCGGCCAAATCCCTGTGTAAAATGCAGAGCAGAATAACCTGGTTTCATGGCCATTCTGGCCAACATCGGCGGCGTTTTGGTCGGAGATTCCCCAACCAATATCATCATGACAACGTATATAGTTTATCCAGGTGGAAGAAGGAGGGATGGCTGGAAGTTTTGATAAGGTAGTCCTTAACAAAATTGTATTCTCACAAGCTAACGCATGCCACAAGTGATTCATTAAAGTAGCATTATAGCCAATTTCACATGCTTTACCCTCATAACCACCTGCTCCTAAATATCTTATAATATCGTTAGGTGCTACAATGGCTTCAGATTTAAAAAGTACTCCCGGGGCAACAAGTTGAATCAAATACTTATATGCTACCAAAAGCATGACCGCTTCTTCTTGATTTTGACAATTTGTACCCATTTTTTTCCATAAAAAAGGTACAGCATCCAGTCTTAAAATATCTACTCCCAGATTGGCAAGAAATAACATTTCCCCAAGCATTGCATTGAATACTTTTGGTTCACTGTAATTTAGATCCCACTGGTATTCGTTAAATGTTGTCCAAACCCATTGATTAATTTCCTTTTGGTAGGTGAAATTTCCCGGGGCAAAATCTGGAAAAACTTCCGGTAAGGTTCTCTCAAATTGATCAGGAACAGTTCTATCGGGAAAAACATAATAAAAATCTTTAAAACGACTTTCTCCATTCAATACACTTTGTGCCCATTCATGTTCCTTTGCCGTGTGATTCATAACAAAATCAATAGCAATAATCTGGTCGTCGGCATGCATTTTCTCTATAAGAGCGGTCAAATCAGCATTATTACCTAATTTCGAATTGACTTTTCTGAAATTTTTTACCGCATATCCTCCGTCCGCCTGACCTTCCCTAGGTTCTAATAAGGGCATTAAATGCACATAATTAACCCCTAATTCTCTTAAATATGGAAGGTGATTTTCCATATTTTTGATGTTTCCAGCATATAAGTCAACATAAAGCATGGTAGCCACCCATTTTTGATCTAAATACCAATCTTTAGCCAATTCTCTCTTTTTATCTATTTCTTTTAACGAATCCTTCCTATCTGCATAAGCGGTATTAATGGTTTCTATTATATCGAACAAATCTCTTTCTTCAGAGTTTGGATAGAGTGTCTTGAAAATATATTGGAAATCTGACCAATATTCATTAGCTTTATTTCTTAGTGCTGGGTTGATTTTTTCTATCATGACTTGTAATGATTCTTAATTTACGAACAAAATACCATTTTTTAATTTAGCGGACAAATAGTAGGTCAACTAGTAAATGAAAATAAAAAAAAATTAACTTTGACGGAAAAATGTTCTACCGATTACCTGCGGAATGGGAAAAACAAGACGCCATTCAATTTACTTTCCCCCATGCTGATTCAGATTGGAAATTAATTTTAGAAGACGCCATTCAAGTTTTTGTTGACGTTATAACTGCCATTTTACCTTTCGAAAAGGTAATTGTTGTTACCAGAGATATTATTAAAACAAAAAGCTATTTTAAAGATTATGCTTCACAAAATTTATTTTTTTTTGAGATAGATAGCAATGATACCTGGGCAAGAGATCACGGTGGCATTACTGTTTCTAATGGTTTGGATCTTAAAATATTAGACTTTTCTTTCAATGGTTGGGGACAAAAATTCGATGCGGAAAAGGATAATCTGATTACTGAAAAGTTACATTTATCCAATGCATTTAAAGCACCGCTGGAGAAAATTGATTTTGTTCTGGAGGGTGGTGCCATAGAAACAGATGGATTGGGTACCCTTATTACCACTCGTCATTGTATGCAATCACCTTATAGAAATCCTTCTTTTTCTGAAGAACAAATTAATAATCTGTTATTCCAAAGCTTTGGAACATCCAATATTTATTGGCTTAATCATGGATATTTGGCAGGTGATGATACAGATTCACACATTGATACTTTAGTGCGTTTTTGTAATCCAACCACTCTTGCCTATGTAAAATGTGATGATCAACAAGATGAGCACTATGATGCTTTGTTAAAAATGGAGGCAGAGTTGAAGAATCTGGTCGATATCAATGGGAATCCTTTTCATTTAGTTCCATTACCCTGGCCTGATGCTTGCTTTGCTGACGACGGACACAGAGTACCTGCTACTTATGCTAATTTTTTAATTATCAATGAGGCGGTGATACTCCCTATTTACAATGTAAAACAAGATCAGGAAGCTGTTAACGTTTTAAGCAGTATTTTTCCGGAGAGAAAAATTATTCCTGTGCTCTGCCGCACTTTAATTGAACAACACGGATCTTTACATTGCATTTCTATGCAGTATCCAGAAGGTTCTATCAATATAATGTCGAAATAATGAAAAAAAATAGTATCAAAGTTGGGCTCATACAACAAGCGTCCAGCCATAATTCTGGTGAAAATTTAGATAAAATCATTCCAGAAATTAAACGACTAGCTAACATGGGGGCAGAACTTATAACACTGCAGGAATTGCATAATAGCATTTATTTTTGTCAGGCAGAAGATCCATCCATTTTTGATTTGGCAGAAACCATCCCAGGTAAATCAACAGAAATACTAAGTAGAGTAGCCGCTGATAATAAAGTGGTCATAGTTTCTTCACTTTTTGAAAAAAGAGCGCCTGGTCTTTACCATAATACCGCCGTGGTTTTTGAAAATGATGGAAGTATTGCCGGTAAATATAGGAAAATGCATATTCCGGATGATCCCGCTTACTATGAGAAGTTTTATTTTACGCCGGGCGATTTGGGCTTTGAACCTATTCAAACGAGTGTAGGTAAATTGGGTATTCTTGTTTGTTGGGATCAATGGTATCCAGAAGCTGCCAGATTAATGGCCTTAAAAGGGGCTGAAATTTTAATATATCCAACAGCTATTGGTTGGGAACATACTGATGCTGAGGAGGAAAAAGAAAGACAATATGATGCCTGGTTTACAATACAAAGGGGTCACGCTATCGCCAATGGTTTACCTTTAATTGCCATTAACCGATGTGGATTTGAACCAGATTGGACGGGAAATACAAAGGG
>JBMLQR010000310.1:88592-91362 GCA_049241465.1 Saprospiraceae bacterium | reverse complement strand
CGCGACCCCATGCGTGACAGGCATGTATTCTAACCAACTGAACTACCAAACCAATATCATAATGCCTTTGCACTAAGAGAATGCAAAAATAGTATCATTTATTGAAATTATCAATACTTATGAGAAAAAAAGAAAAAAAAAATCTTAAAACGAAAGTAGTTAACATGATTTACTAATTTTGTACTGCCTTAGTGCGCTAAAATTCTTGTTCATTACTAAATCCATCTCCTATGATTTTCTTAGAATTTGAAAAACCTTTAGCCTCTCTCTATGAGCAATTGGAAAAACTTAAAGAAATTGGAGAAGCGGGTGACATTGACGTTAGTTCTCAGATCAGTGTATTCGAGGAAAAGATTTCCGAAAAACGGAAAGAGATATATAGTAATTTAAGTGGTTGGGAGAGGGTACAACTTTCCAGACATCCGGAGCGACCTTACACTTTATTTTATACTAATAAAATGTGTGACCGGTTTATTGAACTGCATGGTGACCGGCATTTTCAGGACGACAAAGCCATTGTGGGTGGTTTAGCTACCTTTAATGGACAAACCGTCGTTATAATTGGTCATCAAAAAGGTATTAACACCAAAATGCGTCAATACCGGAACTTCGGTATGGCGAATCCAGAGGGTTACAGGAAAGCGTTAAGATTAATGAAACTGGCGGAGCGTTTTAATTTCCCCGTTATCACTTTAATTGATACGCCGGGGGCTTTTCCAGGCATTGAAGCTGAAGAAAGAGGTCAGGCGGAGGCCATTGCAAGGAATCTTTTCGAAATGGCACAACTTCGCGTACCTATTATATGTGTCATCATTGGCGAAGGTGCTTCCGGTGGAGCCATAGGCATAGGCTTGGGTGACCGTGTCTTTATGTTGGAAAACACATGGTATTCTGTTATTTCGCCTGAATCATGCTCCTCTATTCTTTGGAGAAGCTGGGATTATAAGGAACGCGCCGCAGAAGCTCTTAAATTAACAGCAGACAATATGTTTTCCGCGGGTTTGATAGATGGCATTATCAAAGAACCCATAGGTGGCGCGCATTCTAATCCCGATGAAATGGCAGAACTTCTAAAAGCCAAAATAATTGAAACATTGGCAGAAATTCAACCAAAAGATCCTGAGGAAAGAATTTTAGAGAGAATTGAAAAATACAGCAAAATGGGCGTTTATGAGGAAGTTTTTGACGTTCCCGAGCCTATCGAAACAGCTGCTTCAAACAAATCGTCTAAGAAAAAGTAAACTATCCCTATGAAGATTTGGCAAAATTTCAAGAATTTCCAATTTAATAAAAGTCTGAATAAAGGGTTGGTTTCCCGTTTAAAACGGGTTAGCTCAAAATCTTTGTCCTTTGCTACAGCCAAATCTATTGCTTTTCTCTTCAATGCTGAAGACCCTGAAGTTATTTCAGGAATTGAAAAATATGCCGAATCCTTGCGAAAAAAAGGCAAAATAACCTTCCTTTTAGGTTTAAACGCCGCATCAAAAGATACTGTAGATACCTCCTTCCCCTGTCTAAACAAAAAAAATATTGATTGGGTAGGAAGGCCTATCGGAACACTTATCGATGAATGGTTTATCCAACCTGTCGATGTAGTAATTCACGTTTCTGCGCAAAGAAACGAACTTCTCGAATACATAACTGCCCTGACACCCGCCGGTCTTCGAATAGGTCCAGTAACGGATAATACCCGTTGCTATGACCTTATGCTCGATGTTCCAGCTGATACCACACCCCAATCATTTTTTAAACAAATGGAAAATTTATTAGGTAAAATACAAGTCAGGAATGAATCAACCCTCCTTTAATGGCACTGGCGTTGCCTTAATCACGCCATTTAAAAATCAGGCCATCGACTTTGATGCCCTGGAAAGTATTATTGAACATACCCTAAAAGGTGGTGTAAATTATCTGGTTTCCCTTGGCACCACCGGCGAGGCTATTACCCTTTCCAGCCAGGAATGTCGGGAAGTGCTTACTTTCACCAAAGACATTGTAAAGGGCAGAGTGCCCCTTGTTGCCGGACTTTTTGGAAGTAACTGGACGGCGCTCCTAAAACAAAGGGTTCAAAGCTACTCTCTGGAAGGGTATGACGCCATTATGTCTAGTAGTCCCGCGTATAACAAACCTCCGCAAGAAGGTATTTATCAGCATTATATGGCGGTTCAGGAAGTTTGTCCACTCCCCATTATCTTATATAATGTTCCCGGAAGAACTGGTTCCAATATGTCAGCTGATACCATTTTGCGCCTGGCCAGAGATTCTGAAAAATTTATTGCCGTCAAAGAAGCGTCCGGAAATATGGCCCAGGTGATGCAAATACTTAAACACAAGCCCGATCATTTTAATGTTATCTCTGGTGACGATGCCCTAACCGTGCCCTTAATGGCTTGCGGTGCCGTCGGTGCTATTAGTGTCATTGCCAATGCCTTACCCGATACGTTTTCACAAATGGTAGATTTTGCCAATAACCGCTTATTCCATGAAGCCAACGCATTAAGTAATAAAATGCTCGATATTCACGACTGGCTTTACGTCGAAGGAAATCCAGTGGGTATAAAAGGTGCCATGGAATTACTTGGACTTTGTTCCAGAGATGTTCGATTACCCCTGGTGCCTCTTTCAAAAAATGCTTTGGACAACCTGGCATTGGAATTAAAAAAATCAGCGTTTTTGTGATGATTTCCGTAAAAGCTAATGCGCTGTCTCACCTGACAGATGCCAGATATTTTGCCTCCATGGAGGTCGCCTGGATGGGTTTCAATCTAGA
>JBMLQR010000310.1:74766-88492 GCA_049241465.1 Saprospiraceae bacterium | reverse complement strand
GAAATTGATCAGATTAACATATTAAACGCCTCATTTTTAGCGATGCACCGCGCCATTGATCAATTGAAGTATTTACCCACTCACCTTCATATTGATGGTAACAGATTCAAAAATTATCCTAATATCCCACATTCCTGTCACGTAGGAGGCGATGGAAAATATGCGGCCATTGCAGCGGCATCTATTCTGGCAAAAACCTATAGAGATGAGTATATGACGGCGCTTCATGCTTCATTTCCATTATATGACTGGAAAAAAAACATGGGATATCCTACCTTACATCACAGAAAGGCTATCCACGAGAATGGTTTGACGGAACATCATAGAAAAACATTCAAATGGTCGTTTGGAGAGACGGAAGCCACCTTATTTAGCTGAGCTACTTTTAAGTCAACCCTGTTAATAAAACATTTCGTAAATTTGCAAAAAACTGGACATGAAATTAAGATATATATTTTTGTTCGTCCTTCTTTATTCGACCCTGGGCAGTTTCAGTTTACAAGGTCAGGTAATCATAGAGAGCGAAGAGGTTTCTGCCCTGATAAAAAGTTATGCCCTTTCAAATAAGCAATCTGACTATATAAATGGGTGGAGAATTCAGATAATAGCGACCACCGATCGGCTTGCTTTAGAAAATACTAAAATTAAATTTCAACAAAGCTATCCGGATATTCCCCTTCAAGTTATACACAACAGACCCTATTACCATTTAAGAGTAGGTGCCTTTTTCGATAAAAAAGAAGCTGTGTTGATGAAATATTTCTTCAGAAAATCCTATCCGGGCGCCATGGAAATTATAGATAATAAGCTTACCCTGGATATGGTATTAGCGACAAAGTTTTAATCACCCAACGTCATTGCAAATATGTTAAGAAGCCGTGGAGATCAGCGAAGTTTCGATTTAGTCATATTTTCGCTTTATATATCCCTTATTGCGTTAGGTGTCCTCATGGTTTTTTCTGTCAGTCAGCGGGAGATTGAAAAAGTGGGTTTATTAAACAGCAGTGCTGGCAAACAAATGATATGGGTGGGCATAGCCATGATTTTATTTCTGGTTATATTTCTCATTGATTGGAAATCGTGGCAAACTTTTGCCTATTTCATTTACGCCTTTACCCTGTTACTGCTCGTTGGAGTACTCATATTTGGCACAGAAATTAAGGGAGCAACCTCGTGGTATTCCTTTGGGGGATTTTCGATACAACCTTCTGAATTGGCAAAATTTGGTACGGCGCTGGCTGTTTCTTCCTTTTTGGGATCCTTTAACCTGAATTTAAAAGACCTAAGAACCCAAATCACTGCCTTCGCCATCTTTTTCGTGCCTATTTTATTGGTTTTAATGCAGCCCGACGCAGGTTCAGCTTTAGTTTTCCTCTCCTTTACTTTTGTCCTATATCGTGAAGGACTATCAGTAAATTATTATTTAACAGGAATATATCTGGTTACCTTAACTATATTGGGCTTAGTTGTTCCGCCGATAATCATCACAATAGGCTTATTGGTTTGTACCTTGTATTTTTTAACCGGAGGTATTGGAAATGCTTTAAACTGGCGGGTAGTCGTTATATTCTGGGCTATTGGTTCTTATATTCTGGTGCGCGAAGAATTTTATACCATCACCTTAATTGCAAATGGCGTAGCCGCTGGCGCTTTAGGGATAGCTTATGGTTTAAAAAATAATTTTAAAACCATATCCTTCGTAGTCATTGTTTTAGCTATTGGCGTAAGCATTGCCTTTACAGCTAATTATGGCTTTAACAATATACTCCGTCCACACCAACAAGAAAGAATCAATGTTTGGTTACAGCCATCAAAATGTGACCCACGGGGCGCTTTATACAATGTTTTACAATCTAAATTAGCCATTAGTTCGGGTGGTGTTGAGGGAAAAGGATTTTTAAATGGAGAGATTACGCGATTAAATTACGTTCCTGAACAGGCAACCGATTTTATTTTCTGTACCATTGGGGAGGAACACGGATTTATAGGTAGTGCTGCTACCATCTTAATTTTCATGCTTCTCATGTATCGAATTGTCATACTTGCTGAACGTCAGCGCTCAAATTTTTCAAGAATCTATGCCTACAGCGTTGTGGGGATTATTTTTATTCACTTTTTTGTGAATATTGGTATGACCATGGGCATCATGCCAATCATAGGCATTCCGCTTCCATTATTGAGTAAGGGAGGCTCATCCTTAATAGGGTTCACCCTTTTAATTGGCGTTTTATTAAAATTTGATAGCCACAGATATCAAATATAACCAGATAATCTTATGACCCTTGTTTGAATTTACCATTTTAAAAAAAGATGACCAAACATCTGCCAGAACGGGCCTGATATCGACGGCACACGGAAATATTCCCACGCCTATTTTTATGCCAGTAGGGACACTGGGCAGTGTAAAAGCCATTCACCAGCATGAATTAATAGATCCCATTGCAGCAAAAATTATACTTGGAAATACCTATCATTTATATTTAAGACCAGGAACAGATATATTATCTGCAGCAGGTGGATTGCATAAATTCATGCATTGGGACGCCCCATTATTGACCGATAGTGGTGGATATCAGGTATATTCTTTAGCTTCACAACGAAAAATAAAGGAAGAAGGTGTCATTTTCCAATCCCATATAGATGGCAGTACCCACGTGTTTACACCTGAAAAAGTGATGGACATACAGCGAATTATTGGGGCAGATATTATCATGGCCTTTGACGAATGCCCACCTTATCCGTGTGATTATGATTATGCTAAAAAATCGATGGATTTAACCCATAGATGGCTGAAAAGGTGTTGCGCCCGCTTTGACGAAACAGAGGGCTTATATGGCTATCAACAAACGTTATTCCCCATTGTCCAAGGATCCACCTATGCCGACTTAAGAAAAGAGTCTGCGGAAACCATAAGAGATCTGGATCGGGCGGGAAATGCTATAGGCGGTCTTTCTGTGGGCGAACCGGCGGAAAAAATGTATGAAACTACCGCCCGCGTCTGTGAAATCTTACCTGTTGAAAAACCCAGATATTTAATGGGTGTGGGCACGCCAGTAAATCTGCTGGAAGGTATTGCTTTAGGAATAGACATGTTTGACTGTGTTTTACCCAGTAGAAATGCCCGGCATGGATTACTTTACACATGGAACGGGGTGATAAACATAAATAATGCTAAATGGAAAGATAATTTTGACCCCATAGACCCGTCCAGCAATGCTAAAACAAGTCAGATTTATACCAAGGCCTATTTAAGGCATTTGTTTAAAGCCAATGAAATAACTGCCATGCAAATTGCTACCCTGCACAATTTAAGTTTTTACTTATCTTTAATGGCCGAAGCAAGAGTACAGATTGAAAAGGGAACATTCTCTACCTGGAAAAACAGCCTTATTCCATCCTTAGATTTTCGACTTTAGAAAAGAAATGTTATATGTCATTCAATCTGCTAGATCGATATATTTTCAAGAAATTTTTATCTACTTTTCTTTTTACCCTCCTCATCATTCTGATGATTTCGGTCATCATAGATTTTAGTGAAAAAATACAAATATTTTTAGAAGAGCCTATCACCAGACGGGAAATACTCTTAGAATATTTCCCTAGTTTCATGCTCTTTATAAGTGGCATGCTATGGCCGCTTTTCACCCTCATTGCCGTTATATTCTTTACCTCCAGATTGGCCGGAAATTCGGAAATAATGGCCATGTTAAGCGCGGGCATTCCCTTTAACCGTTTACTCAGACCTTACCTGTACGCCGCAGGATTACTTACCCTTGTACACTGGGTAGGCGGTCATTTTATACTTCCCTGGGGGCAGCAACATTTAATGAGAATCACCTATAAGTACATTGATAAAAACGAAGACAAAGGTAAGACGAGAGATGTTCACTTATTTATTGCCCCACAAACAAAAGTGTATATCGGATATTATAGAAAACCTGATAGCACCGCACGCGATTTCAGAATTGAACAATACGAAGGACAACAATTAGTGAAGCTACTTAAGGCAAATAATGCTGCTTACCAGGTTAAAACGGGGAAATGGAGGCTTACAGAATATCAAATACGCCATTTTGATGGTCTGAAGGAATCCTTTCAGTTTTCAAATACTGAGTTTATTGATACCACTTTAAATCTTTCTCCCGATGATTTTGTGGATTTTTCAGGACAGCAAAACATGATGACGTCCCCTGAATTACTTCGCTTTATTGCCCTTCAACGAGAACGGGGTGCGGGGAATATTAGAAAATATACCTTAGAATGGAACCGAAGAAATGCAGAACCATTCACTATTTTAATACTAACCCTTATTGGGGTCAGCCTTGCTGCAAGAAAAGTACGCGGTGGTATTGGGCTTCACCTGGCTATGGGTATCGGTATTGGTGCGGTGTATATCCTTTTTTCAAAATTCGTTAAGGTCTTTGCTATGGGCAATAGTTTACCTGCCCTTCTTGCCGCCTGGATTCCCAATCTTATTTTTCTTGCTCTGGCTCTAATCGCCGTACACAAAGCGCAGAAATAGCCTATATTTTCCTTCTTTTGTATGAAAAGAAAAATACTATCAGGCAACTTTCAATTTTTTTTGAATGAAAAATAAAATAATATTTTAACATTAAACCTTATTAATCAATAATTTATAATTATTAAACACAAGATTGAGGATTTATTCAAAAATTTATTGTCCCGATAGTTGTATTTTGTTTAACTAATCCGTAGATTTGGTTCAACAAAAAAGTTATTTTGTTTAATCTCGTTCAAAAACAATTTTATGTCTCAGCTAGAATTTTACAATCGTTTCCATCAAATGAGTTCAGTGTTAAATGCGTTTGCTTATAACCTGACTAAAAACACGGAGGAATCAAAAGATTTGTTCCAGGAGACTGCGTTTCGTGCTATGACTAACATAGATAAATTCCGTCCGGATACTAATCTTAAGGCATGGTTATTTACTATAATGAAAAATATATTCATAAATAATTACCGCAAGAAAAGCAAAGCGAACACCATCATTGACGATACAGAAAACCTGTATTACATAAACACTGGCGGAGCGGCTATAAATAACGAAGCTGAATCAAACATGATTTTAGATGAACTTTCCGGGCTAATTGATTCCCTGGACGATAGTATTAAAGTTCCCTTCATGATGCATTATCAGGGCTTCAAATATCAAGAAATTGCTGATCAACTCGATTTACCCCTTGGTACGGTTAAAAGCAGAATTTTCTTTGCCAGAAAAGAACTAAAAGATAAATTAGGCAATAGATACAGCGACATTCATTTCTCTGCAGAAGCCTAAGTGTTACCTAAATTATTTCAGGATTTACTCAAGGAATGGCATCTTCTACTTGAAAGACCCCTTCCTTGGGTAAACGAGAAAGACCCATATAAAATCTGGATTTCTGAAATAATCCTTCAACAAACCAGGGTAGTACAAGGTCTCCCCTACTATACAAGATTTTTAGACCATTTTCCCAATGTTATCACCTTGGCTAATGCCACGGAGGCTGAAGTAATTAAGTGTTGGGAAGGCCTTGGCTACTACAGTCGGGCCAGAAATATACACTGGAGTGCTAAATACATTGTAAAAGAACATAATGGTGTGTTTCCTTCACAATATGATGAAATAATAAAGCTTAAAGGTGTTGGCCCTTATGCTGCAGCTGCTATAGCCTCCTTCGCGTTTTCGCTTCCTTATGCTGTATTAGACGGAAACGTACATAGAGTAATTTCCCGTATTTTTTCTGTTTCAGCAGACATCACGACATCAAAGGGTAGGAAAAAAATACAAGATATAGCGAATAAACTCCTGGACAAGGAAAATCCAGCTGGTTTTAATCAGGCTATCATGGATTTTGGTGCAACGGTTTGTTTACCAGCCTCACCATTGTGTGACCAATGTGTTTTTGCCGATCATTGTACCTCCTATTTAACAGATACTCAGCGAGACTTCCCCTTTAAAAAAGTCAAAAAACCATTACGAAACAGATATTTCCATTTATTCCTTATCCAGACAGGAAAACATATATTTTTGTCCCACAGAAAAGAAAAAGATATCTGGAGAGGATTATACACCTTACCTTTTATTGAAACAAGGGACGAACAGTGGAAATTTCCAACGGAGGGAATTCAGATGGGAGGAATTTCCATTGAAGAAAATCAAATACAAATACTAAATTATAAAGATCAACAATTATTAACACACCAAAGAATTCATTTATATTACTATAAAGTAACCTTAGCGACAGGGGGAGAAAAAATTTCGGATGATAGCATAGAAATGGTACCTTTAACAAATATAAAAGAATTTGCTTTCCCCAAATTTCTGCTTCGGTTTATGGCTGATAACAAGTCATTATTTTAATATAATTAATTTATTATCAATATTTTATATTTATTAAAACACATATAATACTTTTTAGACAGGTCGAAAAATTCTATTAAATGTCCGATGCAAATTAAAAAAAGAGACCTACATTGTGTCTATTAACCATCACAATCAAATATTATGAACAGAGTAATGCTCATTGGAAATTTAGGAAAAGATCCTGAACAACGAACGTTAGACAATGGAAGCAACCGGGTAAATTTCTCTCTTGCCACCAGTGAAAAGTACCAGGACAAAGAAGGAAACTGGCAAGAAACCACAGAATGGCATGATATAGTTTTATGGCGCAACCAGGCGGATAATGCGATGAAGTATTTGAAGAAAGGAAGCACTATATTCCTTGAAGGAAAGCTTACGCACAGGACGTGGCAAGATGCAGAAAATAAAACCCGAAAAACGACAGAAGTAGTGGGTACTATGTTCAAGGTTTTGGAGAGAAGAAGCCCAGG
The DNA here is from genome assembly GCA_049241465.1 of Saprospiraceae bacterium. Lineage (GTDB taxonomy): Bacteria > Bacteroidota > Bacteroidia > Chitinophagales > Saprospiraceae > BJGN01. Next base: position 81,655 of record JBMLQR010000310.1, on the reverse strand, counting down.
TGCAGATTTTCAATCCCCTGCAAATTCAGCTGTAGCGGTCAATCAAAAGTCGTCGGAAAATGTTACTGAGGAAGGGGAGAATTTACCTTTTTAAGATTAACATTGACTTACGGTCATTTTTTTGAGTACAATAGCGAAGAAACTAAGGAAAATTTAATTAATTTTACGAGTTATTAATATTTCCGAATAAATACCATTCATTTTGGATACCGAGCCTCCTTCTGGGGATAGCCCCTATTGTAAACATTGGCCGCTTAGCGGCTTGATTGCACAAAACAACCTTCACAGAAAGGTATTTTTTCCTATTTTTTTAGTTATTGACGCTCCCTCCATTTTCATTGGCATTGTTTTCATTTTTGTTATCATTGTGCTTGCGCTAATGTTCATAAGGCAGTTTCTTGGTTTAAAAGTTGAAATAAACCAGATTAAACAGCCCTCTACCGTCAGTAATAATCCGGAAAATGAAGGTCGTTCATCTCACCATTTAAAGATAAGAAAGGAAATGGTGGCTAAAATTGACAAGCTCGGAGAAGTTCAGGTTCGTCAGATTATGCAAGCGAGAGTAAGTATTGTTTCAGTCAGCACATCGACTGATTATCAACAACTCCTGGAGATCATTCGCGAGTCTGGTTATTCCCGAATTCCCGTATATGAAAACGATTTAGACAGCGTCACTGGTTTATTACATGTTAAGGATTTAATAGGATTAGAGCATGAAAAAAACGAAGACTACGCCTGGCAAAAACTTATCAGAACGCCAGTATTGTATGTACCCGAGGCAAAAAAAATAGATCAGGTTCTTGGCGCTTTCCAAACGAAGAGACAACATCTGGCTATTGTGGTAGATGAGTATGGGGGTACAGCGGGCTTAATAACGATGGAAGATGTTCTGGAAGAAATTTTTGGTGAAATTCAGGATGAATTTGATGATGAACCAGACATCGTGTACCAAATAATGGAAGATGGGAGTTATATGTTTGAAGGAAAAACGCTTATTCAGGATTTCTGCCACATAATGAACATTGAATCTAATCATTTTGATGATTTAAACAGCGAAGCAGACTCTATTGCAGGACTTATTTTGTCGCAATATGGAGAATTGCCAGCGAAGAACATTCATTTGGAAATCATGGGTTTTAATTTTGAAATCACGGCTGCATCGAGCAGACGAATTGAACAGATGCGTGTCCGAAAGTTATTTTGAGCTAAATAAAACTATTTTTATTACTTCGCCATGTATTTAAAACCATTTTTATTATCTTTTTTTTTACTAAGTGTTCTTTTCAATTGTGAAAGTTCCGATATCATTTCACCTAAACAGAGAGGCTACCCCCGCGTTGAATTTCCAACGGGTAAATTAGTAGATTATAAACAGGCGAATATTCCCATTCACTTTCAGTATCCTGATTATTATATATTAACCAAAGATTCGTCGCTAATAGGAGATGCTGATAATAAAGATAACTGGTTCAACTTACAGTTACCCTCACTAAACGGAAGTGTACATTTTAGTTATTACCCTATTACGAAAGTGAATCAATTGGATAAATTAGTAAACGACGCTTTTAAAATGGCTCATTTTCATAATAAAAAGGCAAATTATATAGACGAGGTGCAGCTAAATATATCGCCTGACGTAACTGGTATAGAATTTCACATTAAAGGCCCCGCGGCAACTCCCTATCAATTTTACCTTACGGACAATAAAAAACATTTTGTTAGAGGTGTTTTTTACGTAAAATCAAAGATTAATATTGATTCCCTTGCGCCGATTCACGACTTTATGATTAAAGACGTTCAAAAAATAATTGACCAATTTTCATGGACGGAATAAAAATCGTTTATTATTTTACAGTACTTTTTAAACATTCATTTTTTAATCTTCAAAATAACTATCACATGTGGAAATTAGTTTTTTCTTTAAGTCTGTTGATTTTTACTTCTGCATTATCAGCTCAAAAATCAAGTCCATTAGGTATTTGGAAAACCATAGATGATGAGACAAAAGAAGCTAAATCTTATATGGAGCTTTATGAAAAAAATGGTAAGGTTTATGGAAAAGTAACAAAATTGTTATTGAAACCGGCGGATACTGTTTGTGAAAAGTGTAAAGGAGATAAAGCAAATAAACCATTGGTTGGCATGATTCTCATTGATGGGTTAGTAAAAGCAGGCGAAGTTTGGAAAGGAGCGAATATTTTAGATCCTGTAACAGGGAACTACTACGATTGCACCATTTGGCTATCCGAGACCACTGAGAATGAGTTAAAAGTGAAGGGGAAACATTGGACAGGGCTATCGCGCACGCAAACATGGTACCGCGTAAAAAGTTAACATAAAAAGCTTCGCCAGACCATTGGTATTAAAGGCAATATTAGTACAGATGAAACCGTTTTTGTTTTGATATTACCTTTAATACCAAGTTATATGGAAAGAAGCATTACCAAAAACCAGCTACTTCAGTTTATCTACAGCGAATCGAGCGAAACCGATGCTGTGCGAATAACGGAGGCACTTCACGTAGATAGTTATCTGAATGACACCTACAAAGAACTGAAGACAGCCATTCAACGCTTGCCCCGGCTTAGAAAAAACCCAGCTAACAAAACGCTACAAAGTATCCTTTCCTATAGCCGCAAAGAAAAAATAAGAGATACTACGCTCTAATTTTTTCAATATACCGTCTTTAACCTACAGATTCAAACATTTTTTTTAAAAAGTAGTCTTTTTTAACTGCTTTTACAAACAATTTATTTACTTTTGTCATAAGGGTTTGTTCTTCTTGACATAAAACACTTTAATAAATGGCACAACAGGAAAAAGAGGCAAAATTAAAAGCACTCCAGCTAACCGTCGATAAATTGGAGAAAACCTATGGTAAGGGTACTATTATGCGGCTTGGCGACAAGCAAATTGTTCAGGTTGATGTAATTCAGACGGGGTCACTGGGTTTAGATATAGCACTAGGTATCAATGGATTTCCTAAGGGAAGGATTATTGAAATTTACGGGCCTGAATCTTCCGGAAAAACGACATTAGCAATTCACGCTATTGCCGAGGCACAAAAACAAGGTGGTATTGCTGCTTTTATTGATGCTGAACATGCGTTTGACAGAGCTTATGCACAAAACCTGGGCGTTGATACTGAAAATTTATTAATTTCTCAGCCAGACAACGGGGAACAAGCGCTCGAGATTGCTGAAAACCTAATTCGTTCTGGTGCTATCGATATTATAGTCATAGATTCAGTAGCTGCCTTAGTACCGAGAGCTGAGATTGAGGGTGAAATGGGTGATTCCAAAATGGGCCTTCAAGCAAGACTTATGTCACAGGCAATGCGTAAACTGACTGCCGCCATAGGTAAAACCCAATGCTGCTGTATTTTTATAAATCAGCTGAGGGAAAAAATTGGCGTTATGTTCGGTAACCCGGAAACAACAACAGGTGGAAATGCCCTTAAATTTTATGCCTCCATCCGTTTGGATATTCGTAAATCAGGTGCTGCCATTAAAGATAAAGACGGAAACCTGGTTGGCAATCAAGTAAAAGTTAAAATTGTTAAAAATAAAATGGCACCTCCTTTTAGAGTAGCCGCATTTGATATTACCTTTGGTGAGGGGATATCAAAAAATGGAGAAATTATTGATTTAGGCGCAGAACATGATATTATTCAGAAAAGTGGCAGCTGGTACAGTTATGGCGGTGCTAAAATAGCTCAGGGAAGAGAAGGCGCTAAGCAATTTTTGGATGATAATCCAGAGGTCGCTCATGAGTTGGAATTGAAAATTAAAGAAAAATTTAAAAGCATGGAAATCAGTAAATCAAAAACGGCGGATGTCGCAGATGACGATGATGTTTTTGACGGTGCTGAGGCGTGATAAAACCGCAACCGAGCTTTTAATTTTAAGATTACCATACGTTTTTAAGGGGATTCGGCTTTCGAGTCCCCTTATCTTTATTAACAAATTGTTTTATGTCTCAAAAAAAATCTTCCGAGTCCATTCTAGAAGTTCATTTTCATGGCATTGCCGATAAAGGACAATGTGTTGGAAAATCCTTAACTGGTGAAACCGTTTTTGCCGTTGGACCCGTCCCGGGTGATAAAGCACTGATTAAAGTTTTTAGAAAAAGAAAGGGGTTTTATAAAGGACAGGTTATGTCCTATTTAAGCCTCAGCACCAACAGAGTTGAACCCGTTTGTTCCCATTTTGCACAGTGTGGTGGGTGTAAATGGCAGCACCTAAACTACGAAACCCAGTTAGAACAAAAAGAAAAGGTTGTTAAAGACGCTATTTCCAGAATCGGTAAACTTAGCGTGGATCTGTGGCATCCCATTTTTAAAGCAGACCCTATCTATTTTTATAGAAATAAAATGGAATTCACCTTCAGTAACAGACGGTGGCTTACCGATGCGGAAATGGCTATGGGAGAAGATAAATTTTCTCCCGTTCTTGGATTTCACCCGCCTGGTGCATTTGATAAAGTCATTGATATACAACACTGTAGCTTACAACAAGAACCAGCTAACCATATCCGCAATACCATTCGAACGATAGCTCTTTCCCAGGAATTATCCTTTTATGACCCAAGAAATCACGAAGGATTTTTGAGAACGCTGTTATTAAGAGTGACAACGCTGGGAGAAATAATGGTGGTTATAGCCTTTGGTGAAGACGATGCTAAAAAAATATCCTTGTTTTTAGATGAAGTTAAAACAGCTTTACCGGAAATTACTTCTTTGTTTTATTGTGTAAACACTAAAATGAACGACAGTCTATACGATCTGGAAATGCATCATTTGGCAGGAAAATCCTTCATTCACGAGAGACTTGGGCATGTGACCTACAAAATAGGTCCTAAATCATTTTTTCAAACCAATACAAGACAAGCAGTCAATCTTTATAATATAGTTAAAGAATTCGCTAATCTGACCGGCACTGAAATTGTATATGATCTTTATACCGGACTGGGTAGCATTGCGCTTTATCTGGCAGCCAACGCAAAACATATTATTGGGATTGAGGAAATCCCTGCAGCCATTGAGGATGCTAAAGTAAATGCCAAAGATAATCATATTGAAAATGTTGATTTTATCGCCGGGGATGTTCGCTTTCTTTTTCATTCAGAACTTATTCAGCAGTTTGGAAAACCCGATCTGATTATTACAGACCCTCCCCGGGCAGGTATGCATCCCGACGTAGTGGCGGTTTTGTTAGCTGTAGCAGCTCCAAAAATAGTGTATGTTAGTTGCGATCCGGCAACCCATGCAAGAGATTTAAATATTCTTTCAGAAAAATACCATATTTTGCAAATGCAAGCCGTTGATATGTTCCCTCACACGCATCATATCGAAAATGTTGCCCTTTTATCGCTGAAATAATCCTTAACTAAACCATGGAGCTGGAAGAAAAATACCAACAATTAAAAAATGATTTAACCCCTTTTTCATCTGTGATGAATAAGGCTTCTGAAACTTTACTGGATGAAGGTATTTCAAAATACCCCATTTTTGTTGTTTCCCAGTTAGATATTGAATTGGGAATTCCACTTGTCCGAAGAAATCAATCAAATAGTAAATGGTCACTTAATTTATCTACCTTGGAAGAATTGGCAACAAAAAAAATAATTCAAATGGAGAGAGTAGATCATTTTAGAAGTGTTTTTAAAGATCCAGATTTCTTTTTTTGTCTGTTCACTCTGAGTGATCTTGGCGCTCAATTTATTTTTTTACCCCGGGATTAATTCTAACCTAGTTTTATTATGAAAAAAATAGTTATTTTGGAAAGCGAAGAAATCCTTTTATCCGCTATTGAATTCAGGCTTAAAAAACAAGGTTACCAGGTCTTATATTGCCCTAAGTTATCTGATATTTTACATTTTATTTCTGTCGAAAAGCCAAATATGCTTATTGTTGATTTGGATATGAAAAAGAAATCAGGTTTGGCCATTATTGAAAAATTAAGAAAAGAATATACCTCTCCTTTAGGTATTTTGTTAGTAGCAGATCCTGAAGAGGAGGAAAGTATTATGGCAGCTTTTGACTTGAATGTGGATGATTTCTTACCGAAACCCTTTAAACCAGCAGAACTCATTTTAAGAGCCAGAAGAATTATGAATAATAACTTAATGAATTTAACATGAAAGGAATCATTTTAGCAGGTGGATTAGGTACCCGTCTATATCCATTAACCCTTGCCGTAAGTAAACAATTAATGCCAGTTTACGACAAACCCATGATTTATTATCCGCTGTCAACTTTAATGTCAGCTGGAATAAAAGATATTTTAATCATATCAACTCCTGAGGACCTACCAAATTTTGAAAAGTTATTAGGAGACGGATCACAGATTGGTTGTCATTTTTCCTACGTCCCACAGTTTGAACCTAATGGATTAGCACAGGCGTTTGTCCTGGGTGAATCCTTTATTAATGGTGATTCTGCTGCGTTGATTCTTGGAGATAATATTTTTTACGGAAATGGCTTGAACGAAATTATGCAGGCTGCAAACAATCCTACAGGGGGAAAAGTATTTGCCTATGCCGTAGCTGATCCGGAAAGGTATGGGGTAGTTTCGTTTGACGAGCATTTCCGGGCTATTTCTATTGAGGAAAAACCTGAAAATCCAAAATCAAATTTTGCCGTACCCGGCTTATATTTTTACGATAATCAAATTGTAGATATTGCAAAAAATCTACAACCTAGTCCAAGAGGGGAATATGAAATCACCGATGTTAATCGCCATTATTTAGCTCTCGGGCAATTATCTGTTAGCGTATTGGGAAGAGGTATTGCCTGGTTGGACACTGGTACGCACCAATCATTGATGCAAGCTGGACAGTTTATTCAGGTGATTGAAGAAAGACAGGGCTTAAAAATTGGCTGTATAGA
>JBMLQR010000310.1:72785-74666 GCA_049241465.1 Saprospiraceae bacterium | reverse complement strand
GACTATACCTTTTATCTTTGTTGAAAAAGAAAATTTTCTAACAACTAAGTGGTACAAAGATGACGGGCCTATGGCCCTGTGATTTTATACCAAAGAATAACATCGTCCAATAAACAGTATGTTTAAACCAATGACATTCCCTATAATCCGTGAAATCCTGTAAATCCGTAAAATCCGTGATTCAGGAAGGAGCGTAAAAAAGAGGCTTTTTTTATGAGGGCGTTGAAAAAGCCTGTCAAACATGGTGGTTTGTTTACATTTATTTATTTTTGGAGGGAGAGTCAATCTTAAATCTAAGACCTGTATAGGCCATTCCACCAAAAACAGGACCCCACACCATGGAGCCATCGAACCATTCGCTAAAAGGGTCGTCGGCACTAATGATAGGATAATCTTGCTTATAATTAAGTAAATTTTCAACCCCAAGATACAGTTCTAATTTTTTCCCAATTGATTTACTTACCTGAGCATTTACAATAAAGAAATCGGGCGATTCATCTATGGCGAAAACTGCTGCCGGATTACCACTTAAGTCTGGGATTCTTTTCTGACCTTGCCATTGAATAGTTGCATCCAATTTCCACCCACTCGAAGCAGTTTCAACAGCAAAATTGGCAAATGCCTTGTGTTTAGATACAAAAGGACGCTGAAGTAAGTCTAATTGGTAGGTTGTTTTGACATCATTAAATCGATAGGCTAATCGAACGTCAAGCCAGGGAAAAAAGGTTACGTCCACTTGCGATTGAAAGCTGGTAGCATAAGATTTTCCATTCAGATTATAGAATAAGACTTTTTGAGGATTGGCATCGTAATCTACCACTATCTGGTTAACAAATCGGGTATGAAAAAGCTCTATATTTAGAATGGTAGGTTTATTAAACAGTTGCCATTCCTGAGAAAAACTAACACCAGAATTCCAGGCTACCTCCGCGTTCAGACCATAAGGAATATTTGGCTGAGGATTTACAATCTGATAACTACGGGAAGAAGCCATAGCACCTATATTTTCAGCAAAAACAGAGGGGGTTCTTTGACCTCTGCCTGAAACCAGTCTAAAAGCTGTTTTCTCATTGGGAGAAAAACGAAAATGTAAGCGCGGAGTAACGAAGAAGCCATATTGATTATGGTTATCTGCTCTTAATCCTGCGACCAGGGAAACCTTATTTAAATAATTATAGTTATATTCAGAAAAAACGCCAGGAACAGATTCATTTCTGAGGAAGTTTGATTCGCCCAGGGTTTCATCAAAACGATCATACTGATAGCTCAAACCACTTTTAAAAACATGGTCTGTACTTCCAATAATAGATTGGTAGAGTAAATTCGCATATAAAGATTGTTGAAAAGCGTCATATTTTCTTTTTCCAAAAAAACCCGTCTGATCGTGATTTAAAGCTGAAAGTTGTAAACCGATGCTTGTTTTTGGTTTATCGGGGAATACATAGCCCATTTTATACCAACCCTCCACCCTACGGGTATCCATACTGGCTAACCAGGGATTGTACACGCCAGTTCCTGGATGGACGTGGTTTGCACCCGTTAACTGCCCGCTATTATTTTGAATAAAAGTTCCTTTAAGGCCCCATTGACCTTGTATTCCATTAGAGGTATTAAATTTCCAGCGATTAGCCACTATAAATTGATCTCCAATGGGCCCGTCCATAAAATGATCATCATTTCTGTCCATTTGATCTCTCTGCCTTTTTGCATGTAAGAGCAAACCTGTGTGTAAGTTTTCATTCAGGGAATGAGCGAGGTTCAAATTAGCCTCAAAGCGATTCATTTCATTGGCATAAAAGTTAAAATACAGTTTTTCACTATTTTCAGGTTTTTTTAATTCCACGTTTATTTGACCTGAAATACTTTCAAAACCGTTAGCTA
>JBMLQR010000310.1:45427-72685 GCA_049241465.1 Saprospiraceae bacterium | reverse complement strand
GGTTTTTTTAATTCCACGTTTATTTGACCTGAAATACTTTCAAAACCGTTAGCTACAGAACCAATGCCGGGACTTAACTGAATACCCTCCACCCAGGTTCCGGGCAAAAAAGTCAGGCCATAAATTGCAGATAGGCCACGGATATCGGGAATATTTTCTCTGGTAATCAACATATTAGCCCCAGAAAGACCTAACATTTCAATTTGTCTTGTTCCCGTAACGGCATCTGTGAAAGAAACATCTATGGAAGGGGTAGTTTCAAAACTTTCCGATAAGTTGCAACAAGCTGCTTTTGCCAATTCCCCTTCCCCCAGGAGTTGAACTTTTCCAGGGGTTAAAAAAGAATAAGACGTCGCCTTTTTCTTATAGCTAATTTCAATGGCCTGCAATTCATACCCCCCACCAAGCGTAATATTTATCTCCCTTTGACCCCTCATATCTACAGAATCTGAGGATTCGCCTACGTATGAAAAAACCAAAAGAGAAGTTGTACCGGCACGAGGAATGGTAAATTCACCATTTTCATTGGTAAATTCACCCAGATTGGTACCTTCCCAATAAACGGAAGCACCCACGGCTGGTATTTTATTACCCTCACCTTTTAAATAAACAGTGCCTGAAATAATGGATGAGGCATCTAATTTCTCTAAATGATCGGCTCTAATTTCCGGATCCCGATAATGGCAACATTCGTGTAAACTTTCATACACCAGGGAATCTGCCTTGTATTTTTCTGTATCATGCCCAATGCCAGCAATGGCCATTTGCAATGTATTGTTATTGAAAGCGGCAGATGAAGGCACAACCGATAAAATATTATTGTACACATTATAATTGACCGCACCGACGCCTTCTACCTTTATAGCTTCCTTTTCGATTCTATTTTTGCACATGCCACATAGGCCATCTACCCAAATAAAAACCGTGTCCTTTTGAGCGATAGCCGCTGCATTAGACAAAAAGAGAATAAGTATAAAGTAGTAATATCGCATTTGAATAAATTTAAGGTATTATTAAAACCGATAATGTTAGCATAAAGGTCTATGGTAAATGAAAAAAAATGTTAAAGACCTGTTAATCATAGCTTATGGGCAAGTCCAGTTCCACTCCGAGATAGTGGCACCGCTACCACTAAAAGAGAAATGCCACCACTCTGTCCTAATAGGCTTAAATCCATATTTTATCAGCGTAGTATGCAATATTTTCCTATTTTTAGAGGCTACTGCCGATAGTCCCTGGTAATCCATGTAAGCCTCTTTGCCAAAAAAATCATAGGGCGTTCCCATGTCCAGCTCCTTTTTTGACTTAATTTCCTGAAGAGAGATATCTATTGCAGCTCCTCTATTATGCATTGAACCCTTAGTTGGAGGGGTAACATACCTGGCATCGGGTACTTTTGCCCATAACTTTCGTTGTATGGAAAGTGGCCGATAGCAATCAAACAGAATGATTTTATATCCTTGTTTTTTAAAATCATCTGCTGCACGTTGCAAAGCTTTGGCTACAGTTGGGTGAAGGAAACAACGCCCACAATCGTAAAGCCTGGTATTTGTAAAATTATCCGATGTTGCGTAGCGGATGTCCAGCACCACCTCATTTTTATCTTCCGTCAATTCAAGGAATGGCAAAACCTGACCTAATATCAGATTTTGAATAAAAAAGGCTGAAAAAAGAAATAAAATGCGCATATTTATAGACATTGCAACCACTAAGGTACAAAATTAACCATTACATGAACCCTACAAGATTTGGAATAGCCTCGCTTCCTAATAAAATAGACTTGTATTACGAAGCCTTTGGAAACGAAGCGAACCCTCCTGTTTTATTGATTATGGGATTAGACACCCAATGTCTTGCGTTCACTGAAGAATTCATTCAACCGTTATTGGATAATGACTTTTACTGCATTCGATTTGACAACCGGGATATAGGAAAATCCACCTGGTTAAATGATACATGGCATAGAAAAAGCCCTTATACCTTAGAAGATATGGCACAAGATTCCATTTTTCTGCTTGATTATTTACATCTTCCAAAAGTTCATCTTATTGGCGTTTCCATGGGAGGAATGATTGCGCAGCGACTGGCCATATCATTTTCCGAGAGAATTTTATCGTTATGTTCTATTATGTCTTCGGCCTTTATGTATGATGTAAGCATAACAAAAAAATGGCAGGAAAAATTATATTTCCCTCTTTTACCTTTTCTGTTTAGACACTTCCATATCAATCATCCTATCCTTCATCCTCAAATTACCGTTAAATTTTACATGAAAATGTATCGATATTTAAACGGAACTAAATTTCGATACGATGAAGAAAAACTTAGAAAAATAGTGACTGAGGGTATTGACCACCGAAAAGGTCAGAATCCCAAAGCAAGGTATCAACAATTTTGTGCTATCATCGCCTCTGGTTCAAGGATTCAAGAAATCCCCAAAATTAATATACCCTTTTTGGTTATACATGGCAGTGCAGATCCCATTGTTCCTGTAAACCATGCATATAAGTTAGCTTCTTTGAATAAAACCGCAAAATTAACCATTGTAGAAGGGATGGGCCATACTATGCCCAAAGAAGCATTTGATTTTTTTTACCCCCAATTATTGGATCATTTAGGTGTAAGCTAATTCGGCAATACCTACCACCTGACTTTTCAACCAAGCCAGATTTCTGCATAAGACAATAATTTGGTGCATTGGCATTTGATATATAAACAAGCCATTTTGTAAAATGCGCTTCAGAAGATTAGATTTTTCATTTAATTGAGCTATTGCCTCCGCGAGTTTCCCTTTTATGATTTGATTTATAGCGAGGTAATCATTTCTAAAAGCTACCCCAAAATCTAATGCTCTAACGCATAAGGAAAGATCCTGATTAATGTGCGCATGAACTCCTAATAAAAGATAAACAAACCGAGGCAAGTGATTCCTTTCACATTGATTAAACATGAATTGCCAGGCAGAAGAAACTGATTCTCCTTTGAAATATTGGTTTAGGGCATCAAAATAGAACTTAGCAAAGGACAAAACAAAAGAGGTCATATTGTCATCATTTTCAAAAAACCCTGTGCCTAATTTACTTAAAACGGATCTTGTAATTAGAAAGTAAGTATCATGAAAGGGAATTAAATTCATTTGCTTATTATCCATCAATTGAACCTTAACTCTATCGAAATGTAAAATCAATGATTGAATATCGCGTAATTTTTCTGATGAGAATGAAAAAGTATCCATTGCTTGTCTTTTTCATATATGTAACGAACAGCTTCATTCGTTCCAATGACAAAAAAATATCCCTTTTTTGTTAATAAAAACGTTAATTTTTTCTTAAAAAATTTGTTTTGCCGCAAAAAAACAAATTTAATTTTTCTAAAATTAATGATTTTTATAATCTGTAAGGTCAATGAAATAGCGAGTTACAGGGTATTTCACCACCAAAAGCTTTTATTTTAAAGGGTTTCTGAATTGTTAACGTTATCATCAATCTCAAAAAACACTGGAATTGTTCGTATAAAGGGCTTAAATTTGCAGAATATTCCATGAACACACAAAAGGAGTTTAGGCTCCAAGTGGCGAGACAGCAGGTAAAATTTTTATTTATCGTTGTTTTGTCCAATTTAGTCCTATGAAAAACAAAACAAAAAATGCAATAACCAGCATTATGATGCTAATTGTTGTTGCATTAACCAACCCACTTAAATCCGCGGACATTTCCGAGCCGTGGTCGTCAACTACCCATAAATTGGTTAGTGACAGATTAGCCTCATTAAAATTGCCAATGCAATTTGAGGTAAATGATGACTTACTAAGTAGAATTCAGAATTACACTATCCTGGGAAGAAATGAGACCGAGGCTATGCTTGGCAGATCAGCACTATACCATGCTATTTTTGATGCACAATTACAAAAAGAAGGTTTACCTGAAATATTACGTTACCTCCCTGTTATAGAATCAGGCATGAATGCCGGGGTTTCATCTGGCGCTGGTGCAGCTGGTTTATGGCAATTAATGCCGCACACTGCCCGCAATTATGGGCTTACTGTAAATCCTTTATTGGATGAGCGTATGGATGTTTATAAATCTACCCTCGCTGCTGTAAAAATGTTGTCAGCGTTATATGATCAATTTGGAGATTGGGGATTAGTGCTAATTGCTTACAATAGTGGACCGTCAAAAGTACTTTCTGCTGTTAAATTAGCGGGATCTAAAGAGTACAGTAAATTAAGTAAATATTTACCGAGAGAAACTCAGGTGTATGTACCTGCCTTTGTTGCAGCAGCTTATGTTTCTAAATTTTACGCTCAGCACAATCTTATTCCAAAATCTCCTGTGATGGCTAAGGAGGGATTTCGTTCAGTGAGAGTTCACCAGCAGATGTCATTTGAACAGATAGCGAAAGCTACACAATTATCTATTGGAGCGATTTCAAAATTGAACCCTTCCTTTAAACAACACCAAATACCTCGTTCTGAACTTGGGCATTTGATTATTTTGCCGGCGGAAGGAATAGGCCAACTACGTAAAATAATGGCAGAAGAAGTTGAAAATCAAAAAGATTTATTTCAAACCACTTATGTGATTAGTAAAGATGAGACTTTAGAAAGCATTGCCAATTTATTTAAAGTAAAAGTAGAAGATTTAAAGAAGTGGAATACCCTTCAGAACAATGAATTGGTAATCAATCAGGAATTGCAACTATTCCTTTCTAAGAAATCTCTTATAAATAAAGTGTAATACTTAAGATTATTACCAATGAATCAGTTCACTGTTTGGTAATAATTCTTTCAGAAGATAGTTAAAACTTAGCGTAGAACCAGTAGCCCAAACAGTATGTTTTGGGCTATTTTCTTTTATATCGGTACCGTCACACAACAAATTGCGTTCGGCCAATTGCCTGTAAACCTGTTTAGCGATAGCTGGCGCCGGATTTACTAGTTGCACGGAATCGCCCATAATATTGGCAATGAGGGGAATAACGATAGGATAATGGGTACAGCCCAAAACAATGTGATCCACCTGAGCGTCCACCATAGGCTTAAGGATGGTTTCCAGCAACAAAATAGTTTCCGGATCATTCCATTTTCCTGCTTCAATATTATCAACCAATCCGAGGCAAGGATTCTCCAATATTTGAATACCTTGACCGAATTTATCTTTAAGATGACTGTACCTATCACTTTTCAAAGTACCCAGCGTAGCTAATACCCCAATGGCCCTTGTTTTAGAATGCTCTATGGCAGGTTTTACGGCGGGTTCCATAGCGATGACTGGAATATCAGGATAGGTATTTCTTACAGCTTCCAAAGCATAAGCAGAAGCTGTATTACAGGCAATAACAATAGCTTTACAATCTTTATCCAGCAGGAATTTAGTCATTTCCAAACTGAATTTTTCAATATCGTCCTTTGATTTATTTCCATAAGGAATACGAGCGGTATCACCGATATAGAAAATAGTTTCATTAGGCAACAACAAAGAAATGGCGTTGGCGACTGTTAAGCCTCCAACGCCAGAATCAAAAATACCTATAGGACGGCACGAAGCCATAAAAAGTATTAAAATTTATTAATTAGCTGCTGTTAATTTAGCTTTAACGAGCGCACTTACATCACCTGCAGGATCAGAAAATAAAAGAATTGACTGATCAAAAATATAAGCGTAACCATTTTCTTGAGCTACGACCTTTAAAGCTGCGGTCAACTTGTCATAAATAGGTTTAAGGAGTGTATTTCTTTTTTCCTGCAGGGTATTCATCATCTCCTGTTGAAATTTATTTAACTCTTCCTCGCGAACCTGTAATTTTTTTCCTTCCTCCTCTTGCATTTTAGGAGACAATTCGCCGCTATCCACTTTCTTTTGCATAACCTGATAATCAGCTTGAAGTGATTCCAGCATGGTTTGACCCTTTTTCTGCAATTGCTTTTGCAGAGCTTCAAGTTCAGCTTCAGACTGTTTAACTTCGGGTAACTCTGCAAGAATTGCCTGAGAATTTAAATATCCAAATTTTTGAGCACTTAAAGTATTTCCGCCCATAACACCCATAAGGACTACTGCGGCTAATAAAATGATGTTTCTCATAAAGTATTTAATTTAATGCGCTTTTTAAAATGTTGTGGCGCGAATGTAAGAAAAAAGTGACTATTTTCTGCAAAAAACCCGTTATTTCCCTAAAATACGTCTAATATCCTCTGTTTTATCAAAAGCTGGCGTTGAAAAGATAATTCCGGACGCACTCGCTTTATCAAAAATAAAATCGAACCCTCTCTCGGTTGCATAAGTTTCAATGACGGCATATACCCTGTCCTGAATTGGACGTACGAGTTCTTGCCTTCGTTTAAACAATTGACCTTCAGGACCAAATCTCGAATTTTGTAAATCTCTCACTTCTTTTTCTCTTGTCATGATCTCGTCCTCTCTCGATTTTCTTTGTTCATCACTTAATAAAACTTGTTCTGACTGATACCTGTTATAAATTGCCTTAATTTTGTCGTATTCCTGGGCAATTTCTTGTTTCCAGCGCGCGCTCATTTCATCTAATTCAAGTTGAGCTGCTTTATAGTCACCTAAATTTTCCAGTATTTTACTCATATCAACACAAGCTACTCTTTGTGCATGAGTAAAAACGGCAAAGAATAGAAAGAACAAAGTGGCCATCATCCCTTTTTGGACGAAACCATTAGCTAGCCGAAGGGTCGTTCTCATGTTATACATTTAGTTGTTCAATTAATTCAATTATAACGCTAATATAAGGTACATTTATTCTAAAGATGTAATGAATTTAGTATAAGGTTGTATTTATTCCACTACAAACCTTATATTTAGCTTAAAAAAAACATGCTTCGTACTTCCGCAAGCTTTATATCGTGGATAACCCATCCTTTATTAGCCATCACTTATATTTATATATTGTTGCTTTTTATTAATCCTTTTGACTTTGGATTCACTAAATGGTCAGATCCCGGAGCAGTTATTCTATTTATAAGAATATTTTTAACTACTTTTTTTATCCCCGCTTTTGCTGTTTTAATGCTAACCTTTATAGGCCTGGCAAAATCTATTGAACTGCCTGAAAAAGAAGACAGAATTGCACCTTATATAATAACGGGTATCTTCTACCTTTGGATGTTTAGAAATTTATTAGATAATCCCGACATACCGCCTTCCTTTAGCAGAGCTATTTTAGGCGCATCTATTGGTTTATTCCTTGCATTTTTCATCAATATTTTTGATAAAATCAGTGCGCATACCGTGGGCATTGGCGGTATTTTAGGATTTATTCTGGTTTTTCTTTTTCAACATAAAGATGCCGAACTATTATTTCAAGGACTGAATGATGCCATTTATTTGATACCCCTTCCATTGATATTTTTAATATTTGTGCTCATTGCTGGTCTCGTTGGCAGCAGTCGGTTATATTTAAAAGCGCACCAACCCATGCAGGTGTATGGCGGTTTTATTATTGGTATTATCGCTCAGTTTATTGCCTTACGCTTTGTTCCTTAATTACATTTTTTACCTAATGTTTATTGGTTTCAGAATATTGCTTTTAATCATGTTGACTGGATGGATAAATCCGCCTGTTTCGCCGATAAAAGGTAATCCAACGAAAGCTTTTCAAGACTATTTTACAGGGGTCAATCATTTCAAAGAAGGCAACATTCCCCTGGCTAATCAGTATTTTCATTCAGCTCACGCTAATATTCCCACCAATTTTTCATTTTGTTTGTCGTATTCTCTGACACAGGGGAAATTAAACAGATTAAAAGAAGCGGAAGAGCTATTGCGACAATCCACCGAATTAATCAAAGGAAATGAATCTGACATACAAGAGAAAAAAGCATTAATCAGTTTTTTTAAAGGAATGATTCAGATTTACAATACCTGTTTTGATGAGGCGCAGATATCCCTTAAAACTGCGCAAAAAACCTTTGAATCAATGGGAGAGAAAACGGTGGTGAGTATCATACACAATGCCATCGGCTTTTCGATTGTTGCCAATCAGGGGATGAATATTGATAAATCCAATGAAAAGAAATTACATGGGCATATCTTCCCTGTCAGTTTGTTTAGGTCCGCCTCTTATTTTCAAAAATCATTATTTGCCGATCCGTCAAATATATATGCGCAACAAAACTTTAGTCTATTAAATGACACCTTATGTTTAGATTTTTCGGCCCCAATTGTTAAAAAACCAGTATTAAATATAGATCAAATATCAGCTGACTGGGAAGCCGCGCTACTTAATAAATTAACTATTCAGCCGAACGACGAAGTAGTTTTTTTAATAGATATTTCAGGGTCAATGATAACTGAAAAAGTGACTTGCAGCGGTTTAGACCGATTTAGGACAGCACAATGGCTTACCAACCGGATCTTAGGTATTTTGGTTAACGACAACCAGGTTGGTATTGGAACTATTGGAGGCGACTGCCATACACCTCAAACTGCCTGGAAAAAGGTGGGAACAACCTCAATAAAAGATATTCAAAACACCATTTCCAGTATTTTACCAGAAGGGAGTACCCCATTAGCTAAAATGCTGGCCCTTTCACCCGATTTATTTTCCACACATACAAATTCACGTAAGTCATTGATTGTTATAAGTGACGGTGCTAATACCTGTCCGCATCCTCAACAAGATATATGCACATCGGCGAAAATTCTGGCTGATAAAAACATCAACGTTCACGTGCTTTCTTTTTTACAAAATACGGTAAACCATGCGGCTGCCTTTGCAGATTATGAATGCCTGACTGAAACAACATCAGGAAAATTATTGTATTTAGAAGATAATCAATGTCAGATGAAATCTCTTTCTTATGATTTAGTACAGGCATGTGGCTTAAAGTTACCTGCGTTTGAAAAAAGCACCTGTCTGGGTCCATCCATTCCAAATTTATGGATGTATTACAAGTCAGATTTATTTATCGATAAAAACAAAAACTAAAGGAATGAACACCTCAGATAATAAAGAAACAACGAGAACGGAGATACATACTATTGGAGAATTTGGTCTCATTGACAAAGTAGTTAAACCATTTTCTGTTATAAATAAATCTACCCTTAAAGGTATTGGCGATGATGCAGCAGTTATTGATAATGAAGGATTTAAAACAGTGGTAAGCACTGATATGCTTATCGAAGGCATACATTTCGATTTAATGTATCATCCTCTTAAACATCTTGGCTATAAGGCCGTTGTTGTGAACTTATCTGATATTTACGCAATGAATGCGATACCAAAACAGATTTTCGTCAGCATTGGTATTTCCAATAGATTTTCTGTAGAAGCCGTTGAAGAGTTATACTGGGGAATTAAAAAAGCATGTGAAAGGTATGGTGTGGATCTGGCCGGAGGCGATACCACCTCTTCACCCAGAGGATTGGTACTTAGTATTACTGCGGTAGGCCAGGGCGTTCAGGAAAAACTGGTTTACAGAAATGGAGCGAAAGTTGGTGATTTGATCTGTGTTTCCGGAGACTTAGGGGCGGCCTATTTAGGGTTGCAATTGTTGGAAAGAGAAAAAAGATTATTCTTAGATAACCCGGAAATTCAACCAGATTTTGGTGAGAATAATTACCTCATAGGCAGACAGTTAAAACCGGAAGCAAGGGTTGATATTATTGATTTATTTGATAAAAACAATATTATTCCTACCTCTATGATGGATATCTCTGATGGTCTTGCTTCAGAGGTTTTTCACTTATGCAAGCAATCAAATGTAGGTGCCTTTATTGAAGAAGAAGGGGTACCCTTGTTAATTGATACTGAACTACAAGCCATTCAATTTGGACTTGACCCCATTACCTGCGCTTTGAGTGGTGGGGAAGATTATGAGCTATTATTTACCGTGAAGCCCGGAGATATTGATAAAATAAAGTTTTTAACTGATATTTATATTATCGGGGAAATAGTCCCGGCGGAAGACGGCGTAACGCTGCATACGAAAGGTGGAAACAGACATGCCGTTACGGCTCAGGGTTGGACACATTTCTCGTCTTAAATAGAAAATTTTTTATTCATTTTTAATTCTTTTTTATGAATATCAGAATTCTTTTCATCCTTGGGTTGTTCTTTTTTTCGGCCCTACAAAGTTGCCAATCCGACGCCAAAAACAAGGTAGAGGAAAAGGAAATTACTATTAAAGTGCCTCGATTTGAGAGAGATTCCGCCTTTAAATATGTTGCTCAACAAGTTGCCTTTGGACCCAGGATTCCTAATACCCCGGCACATATTGCGTGCCAGAACTATCTTTCCTCTTCTCTTAAATCCTTCGGGGCTGATGTCATTGAGCAAAAGTTTACTGCCAAATCATTTGATGGTAAATTATTGAACGGTAATAATATCATCGGTAAATTTAACCCAGCCGCTCAAAGAAGAATATTGTTATGTGCTCATTGGGATTCAAGACCATTTACCGATTCACCTATTACGGTAGGGGACAAAAATAGACCCGTTTTAGGGGCTGATGACGGTGCCAGCGGTGTTGGAGTATTGTTGGAAATTGCCAGGCAATTACAACTTAATCCCGTTGATTTTGGTGTTGATCTGGTATTTTTTGACTTAGAAGATTATGGCGATAGCAATGGAGGGGCATCAGAAAGCTGGTGTCTAGGCAGTCAATATTTTTCAAGAAATTTAATTTATCCGTCCAATGCCAAACCTGATTATGGTATCCTGCTTGATATGGTTGGCGCCTCGGGAGCAAGGTTTGCAAAAGAGGAAATATCCGTACAATTTGCAGGAAATGTAGTCGAAAAAGTATGGACACTGGCCCAGGCTATGGGCTATGGAAACTATTTTGTCAATGACCGGGTTGGGGCTATCACTGATGACCATTATTTTTTAAATACATTGGCTCAGATTCCAACCATTGACATCATAAACAGGCCTATAGACACCCAAACAGGATTCGTAGCACACTGGCACACACCTGAGGATACCCTGGATAAAATAGACCGCAATACTTTGCGGGCGGTGGGTCAATTATTATTGGCCGTTATTTATAGAGAACATGCGGGAACCCTTTGATGTGAAATTGAGACCCATTTTCAAACTTTATACATGTTAAAAAAGATTTTTTTCCAACTTAGCTTCCTTCTACCTTGCACAATAATAGGGCAAAAACCTCCTACCCTGCAGGAAATCATGAGCTTTATTCCATCTGATTTGGAAAAAGCAAGGCGTTTAGGCGATATGCTTTTGGAAGATGCTCTGCAAAATAGTGTGGATAGTTCCATAGCGAAGGCAAATTATGCCCTTGGACTTATCTTTTATTACCAAGATCAAAATATAGTTTCTGCAAAATATTTCCAAAACGCTTTAAAACAAGCTTATGCAAAGGAAAATATAAATTTTTCAGAGAAATGTCTTAATAATCTGGGTATTAACTACGAAATATTGGGTAAGCTTGACAAATCTTTGACAGCTTACCAACAATCTTTAAAAATTGCACAAAAACGAAGGGATTCCTTTGGTGTTGCTCAAACTAATTTGAATATTGCCTTATTAAAATCAAAGGTGGGAGATTATGAAAGTGCCATAAACCTGAATAAGTTAGCACAGGACTACTTCTTAAAAGCGGGAAATAAAGAATATATAGGATTGACCTTTCTGAATGCCGCCGTATTTTATGATAATAAAGACAAAGAAAAAGCCATAGACAATGCATTGAAGGCTAAAGTAATATTTGAAAACATTAAAGACACCTTTAACTTAATAAAATCCTGTACAAATCTTAACAAATTCTATTTGGATATAAAAAACAATACACAAGCTGATTTTTACTTTAATAGGGCGAACTACCTAAGTGATGTTTTTCAATCCTATGGATTCAAAACAGCCGTATTAGTCAGAGGTATTGAATTGAATATACAAAAAAGGAACTTGCCTTTAGCAAAAAAACTTTTACGATTGGCAGAATCTAATCTAGCCACCTATCCAAATGATGAAAGAAAAAATCAGCTATCTGCCATTAAGGTAAGAATGAATGCTTACGAGGGAAATATTGAAGAATTTGAAAAATCCTTTAACTATTATATAGATGAGACCAATAAAATTATTGAGGATAATTTTAATTCTGATTATGAAGAATGGTCCATTATTTATGAGAAAGATAAATTAACTAATTCACTGGAAAAACTTTCAATAGCAAATAAAAATAAAAACCGGACCATTGTCATATTTATAATCTTAATTATAGTATTTATAATCCTGATAGTCATCGGCATTGTTTTTTATTTAAAACTACATGCCAGCTACAGAAAAATATTTCAGCTTAATCATACCCCGCAAGACAAACCAATGTATGACAAGATATCCTCAGAAAGTGATAATAATGACCAAAAACTATATTTGTTGTTTACGGAGATACAACAACTCATGGAGAGTGAAAAATTTTATCTTAAGCCAAGCATAACCATTTCAGATGTAAGCACCGCATTGGGTACAAATGACAAATACATTTCCTTGTCTGTAAATAAATTTGCCAGGATGAATTTCAATCATTATATAAATACCTTAAGGATTCAGGAAGCCAAGAAAAAATTATTGAAGGAAAATACCGAAAGTTCCATTCAAGACATTGCTATGGCCTGTGGTTTTGGAAACGCCTCCTCATTCATCAGGGTTTTTAAACAAACAACTGGTTTAACGCCCGCGTATTATGTAACTCTAAGTAAAGAAATGTCATGAATTCTTGTTTTGATTATCATATTTTCCTATTCTGACTATTTACTTTGCCGATTTACCAATAATTTGTTCTTTATTTGTAGTGTAATAATTACTCCAGGTTAGAGGATGTCGTCTTTAAGGTGACATCCTTTTTTATTGTACCTTTTATCAAAAAGAATTCGTTAATTTGTGGATTATGAATAACAAACATATTCCAAACCGGATTCTATTTGGACTTAAAGTTAAGCAACTTCGACAGGCGCTGGGGTTTTCATTTTTGGAGTTATCACAGCAGACAGGATTATCCGTTTCTTATTTGAATGAAATTGAAAAAGGCAAAAAATTTCCAAAGTCCGATAAATTAAATGCTCTCGCTCAGGTATTAGGCCAATCGCCAGAGAGGTTGGTCACTTTGGGGGAAGGGGACGGATTAGAAACTATAAGTGAATTACTGGATTCAAATTTCCTGAACGAGCTCCCTTTAGATTTATTTGGCATTGAGTTATCAAAAGTAGTGGAAATCATTGCCCAGGCACCCACTCGAGTTGGTGCACTTATATCTACTCTGTTGGAACTTTCAAGGAATTATGCAGTAAGGCAGGAAAACTTTTATTTTGCTGCATTGCGATCCTTTCTCGAAATGCATCAAAATTATTTTGAGGAGATAGAATCTGCGGCAGAACAATTCATTACAGCATTTGACATACCAAATAAGAGACCCATTTCTGATAAACTACTGGCAGACATATTATCAGAATCATTTGATTATAATATAGACTACAAAGGTTTAGATAAACACGAAAAATTACACCATTTATACTATCTATTTTTGCCAAAATCAAAACAGCTTCTTCTCAAAGGGAGTTTAAATGGCATGCAACGATCCTTTTCATTCGGTAAAGAACTGGCGTTTAATTTCTTACATTTAAAAGAACGAGCCTACACTTCATCCATTTCCCAGGGAAAAGTATTTGAAGAGGTTTTAAATCATTCCAAAGCCATTTACTTTTCTGTCGCCCTACATTTACCAAAGGATCCATTTATTAATGAAATCAGGCGTATTTTCAATCAAAAAGAATGGAATCCTCATCATTTTTCTCAATTAATGGATAAATATATGGTTACCCCGGAAATGTTCTTTCATAGGATGACCAATATACTACCTCAATTTTTCGGCTTAAAGGATATTTTTTTTATGCGCTTTGTCTATCACCCTGGTGAGGAATCGTTGAAGGTTGACAGGGAATTACATTTGAATAAAAAACATCAACCTCATGGCAACAATCTTTCTGAACATTACTGTAGAAGGTGGATTGCGGTATCTTCCATTTTAAATAATGTAAACAAGGAAGAATCTATGATGCATGTGGAAATTTCACGTTTTCAGGAAAACAGAGAGTCTTATCTATGTTTAACTCATTCCAGATTAAACTATCCAAGACCCGGGGCAAAAGTTAGCTTAACTTTGGGTATTTTATTAGATGATAAATTAAACGAAAAAATAGCCTTTTTAAACAGTGATAAAATAGTCCAAAAACAAGTTCATACTACCTGTGAGAGATGCCCTATTAGTGATTGTAAAGAAAGAGCGGCACCTCCCGTTCAAAGAGAGAAAAAGAAAAAGGCGCAAGAAATAGACTTACTGTTAGAATCATTGTTGAAGCAGTGATTTAATTGCCTTTTGAAAAACTACTATTATTCAAAAAGTGTTACATTGAAGTACCTTTTATTGTTTAATAACTATATCCAACCTTCTATGCGTTTATTTGTATTCCTCCTGTGGATATTCTATTTTATGCCAATAATAGCCCAAACGACTATGAACGCTCCTGGAAACGAACTTAATCTGGAGAATATTTGGAAGGAAAACAAATTTGCTGCAAAAACAGTACCCGGATTTTTTTTCTTAGCCAATGGAGAGCATTTTACAAAGAACCAAAAGGGCAAGATTTCTTCCTACCACCTGCTCACAGGCGATGAGATTGAAACTATTTTTGACGCAGAAAATGACGCCTATAAATCTATACTCAACGGCCCCATTAGTAACTATTCATTTAGCGCTGACGAGCAAAAACTATTAATACTAGTTCATCAGGAAGCTATATATAGAAGATCAAGTAAAGCCAACGTCTTTTTTTTCGACAGAAAAACTAAACTCCTTAAGAGCATAGAAAATGGAAAAAAAATAAGCTATCCTACCTTCTCACCCGATGGAAACAAGGTAGCTTACGTACTTGAAAACAATCTTTTTATATGGGATATTTTCACCCATACAAGTATTTCGGTCACATCAGATGGGTCTAAAAATAATATTATTAATGGAGCGGGAGATTGGGTTTATGAGGAAGAATTTGGATTGTCGAAAGCCTTTGAATGGTCGCCGGACAGTGAATTTTTAGCTTTCCTGAAATTTGACGAATCAAAAGTACCTCAATTTACCATGACCAACTTTAATGGAGCAGCTCATCCTGAGTATATTACATATAAATACCCAAAAGTTGGTGAAGAAAATGCCAAAGTTAGCGTAGGTATTTATAACCTCTCAACAAAAAAAACATCTTTCGCCGTTACGGATCCATCCATTGAATATATTCCACGCATTGAATGGACAAATACGAGCGACCAATTAAGTTTTTTAACCTTAAACAGACATCAGAATCACCTTACATGGTTTCTAATGGAAAGTGTGTCGGGTAGTTTATCTACCCTATTGGAAGAAAAGGAAGATACTTATGTGGATATCAATGATAATCTCACCTTTTTAATTGAAAAAGACCAATTTATCCGAACCAGTGAATCCTCGGGCTGGAATCATCTTTATCTATATAGTAAAGATGGCAAAATGATACGATCTATCACCAAAGGTCAATGGGAAGTCACTGATTTTTATGGGATTGAGGAGAAAACAGGATGGCTTTATTTTCAAGCGGCGTTGAATAATCCAAAGGAAAGACAAATTTGTCGCATAAAACTGGATGGTTCAAAATTAGAAGAAATTGCCGAGGAGCCAGGGTGGAATAGTGCTCAGTTTAATACCACCAAAACATTATTTATTTTAACCCATTCCAGTATTTCACGCCCACCCGTTTACTCCATAAATGCTGCCGATGGTACTGAAATAAAGCGCCTGGAAGAGAATGATGCCTTAAAATCTACTCAGGCTTCTCTTACGGTCCAACCTATTGATTTTTTCGATTTTCAAACGTCGGAAAAAGTAAAATTAAATGGATGGATGATTAAACCAGCAAATTTTAATCCGCAAGGGAAATATCCCGTATTGATGTTTGTGTATGGAGGACCTGGTAGCCAACAAGTTACAGACCAATGGAAAGGTCAAAACTATTGGTGGTTTCAATTACTTGCTCAAAAAGGGTTTGTTGTTGCCTGTGTCGATAATCGGGGAACCGGAGGCAGGGGGGCAGCATTTAAAAAAATAACCTATCTTCAACTGGGAAAATATGAAACGGAAGACCAAATCGAAGCGGCAAAATATATTGGGAATCTTTCTTTTGTTGACGCTTCAAGAATAGGAATCTTTGGGTGGAGTTACGGAGGATTTATGTCCTCCCTTTGTTTACTAAAGGGAAATGATGTATTTTCAGCAGCCGTTGCTGTTGCCCCTGTTACTCATTGGAAGTGGTATGACAATATTTATACAGAGAGATATATGCGCACTGTGTCAGAAAACCCTAAAGGGTATCATGATAATGCTCCAGTTCATTTTGTCCATCAATTAAAAGGTAAATATTTGCTCATTCACGGTATGGCAGACGATAATGTTCACTTTCAACATACCACAGAAATGGCTAATGTTCTGATTAATGAAGATAAACAGTTTGACACCTATTTTTATCCAAATAAAAATCACAGCATTAGTGGAGGGAGTAGTCGATTGCATTTATATAGGAAAATAACTGATTTCCTGATGTTAAATCTAAGGGGTGGTGAAGTTAAAACCCGAATTCCAATGAATGGAAGAATTGAAATGATGCGAACCATTCAAGATTCAAAAGGAAAACAAAATATTCCAGTTAAAGAATAATTTAAAATGGCCGATAAAAAGAAAAAAAACACGCCCGATTATATAAACAAAAGGGCTCGATTTGAATACCAGTTCCTCGATTCACTGGAAGCAGGCATTATGTTGACTGGAACAGAGGTAAAATCGGTTCGTGGTGGAAAAGTTAATCTTTCCGATGCTTATTGTCTCTTTGAAAGAGGAGAATTATTTATTAGAAACTTGTATATAACAGAATATGAGAATGGTACCTATTATAATCACGACGCACGTCGCATTAGAAAATTATTACTCCAAAAGAAGGAGCTAAAAAAATGGGAAAAAAGAGTAACCGAAAAGGGCTTAACGGTCGTTCCCTACAAGATGTATTTCACCGATAAAGGCTTTGTTAAAATTGAGATTGTTTTAGCCCAGGGTAAAAAGGAGTTTGATAAAAGAGAGGCCATTAAAGAAAAAGACAATCGAAGAGAAATGGAACGCACCCGGTTGACTGTTTCTAAATATAATGCGGACAAGTAAATAGCTATATCATTTTACTACATCCAAAATCAATGAGTGTACCTTATTGTTCACTTATTGATTTTTCACCTTTTCCCATTTCCAAGACGTGCGCATAATATCACCTATACTGCGTTTAGGTTGCCAGCCCAATGTATTCGCCGCCTTAGTAAAATCGGCATAAATTTCTATGACATCCCCTGGGCGTCTTTCTCCCAAAGTGAAGGGAGCGCGCACGTTAGTTTCCCTTTCAAAGGCAGATAAGGCCTCTAAAACACTAACTCCCTTGCCAATACCCAAATTGAATACCGTACATTTTTCTTCATTTTTAGTACTCAATAAATGTTGAAGAGCCAAGGTATGCGCATGGGCTAAATCCATTACATGAATATAATCGCGTATGCAGGAGCCATCTCGAGTAGGATAATCTGTGCCAAAAACGGTAAGTGGAGGTCTTTTATTAGCGGCAGCTTCGGTTATAACCGGAATCAGATTTGATGCAATATTCGCAGGTGACTCTCCAATAAAAGCACTTTCATGTGCCCCGGCGGGATTAAAATAGCGCAATAAAATGGTATTCATTGTACTATTTGTTTTAGACAAATCCCATAATATGTCCTCCCCCATTTGTTTTGTTCTGCCATAAGGGGATTCCGCCTCTTGTTTTGGCGTCATTTCTGTAACGGGTAATTCCGTTGTATTACCATAAACAGAACAGGAAGAGGAGAATATTAAATTGGGAATATTATACCTGGTCATACTGTCCAGTAAATTTAATAACCCAATGAGATTATTACGATAATACAACAAAGGTTTTTCTACAGATTCTCCCACAGCTTTTAAGGCTGCAAAATGAACCACTCCTACGATATCGGTATTCTCTGCAAAAATATTTGCCAGTGCCTTATCATCAGTGAGATCCACCTGATAATTTTTCACCCTTTTTCCAGTAATTTTATAAATTCCGTCTAACGATTTATCCGACGCATTGATTAAGTTATCCACGCTAATAACGTCAAACCCATGGTCTATTAAATCGACCATCGTATGACTTCCAATATATCCACAACCACCTGTTACTAAAATTTTATTCATTTTGTAAGATTAAAAGCGTGAAACAAAGTACAAAACAACAGAACTTTTTCCATAAATTACCAAAAAAAAGAACATGAATCTGAACGACGTGGTACGTGAAGTAGTTATTCTTGCTAAAGAAGCTGGCGCAGCTATACTTCAAATATATAATCAACCTGAATTTTACATTGAAAACAAGGCTGATAGCTCTCCATTAACGGAAGCGGACCGTCAGGCAAACGAAATTATTTGCCGCTCATTGCTTGAAAAATATCCGGACATACCTATTATTTCAGAGGAGAACAAAATGGAATCTTATAATATCAGGAAGGACTACCAAATGTGCTGGATGGTAGATCCACTGGATGGAACCAAAGAATTTATTCATCGAAATGGAGATTTCACAGTAAATATTGCGTTAATCAGGGAGGGCGAACCAGTATTAGGTGTAGTGTATCAACCTGTGAATGGCGATTTATACTATGCGGATAGAGAAACAGGCGCATTTTCCACAAAAAATGGGATAACTAGTGCTTTAAAAACCACCCCCTTTTCTATTCATGAAAAAGGCCTAAAGGTAGTGGCATCACGAAGTCATTTGAATGAAGAAACGGCACAATTTATTCAGAAGTTATCTGAACCAGCGTTAGTTACCAGAGGCAGTTCATTGAAATTTTTATTACTTGCCTCTGGGGAAGCAGATATTTATCCGCGATTAGCACCAACCAGCGAATGGGATACTGCGGCTGCGCAGTGCATATTGACGGTGGCAGGAGGCGTAGTAATTAATGCAGAGGACGGTAATCCAATGGTTTACAATAAACCATCGCTACTAAATCCCTCATTTATTGCCTACCGTCACCCATTAAATGAAAGTCCTATTTAAGACGCCAAATTTCCCGTGCTGCCTTTTCCAATGACTCCCTGACCGAGGGATGAGCGATATTTATAAGTGCCCTGGCCCTTTCTTGAATGCTTTTTCCAAAAAGATCGGCAATACCGTATTCTGTTACAATAAATTGGACATGGGCGCGCGTAGTAACCACACCGGCACCTGGTTTTAGCATGGGGGTGATCCTACTTACCCCTTTACTGGTTAAAGAAGGCAGGGCAATAATAGGTTTACCCCCTTCCGAAAGCGCTGCCCCTCTAATAAAATCCATTTGACCGCCCACGCCGGAATAAATACGGGTACCAATGGAATCGGCACACACCTGACCTGTTAAATCTACTTCTATGGCGCTATTTATAGCCGTTACCTTTGGTAATTGTCTTATGACGGCTGTATCATTAACATACATAATGTCCAAAACTCTGATGAGCGGATTATCATTTACATATTCATAAAGATAGGAGGAGCCCATCATAAAACCAGTAACCACATAACCTTTATGCTTTGTTTTATGCTGATTGGTAACTACGCCACTTTCAATGAGGGGAATAATACCATCGGAAAACATTTCCGTGTGAATACCCAATTCCTTGTGATTTTTCATAGCGGACAAGGCTGCATTTGGAATAGCGCCAATACCCATTTGAAGGGTTGCCCCATTTTCTACCAATCCCGCTACATTCTCTCCAATTTTCATTTCCACCTCATTGGGAACCGAAACAATATGCGTAGGAAGAGGATAATTAACCTCCGTAACACGGTGAAACTTACTAATATGAATATTTCCGTCGCCGTGGGTCCTGGGCATATTGGGATTGATTTCTGCTATTATTAAGGTAGCGCATTCGGCGGCAGCCAGAGAAGTATCAACGGAAACACCTAATGAGCAAAATCCAGCTTTATCGGGAGGAGAAACCTGAAGCAATGCGACATCCAATGGTACTTTTCTACGTCTAAAAAGATAGGGAATATCGCTTAGAAAAATGGGAACAAATTCTGCTCTTCCCGCTTCCACAGCTTCCCTCATATTGGCTCCGGTAAATAAACTTTTTATCAAAAAGGCATCCTTACAAATTTCATCAGCATAGTGAGCATGACCTTCCGTATGAATTTGGTAAATGGTTACATTTTTTAAGGAATGATGCCTTTCGGCTAAAGCTTTCCCAAGTACCTGGGGTGATGCTGCGGCACTATGGATAAAAATATTATCATTAGATTTGATGCAGGATACTGCTTCTTCGGGAGTAACAGGGGTATATTGTTTCATTCGATGGCTTTAAAGTGAACGTAAAAATAATAGGTGATATTAGTCATTTTAGTGAAGAAATTATTGGTAGGCGGTGATTTTTGGCATTGAAAAAAAGAATGTTACCTTTGACAAAATAAACCCAATTAATATGGAATTATTCCGCGTGCTTCAATCCTTGGAGTCGCACACCATCTATTATTGGATAGTCATAGGGATCATTGGTTTTGCTATCTCTCAGTCTTTATTAGTTGGCATCAGATTTTATTTTAAGAGGGAGAATGAGCCTCGATCTTATCTATTTTTTGCCCTACTCCTTCTTGCTTTTGGGTTTACGCAACTTCACTTTGTATTAAGAATTCTTGGATTATTTGAATTGTACCCAAGAATCAGGTTTCTGCCTATTTACTTTACTCTGGCATTACCAGTTCTTTTTTTCTATTACATTAAAATTGCCTTATTTCCAACCTATCAATTCCGATGGACTGATGCCAAGCACTTTATTCTACCTATAGGTCAGGTGATGTACTTTTTTATCACCTTTTTGGGATATCACAGCGGACTTTTACCAAAGATATCACATGAAACTAATCCGTTTTTTGGAAGTTTAGAAACGGCGGCCTACCTAGGTCAATTTTTTGCTTACCTGTTTTTTAGTCTGAGATACATCAAAGTAAAGAAAAAAAGTTCGGGAAGTATTCAAAAGAAGAGACAAACCGTTTATTTGGAAATACTTGTACAATTATTTTCCTTCCTATTTATCATTCACACACTGTTTATTTTTTCCGATTTCTATAGTTACCGGATTGCATATATAAACATGCAGACGACCAAAGTCTATGTTGGTTTAGGCGTTTTGACCTTTACCTCCCTACTTTTCTGTCTAAGTATGTATGGAATGCAGTTATTATTATGGGGAAAGAAGCGAATTTATCAAAATTAGTCATCTTTCTTTTTAAAATCTCCCTTTTTCCAGGCATCAAAGAATTTTTTCCAGGCGATAGGATTGAAAATATTCATGGGAGGTCTCTGCCCGTAATGATAATAATTTGAAGCTTGCTGCCTCATAAAATAATCAGCATTTTCGTTCCCATCGTAGGCAACTGCGGACTCCGCTTTCTTTAAAACCTCTTTAGCCATATTGGTAGCGGCAATTTTTTGAAGTTCAGGAGTTACGTCCATTGCGAGAAATTCAAGTCTGAAATGGTCTCTGCTTGGCCACGGAAAAACAACGGTTTCAGGAAGATTATAAGGATCTTGTGACATAAGCTGAACAATAGAATACTTGTCATCTTTCAAATCTTTATCGACTTGAAATTCGATGGTTTTATAGCCCACGGCAGAGAAAATAATTACGTCCCCTTTTTCAACAACGATAGAGAAGAAACCCTTTAAATCGGCATAAGTACCTCTATTTTTTCCCTTAATAAGAATATTCGTATAAGGGACTGGAAAAAGCTCTGCCTGATCACTTCCATCGAGAATTAACCCTGAAAATTGTACTAATTGCTGTTGATCATTGTTATTTTTCTGACTAAAAGCTACGTTTAAAGTCAACAAAAAAACCAAAAGCGAAGTAAAACGTATATAATATATATTCATGCCCTGATATTTGAGATAAAGACTCACCATCTAATTAAATGGTTCGATTTATTTCGTTTAAAATTACAAAAAAACCAAATAAGAGGCAAATTATTTATTCGCTGGTTCCAAAGCAAGATGTAAAACTTCAAACATATCGGTAACGTATTTGAAATTTAACCCCTTAATATACTCAGGATTTATTTCAAGAATATGCTTTTCATTTTCCTTACAAAGGATTATATCCTTCATACCCACTCTTTTAGCTGCCAGTATTTTTTCTTTAATTCCGCCAACGGGAAGCACTTTTCCTCTTAGCGTAATTTCACCTGTCATAGCGAGAAATGGTAATACTTTTCTTCCGGTATAGATTGAAGTAATGGCGGAAAGCATGGTTATACCTGCAGATGGACCGTCTTTAGGAATGGCTCCTTCAGGCATGTGCAAATGGATATCTCTTTTTTCCAATAACTCCATATCTATATTCAGCTCTTCAGCATGAGCTTTTACGAAGCTCAAGGCAGTGGTAGCGGACTCTTTCATCACATCACCTAAATTTCCAGTCATGATAAGTTTACCATTTCCTTTTGTTAGACAAGATTCCACAAAAAGAATGGCACCACCCATTTGAGTCCATGCCAAACCAATAGCAACCCCGGGTGTTTTATTCTCGGTATATTGATCTGGACTATATATTGTGGGGCCCAAGAACTTATTTACCATAAGGTTGGTCAATTCAGGTTGATATTCCTCTTCACCTGCCACCCATTTTGCAATAGTTCTCATCACGGAAGCTATCTGACGATTCAGATTTCTAACACCAGATTCCTGTGTATAATGTTGTATAATAAACTCAAGAACCGCTGGTTTCCATTTAATATGTTTCTTTTGAAGACCATGCGCTTCCAATTGTTCAGGAATGAGGTATTTTTTTGCAATTTCCATTTTCTCCTCAACGGAATAACCACTTATTTCAATGATTTCCATTCTATCCAAAAGAGCGGGCTGAATAGTACTCAGAGAGTTTGCTGTGGCTATAAAAAGTACTTTTGACAAATCGAATTCAAGTTCCAGGTAATTATCTTGAAAAGTACTATTTTGTTCAGGATCAAGCACTTCAAGGAGAGCCGAAGAAGGGTCACCTCTAAAATCCCTGTTAATTTTATCGATTTCGTCTAAGATAAACACAGGGTTATTGGTACCGCTACGTCTGAGCGATTGAATAATTCTACCCGGCATAGCGCCGATATAGGTTTTTCTATGTCCTCTTATTTCACTTTCATCAGAAATACCACCTAATGACATTCGAATGAAATTTCTACCTAATGCTTTGGCGACAGACTTTCCCAGAGAGGTTTTACCAACACCTGGAGGGCCGACTAAACAGATGATAGGCGCTTTCATGTCGCCCTTTAGTTTTAGAACGGCGAGATGCTCAATAATACGTTCCTTCACCTTTTCGAGACCAAAATGATCTGCATCCAGGGTCTTTTTTACTTTATTTAGGTCAAAAATATCTGCGGAGGTTTTGTCCCAGGGCAGTTCAGTAAGCAAATCAAGGTAAGTAATCTGCATACTATAATCTGGCGAATGCGGATTAATTCTTTTCAGTCTGGCCAATTCTTTTTGAAAATGCTTAGCTGTTTTTTCAGACCATTTAATATTTTCCGCTTTGGCAGAAATTCTTGATATTTCCTCTTCTTGAGGATTTTGCCCCAGCTCATCCTGAATCGTTTTCAATTGTTGATTCAAGAAATAATCTCTTTGTTGTTTATCGATATCGACCCGAACTTTAGTTTCAATCTGGTCTTTAAATTCGAGTAATTGTAACTGTTTAGAAATTTCCCCCAGGATAAGCTCAGCCTTACCCGCCTGATCATCTGTTTCCAGGATAAGCTGTTTAACTTCGATGGTTGAATTTAAATTAGAGGCAATAAAATTGAGTAGGAAGGTATTATCCTCAATACTTTTTAACATAGCGATAGCCTCAGAAGGAATATTTGGCGAAAGCTCAATAATCTTTTTCGCCATATCCATAATGGTAGAAATGAGCGCAGTAAATTCAAGACTTCCGCTTTTTTTCTGCTCTTCAAGAAGAGAAATTGATCCCTCTAAATAAGGCTTTTGCTTCGTAAGTTCATCTAATCTAAACCGTTTCTGACCTCTTAGAATAGCTGTGGTTGTTCCGTCGGGCATACGAAGTAACTTCATTATTTTAGCAACGGTACCAATTTCGTATAAGTCTGCTTTTCCCGGATCTTCTTTTTGAATATCTCGTTGAGAAAGTACACCGATAGCCCTGCTGCTGGTATCAAAAGCCTTTTTAATTGATTTGATTGATTTATCTCTACCAACGGTTATTGGAATGATAACGCCGGGGTAAAGCACGGTATTTTTGAGTGCTAAGATTGGCATGTGTCCAGGAATTTTACCCATCTTCCCCATAGAGCCATCGTCTTCCATGGGAATTATAGGCATGAATTCAGTATCATCATCGTTTTCCTGATTTCCAAAAAATGTTTCGAACATGGTATTATTTAATAAATAAATCAATATGACAATATGTCAGATAAATACCCCAAAGGCAATCTTTTGTATTGGGGTGAATACATTGGCAATATTTATGCCATTGCAAAGATGTCAGATAAATGACTCAGAGAAACGAAAAACTCCTTTAAAATTCGGACATAATTACTAATCAAATGCCTGTAATTTCAAGGATGTCATTTTTTTCAAAGCGAAGATTCCCGATAATAAATTCCTGTCTTAAAGGGGTATTTTTACCCATATAATAGGCCAAAATCTCATCAATATCTGTTTCATCATTAAGAAAAACCGGATCAAGTCTTATATCTGAGCCAATAAAGCTACTAAATTCACCGGGAGAAATTTCCCCAAGACCTTTAAATCGGGTAATTTCAGGTTTACCTTTTAATTTTGCTATCGCCTCTTGTTTTTCCTTTTCGGAATAACAATAAAATTTTTGATTCTTATCTCTCACCCTAAAAAGAGGGGTATCTAAAATATAAACATGTCCACTTCGAACAAGATCAGGGAAGAATTGCAGAAAAAAGGTGAGTAGAAGTAATCTGATGTGCATTCCATCGACATCGGCATCCGTTGCGACGACAATCTGGTTATAGCGAAGATCCTCAATACCATCTTCAATATTTAGTGCGTGCTGTAACAGATTAAACTCCTCATTTTCATAAACGACCTTTTTAGTCATTCCAAAACAATTCAGTGGTTTTCCACGTAAGCTGAAAACTGCTTGAAACTGAACATTTCGCGCTTTAGTAATAGAACCACTGGCAGAGTCCCCTTCTGTTATAAAGAGGGTTGTTTTATGTCGATCCTCATCGCTTACCTTTTTAGGAGGGTCATTAAAATGAATGCGACAATCTCTCAATTTTTTATTGTGGAGATTTGCCTTTTTTGCTCTTTGATTGGCGAGTTTTTTAATGTCTGCAATTTCTGTTCTTTCTCTTTCAGACTGCAGGATTCGCTTTTCAATTAACTTAGCGATTTCGGGATTTTTATGTAAAAAATTGTCCAGTTGTTCTTTAACAAAATTCCCAATAAACGTTCGCACGGACGGAGCATCAGGGCCCATGTGAGAAGATCCGAGTTTTGTCTTAGTTTGGGACTCAAAGACAGGTTCTTCCACACGAATACTTACGGCGGCCATGATAGAGCTTAAAACATCTCTTCTATCGTAGTTCTTTTTAAAGAACTCTGCTACGGTTTTAGCGATGGCATCTTTAAATGCCAGTAAATGCGTCCCACCCTGGGTAGTATTTTGACCATTGACGAAAGAATAATACAATTCGCCATATTGATTTCCGTGGGTTATGGCTAACTCGATATCTTCCCCTTTCAGATGAATAATTGGATATCGCAACTCATCATTTTTTGTTTTGCGCTCTAAAAGATCTAACAAGCCATTTTTAGAAACGATGGTAGTACCATTGAAAATGAGTTTTAAGCCTGCATTTAAATAGGCATAATTCCAGAGTTGATTCTCGATAAATTCTTTTCTGAAACGAAAATTCCTAAATATGTCAGGATCAGGTTCAAAATACACCCAGGTACCATTTGATTCAGAAGCATCGAGGAGAGCAGATTCATCGACCAACATACCCTGGTGGAAAGCTGCCTTTTTTTGCTTCCCATCGCGGTAGGAAGTAACCATAAACTTCGAGGAAAGGGCATTAACCGCTTTAGTACCTACACCATTGAGGCCAACTGATTTTTTAAAAGCCTTAGAGTCATATTTTCCGCCTGTATTTATCTGGGAAACGCATTCAATAACTTTTCCCAGCGGAATACCTCGTCCAAAATCCCTGATTTCCATGGAATGATCATCCATTTTTATCAGCACTTGTTTTCCAAAGCCCATGACAAATTCGTCGATAGTATTATCAATAACCTCTTTAATGAGGATATAAATACCGTCATCAGGGGTAGAACCATCTCCCAATTTACCGATATACATACCGGGTCTCAGACGAATATGTTCACGCCAGTCAAGTGAAATGATATTATCTTCGGA
Organism: Saprospiraceae bacterium; assembly: GCA_049241465.1. Lineage (GTDB taxonomy): Bacteria > Bacteroidota > Bacteroidia > Chitinophagales > Saprospiraceae > BJGN01. The sequence continues at coordinate 46,149 of JBMLQR010000310.1, read as the reverse complement.
GTAATTATTTTCCAGCATTTTTTTTAATTATTTTAGGATCTGAATCATCAAATCATTTCATCTAACAAGGAGGCTATTTTTTGAGTTAGCCCCAAACGACTATATTTTTCAATGTTTTTATTTTGAAATGAAAAAATAGATTGGTCTAAATACTGATTAAAGAAAATAGAGATCGCCTTTTCCATACTTTCTTCATCATTATAGTCTGCCAATAAACCCGAAGAAGTATTGGTTATTTCGGCTGACAAATCTCCCCCTATTGGCCCAAGGGCCAAAATAGGTCTATTTGAAGCTAAATATTCAAAAAACTTTCCAGTCAGCACCCATTTGGCACCTTCAAAATTATCAACAAAAAGTAAAAGAACAGTGGCTTCCATCTGCCTTTTCACCACTTCTTCAAATGGAATAAAGTCAACAATATCTATAAAAGATTCAAGATTATATTTTTTAATATCCTCTGATACAGAACTATCAACTTTACCAACTAACTGAATATTTAATTTCGAAGCAAATAATTCGTTAGTATCAATAAGACTTTTAATAACCTTCCAAAACAAAGAATTATTTCTTCTTTGAGAGAGCGTACCAGCATAGAGCAGGGTAAATTTTTCTTTCTTTACGAGAGGTTTTTCAAAGCGCTGATAATCATCTATATCAAAACCATTCATGACAATATCAGAATGAATACCTGCATTTTCAAAATTCTGCATTTGCATATTCCT
>JBMLQR010000310.1:33468-45327 GCA_049241465.1 Saprospiraceae bacterium | reverse complement strand
TGACAATATCAGAATGAATACCTGCATTTTCAAAATTCTGCATTTGCATATTCCTGCCGATGACCACTACTTTATCGGCAGTTTGCAAAATTCTTTTTTCTAGTATAGTATGTTTATTAACGGCCCATTTTGTCAACATCAGGGCTGAAAAATATTCAGACCAGGGATCTCGAAAATCAGCCATCCACGGAACATTGAATTTTAACTTTAACTTTAAGGCAATCAAATGTAAAGAATGAGGTGGACCAGATGAAATAACGGCTTGAAATTTGTTTTTGTTATAATAATCAGAAAGAAAACGAAAAGAAGGATTTACCCAAAAAAGCCTGGAATCAGGAATAAAAAAATTTCCCCGAATCCAGATAGATAGTCTTTCTTTCCAGCCCTTTTGAATATAGGTTTTGACATTAACCAAATGCCCGAAATCCATTTTTGTATCCTTTTTCTTTCCTGTAAATTTTCTGTAAAGAGAAAAGGGTTCCCAAATTGGTCTTTTAATAATTTCAATATCCGATGGAATTTCATCCAACCGATTTGAATCAATAATGGGATAATCAGGATTTGAGGGGACATAAACGATAGGCTCCCAACCAAAGGTTCTTAAGTATTTAACAAATTTCAACCACCTGTGTACACCTGCTCCACCTGAAGGTGGCCAATAGTATAGAATGATTAAAACACGTTTTAAATGCCCGGACTCCTTATTCATATTCATTTATATATAAAAACAAGCACTGAATCAATTCTGCTTTAATTTCCCACAAAATAACTACTTTTGAATAACACTTACCGATTTAATACAAAATTATGAATAGGAGAGATTTTCATGAGCTTGCTTCAATGGGGATAATTGGCTCATTATTAGCGCCCACATCAAAGCGTCCTGCTGCTTCTTTAAAGGCAGATAGTGACATCATCAAGCCACAGAGACTCCTTCCCGGTGATAAAGTTGGCTTAATCACCCCCGGAAGTTATGTTCCCGATGCAGGTTACGAAAAAGCAGTGAATAATCTTACTCAATTAGGCCTGCAAGTAGTTCCTGGCAAATATGTCAGAGAAAAACGAGGCTTCACGGCAGGAACGGATGAACAAAGACTGGAAGACCTTCATACTTTTTTTGAAGATCCTTCTATTAAAGCTATTTGGTGTGCCCGCGGTGGTTATGGTTGTTCCAGGCTTTTACCCAACATAAATTATGAAATCATTAAGAATAATCCTAAAATACTCATTGGTTACAGTGACATAACGGCCTTACTTCAAGCCATTTTCCTTCGAACTGGCCTGGTAGGGTTTCACGGCCCGGTGGCTGCGGCTACCTGGACTCCCTATACGGTTCAACATATTAAAGGCGTTCTCTTTGATTCTTTTACAAAACCTTATGTTATTAATTTAGCAACAGAGGAATTAACCCCTGAAAGAGAGCATTTTAAACCTTACAGCATACAGGCTGGAAAAGTTTCGGGAAGGCTAATGGGTGGTAATGTAAGTCTTCTTGCCGCTCTTGCGGGAACGCCCTTTGCTTTTGATGCTACCGATAAATTATTTTTCATGGAAGATATTGACGAACGTCCTTACAGCCTAGATAGAATGTTTACCCAATTGAGGCAATCTGCGAATCTTCATAAAGCTAAAGGTTTGATTTTAGGCGTTTTCGAGGGATGTAATCCTAAAAAAGATGAAGAATCACTTTCCTTGAAAGAAACTATTTTTGACCGGCTTAGCGATCTTAATGTACCTGCAGTTTATGGTCTCTCCTTTGGTCATGTACCTAATAATTTCACTTTACCCGTAGGTATATTAGCCGAACTTGATACTGAAAATAAAACGTTAACCTACCTGGAATCTCCCACTGCTTAACCCTTTCTAACGATAATGCTTACCTTAAATGTCCATCCTTTTCAGTTAAAACTGCGTCATACTTTTAGAATCACCCATGGTTCCAGAGATTATCAGCCTACGGTTATTATCTCCCTTTCCAACGGTATTTATACGGGATATGGCGAAGCTACCGCTACTAAATATTATGGACTTGATCAAGATGAAATGATTCAGCGCTTTAATGCCTGGAAGCCCATTATTGAGTCTACGCCTCTGGTAACGGCAGAGCAATATTGGGAACTGCTTCATCCTCTTCTTAAAAATCATCCCTTTGAACAATGTGCCCTGGACGAGGCGGCACACGATCTTATAGCTCAAATGGAAGGATTACCTCTTTATAAAAAATGGGGGCTGCACTACCAAAATAATCCTCTGACAGATTATACACTGGGCTTTGGTCCAACAGAGGAAATGGTTGCTAAAATGAATGAAATGCCCTGGCCCATCTATAAAGTTAAGCTGGGAACAAAAGATGATTTAAATATCATAAGACATCTTCGAAAGCATACTACCGCTGTTTTTCGTGTGGATGCCAATACTGCCTGGACCGCGGAGGAAACCTTAGCTTATGCTCCAGAATTGAAAGATTTGGGCGTTGAATTTATCGAACAACCTCTAAAACCTGAAGATTGGGAAGGTCAAAGGCTATTGTTTGAAAAATGCGTTTTACCTGTGATTGCCGACGAGAGCTGTCAAAAGGAAGAAGATGTAAAACGCTGCGCAGGATATTTTCATGGAGTAAATATTAAACTAATGAAATGTGGCGGACTTACCCCCGCGCTTCGGATGATACAAGAAGCTAAAGAACTGAATATGAAAGTTATGGTTGGTTGTATGACTGAGTCTTCCGTTGGTATTACAGCCATTGCCCATCTATTGCCTTTGTTAGATTATGTCGATATGGATGGCGCTCTTTTATTGTCTAATGACCCTGCTGAAGGAGCTAACATAGAATATGGAGAGGTAGTTCTTCCCCATCGAAATGGAATTGGCGCTAAACTAACTGGATAATTCTATTTAGCTTGAAAAATATTCATTTATGATATATAACCTGAGTCATCAACCAGGCAGATGGATGTTTTGTGAAGGGTCCGCCTTCTTATATTTTAGTGGAACAAGTTATTTGGGCATAGCAAATGACCCCGTTTTTCATGAAAGGTTAGCCTCCTCCATAAGTCAATATGGCAGTAATTTTGGAAGTTCCAGAGTAGGTTTTATGCGCCTCGCTGTTTATGAAGAAACGGAGGAATTATTAGCCAGGTACCTTGGACAAGAAGCAGCATTAACGGTTTCCTCCGGCACTTTAGCAGGAATTTTAGCTTATAAGGTTTTTACCACTGTCGGTGAACTAATATTTGCACCCAATGCTCATCCTGCCCTTTGGTTACAAATCCCTGAAAGTTTTAGTAGTAGAAGCGAGTGGGAGGAAAATTGTATTTTTAAAAGCCATCAGTCCGGTCCGCCTCTTTTTATTTACAGCAATGCCATAGATTCCTTACAAGTTATAGAATATGATTTTAACTGGCTGCAAAGACTGGGAAATAAGCGAGAAATTATTTTGGTTCTAGACGAATCCCATACACTGGGTATCAGGGGAAAGGATGGAAGTGGCATTTTGTCGTCCCTGACCTTGCCTGAACAGGTTCAGGGTGTCGTTATAGGTAGTATGGGTAAAGGATTGGGCATTCCCGCCGGTGTCATTGCCGGTAATAAATATTGGATAGACAAAATATGGAATAGCCCTCATTTTGGTGGAGCATCGCCAGCATCGCCCGCTTATTTAGATACCTGGATTCAAATGCAAGACCATTATACAACTTTGCGTACCGTTTTATTTCAAAATTTACACCAATTTGAAAATCTCATTGGAGCTGAAAATCAGGTATTAAGAAGTGTCCCTGAATATCCCGTACATTTTTCGACAAAAAAAACGCTATCAAACCATTTACTCCTTCATCAAATGTACGTCTCACATTTCCCCTACCCAACGTCACTGGACGAGCCCATCACTAGAATAGTTTTGAGTGCGCTTCACTTGCCTGAAGATATTCAAAGACTTGCCACAGCCATATTAAGTTACGACCCTACGTTGTAGTTTGTTTTGAATTCTCTAAAAACACCTTATGGCTATCATCTGGAAATAGCAGGCTGCCCATTACAACAAAAAAAAGACTTATGCCACCTCCGATTAGAATACTTGGTATCTGACTGTAAATGACGAATTCTGATAATGTCCAGGCAAACAATCCACTAATCATGCTCAAAATAGCCCCAATCCTTGACGTTGATTTCCAAAATAGTCCTGCGGTTAACGGAAAAAACAAGGCGACTAAACTTAACGCCGAGGACATTCCTACTAACTCGTATATATTTGATTTACTTGTTGCCAGAAATGCGGCACAAATGGCTACACCCACCACAGAAAGCCTCATAGTGTGAAGCATCAATTTATCGGAATTATTCCTCAACATTGGCCTTAAAATATTCTCTCCAATGACCGTTGCAGGAGCTAAAATAGCCCCGGAAGTCGTGCTTAAAATAGCAGACAGAAGAGCACCAAAAAAGACAATTTGTAAAAACAATGAACCATGTTCCAAAACGATGATTGGAATTATCATCTGGGTATCCGCCGGATTGGATGTTGGGTATAAATAGTTTGCGCATAATCCTATGAATAATGGAATTAAACCGATGGTCACATACATTAATCCAGCAATAATACCAGATTTAACCGCTGTATTTTCCGATTTTGCAGCCATAACCCTCTGAAAAACATCTTGTTGGGGTATTGAACCCAGTCCAATGGTAATCCATGCGGCGAAATATTCCATCACAGCCATTGGTTTTGCTTCGGGTAAGAAATTGAAAAAGCCTTCGGGTTGAGCGTCTAAAACCACCTGAATGCCACCCGCCTGATCAGATAAGGAATAAGCCAGTAGTAACAGGCCAATTATAATCATGATAGACTGAACCGCATCCGTAATGGAAACAGCCCACATGCCCCCAAAATAAGTATAAAATACGACCACAATTGTGCATAAGATAATCCCATAAATGAGTGGAACCCCAATAATTGTTTTCAATACAATGGCGAGAGCAACCAACTGAGCTGCAATCCATCCAAAATAAGAGGGGATCATAAAAACAGCTGAGGTGATTTCAGCCATTCGTCCAAATCTCATCTTAAAAAAATCATTAAAGGTTAAAATATTTAACCTGTACAATGGTCTGGCATAAATGAGCCCCACCAATACCAGGCAAAGACCCGCACCAAAAGGATCTTCAATAATACCTAAAACACCGTTTTCTGCAAATTCAGCTGGAGCCCCTAAAATGGTTTCCGAGCCAAACCAGGTAGCAAATAAAGCGCAAGCTGCCAGACTTGTAGGTAAACGTCGGCCAGCGATAACAAAATCTTTGGTAGTTTTAACTTTACTTGAAGCCCACCATCCGATAAGAACAGTCCCAAACAAATATAGACCGATGAAAACCAATAAATATCCATGTATCATAATCCCCAGCTTACCATACCATATTGAACAAATTGATAAGGAAGGACCTTACCCCCAATTTTTTCTAACGAACGAATAACATTAAACTTATGATTTTCAGGGGCATAAAAAATCATAAAGCCCCCACCACCAGCGCCTGAAATTTTCCCACCTGTAGCGCCTGCGTTCATAGCCGTTTCATAATAAAGATCAATAGAATCATTGGTAATTCCCTGCGCCATTGCCTTTTTCTGCTGCCAACCAAAATGAAGAATTTCTCCAATCTGATTGACTTCACCTTTCAAGAGCGCTTCTTTCATTAAAATGGCCTGCTCCTTTAACTGGTGCATGGCATCAATGGAAGATAAAACATTATTATTTACATTGTCTTGTTGCTTTTGAATAATAGAGGATGAAAGCCTGGAAGTTTCTGTGAAAAATAACACCAGATTATTCTCCAATTCAAAAAGCACCTTTTCCTTAATTCTTAAAGGGTTGACAATCACCTTGTCATTGGCTCCAAACTCCATGAAATTGAAGCCGCCAAAAGTGGCAGCGTATTGATCTTGTCTTCCCCCGGCCATTTTCAAATCTTCCCGTTCAATAGAATAGGCTAAATGAGCAATATCATATTCTCCGAGGGGAAGTTTGAATGCCTCTACAAAAGCGCCTAAAATAGCTACAACTAAGGTAGAAGAAGAACCTAATCCTGAACCAGGTGGAGCATCTACGTAAGTAGTCAATTCAAAACCCTTCACCGGAATATTGAAATCCTTTACCAACCGATTAAAAACACCCTTTGCCAAATCTAAATTTCCATCCAGCCTTAAAAGAGGACTCACCTCAATATTCACCTCTTCCTGCTTGTCCATGGCCTTTAAAACCACTTGGTGGTCATCTCTCAGCTTTAGAAAAGCGTAGGCAAATAAACTAATCGTCGCGTTTAAAATGGCACCGCCATATTGATCTGTGTAAGGACTAACATCTGTTCCACCACCTGCTAACCCAATGCGCAGGGGTGCTTTACAGCGAACCATCATATTCAACCATTTTGAGATAAGTCAATCAAATTTTTAGTCATAACCGACCAAAGATATTTCTTTTTTTCCTGACGTAAACCCTTTTCTAAGATTTGTCTCTGCCCGGGATGTTCATAAAAATAATCTATTTTCGCTGCAATGTCCTCAGCATTTGGCGAAACCAGATAACCAGAAATTCCATCGGGAACAATTTCAGCTAAACCACCAACATCAGTTACAATCATTGGTTTTTCGAAATGATAGGCAATTTGAGTGACGCCACTTTGCGTTGCATGCTTATAAGGCTGAACGACAAGATCGGCGGCACAAAAGTAAAGTCCAACCTCCTCATTTGAAATAAAATGATTTTTCCAGATCAATTTATCTTCAATTCCCCATTGTTTTGCCAGATCGAAATAAGGTTTTTCGTCTGTGTAAAACTCCCCGGCTATAATTAATTTTACGTTTTTACTTTTTGTTTTTGCCAATCCCTCTATTAATAAATCAAGCCCTTTGTAGGGTCTGATAAATCCGAAGAACAACAGAACTTTTTCATCTTCATTTAATCCAAAATAATTCCTCGCAACCATTTTATCTACAGGAGGTCCAAAATTGTCAAATAATGGATGAGGGCTTAAAATACATTTCTTTTTAAGGGTAAATCGCTTTACATCAGAAGCCACCGAATGGCTCATTGCTAAAAAAGCATCTATATTCCAAACGAAGAATGAAGTAAGAAAAGCGTCTAAAAACCTTTTTTCATGAGGAATGATGTTATCTAAAATGGCCAGTCTTTTGATTGATTTCCTCCACCCGGCTATCATTGAAATAACGCCAAAACAAGGAGCCATAAAAGGAAGCCAATATTTAAAAAGAATGAAATCAGGCTTTTGAGATAGTAAGAACAAGCCATTACGAACCCAGGAAAATGGATTTATGGCATTAACTTGTCTTGTGATATGCAGATTTTCAGGTGCAGGACTATCGCTGAATTGTGTTTTCCCTGGAAATAAAAAAGAAGGATATTGTAGCGTAAAGTTTAAAATCATTACTTCATGACCTTCCTCTTGAAATTGAGTCATTAACCGTTCATTGAATGAAGCAAGTCCGCCTCTAAATGGGTGCGCTGTGCCTATCAAAATTATTTTCACTCCATATCTTATTGATGAACCTCAAAAATAATCTATTTTATGTACTTTTGAGGACTTTTCCATTGGTTTACCAACAATACAATCATGCAAGAAATTATTACTAAAAGATTTAAAGAGTCTGTTGAAAGTAAACAAGCCCTTTTAAATAATACGGGATTAACCATTCTAATGAGTGAAATGGCTCAACGGATGATTGCCGCGCTTCGAAATGGAAGTAAAATAATGTTTTGTGGAAATGGCGGTAGTGCTGTCGATGCCATGCATCTTGCTGCAGAACTCTCCGGCAGATATTATTTTGACAGAAAACCCTTAAATGCAGAGGCATTAAGTGCTGATAATGCTTTTTTAACGGCCGTAGCTAATGATTATGGTTATGAGCAGGTATTTTCCCGTTTACTTACTGCTAAAGGGAAACCCGGTGATATTCTGGTGGGGCTTTCAACCTCCGGCAACTCACAAAATGTTATCAATGCTTTTGAATATGCCCGGGAAAACGATATCATTACCATAGGTTTTACTGGACAAAATACATGCAAAATGGACCCATTAAGTGATTATCTTTTTAAGGCTCCATCTACTGATACCCCAAGAATTCAGGAATGTCACATGCTGGTAGGACATATTTTATGCGAATTAGTGGAAATTGATTTTTTAAGAGATACCGCAATAGCTTAGATTCCAACCTTTATGACAACGGAGGAATATAAGGAATTAGCAGAAACCATTCCTAAAACACCAGGCGTTTACCGATTTTGTAAACAGGATGGTACCATTCTTTATGTAGGGAAAGCTAAAAACCTAAGGAATAGAGTCTCTTCTTATTTTGGTGAGAGAAAGGATCGTCTTTTTCGAACTCGTATCATGGTTAAAAATGCTGATTTTCTCAATTTTACCATGGTCGAATCTGAAACAGATGCACTACTTTTAGAAAGTGCCCTCATAAAGGAGCATCAGCCAAGATATAATGTTTCCCTCAAAGATGATAAATCCTACTCCTATATTTGCATTAAAAATGAACGATTCCCAAGGATAATCATTACCCGCAGAGTCATTAGAGATGGATCTGTTTATTTTGGACCTTATACCTCAAAAGGCAGACTAAAAATAATATTAGAATTAATCAGACAATTATTTCCTCTACGAACTTGTGTTTTTAATCTGAGTGAGGAAAATATTAGAGATGGAAAAGTTAAGCTTTGCCTTGAATACCATATAAAAAATTGTATGGGGCCCTGTGCAGGATTAGAATCAGAGCTTATCTACAATGAAAAAATAGAACAAATTAAAAATATTCTTAAAGGTCATTTTAGCTCCGTTTTACAGCATTTTAAAAAAATAATGAACCAATATGCTGAAGAACTGGCTTTTGAAAAAGCACAGGCTATTAAAGAAAAATTAGCTGCTTTTGAAGACTATCAGGCTAAATCCACTATTGTAAGCCATACGATCAGGGATGTTGATGTTTTCACCATTTTAACAGATGAAAAAGAGGCTTATATCAATTATTTGAGGGTTGTCAATGGCGCTATTATTCAGGCTCATACGCAGGAACTTACCCTTCAACTGGAGGAAGAAGAACCGGAAGATTTACTGTCTTTAGCTATTCCAATCATCAGGGATCGGTTTAATAGCTTTGCTCCTGAAATAATTACATCGATTCCCGTTGTCTTAACTGAAACCAATATAAAAAATACAGTACCTCAAATTGGTGATAAGAAAAAATTACTTGAACTCTCAGAAAGAAATGTGCTTTACTATAAGCTTCAAAAAAAGAAAGATCTTTTAAGTAAAGAAAAGAAACAAACACCTACGGAAAGGATTTTGAAGCAATTACAAAAAGACTTAAATATGCCAGAAGTACCTTTTCATATTGACTGTTTTGACAACTCTAATATACAAGGTACCCACCCAGTTTCTTCTTGCGTTGTATTCAAAAATGCCAAACCATCAAAAAAAGATTACCGCCATTTTCATGTTAAAACGGTCATTGGTCCTAATGATTTTGCCAGTATGGAAGAAGTAGTTTATCGCAGATATAAGAGAATTTTAGACGAAGGAAAAGATTTACCACAATTAGTAGTCATTGACGGAGGCAAAGGCCAGTTGGGTGCCGCTATGAAAAGCATTGAACAACTGGGATTAAGCGGAAAAATGACCGTTATAGGTATTGCCAAGCGATTAGAAGAAATATTTTTCCCCGGTGATGCGATACCGCTTTACATTAATAAAAAGTCAGAATCATTAAAATTAATTCAACAAGCCAGAAATGAAGCGCATAGGTTTGCCATAACTTTCCATAGAACAATAAGATCCAAAAATTTTATCCAATCGGAATTAGAAAATATTCAGGGGATTGGAGAAAAAACGATACAGACATTATTGAGCGCTCTTGGTTCAGTTAAAAAAATAGTGGAAGCCAGCGATGAGACCCTCATCAACCTTTGTGGAGAACACAGAGCAAAATTACTTCGCGCCTACTTTGATTTAAAATCTTCCAGTGAAACGCAACCAAAGTTATAAACTTTTAGTACGCCCCCCATCGACAATAATACTGGTCCCTGTGACATAAGAAGCTGCCGGACTGGCTAAAAAGGCGGCAACATCGGCTATTTCCTCAGGTGTACCAAAACGTCTCATTGGGATGGATAATTTACTTTGACTTACTTGTTCTTCCTTGGAAAGGCCATTTTGCTCCGCCCAAATCTCCATTAAAGTATCCAACCTTTCCGTAGCGGTAAATCCTGGAAGAATATTATTCACAGTAATTCCGTAAGGCGCAACTTCATTCGCCAGCGTTTTTGCCCAGGACGCCATGGCAGCACGGGTGGTATTGGACACTCCCAATCCATCAATTGGCATACGAACAGAGGTACTTATAATGTTGATAATTCTACCATACCCCACCTCTTTCATTTTTTCAGTCATCAATTGAACAGAAAGGTGGCTACAATGCAAATGCATCTGAAAAGCTTGCTGAAATGCTTCCCAATCGGCCGATAAAATAGCCCCCGCGGGAGGACCGCCCGTATTGTTAATCAAAATATGATAGGTTTTTACATTTAACAAAATTTGTAATTTCCGTTTAATGTCTGCGGGGTCATTTCCGTCCACGACCAAATAGTCGTGATCCTGATGATCAGCTACTCTTTGCTTATTTAGTTCCAAACTTATTTCTGCTAATTTCTCAGCAGAACGGGCAGCCAACGTAACATTTGCCCCCAGAGAAGCTAAAGAAAATGCAATAGCCCTGCCAATTCCTTTGCTTGCGCCAAATACAAAAGCATTTTTGCCAGTTAAATCTATGTTCATACCTTTTATTTTATATCTTAAAAAACAGCTATAACCGCTTTGCTCGTTAATTTATTAAATTTGATGCATGGAAACAAGAAAATTCATTTATTTCGCTTCAGATTTTCATCTGGGGGCTGGCACTTTAGCTGAAAGCCTCCTTAGAGAAAAAAGGATTCTCCGCTGGTTAGACCAGGAAGTTAAACCGAATGCCTCTGAACTGTACCTTCTTGGTGATATTTTTGAATGCTGGTTCGAATACAAAAAAGTAGTCCCCAGGGGATTTACCCGCCTCTTAGGTAAGCTGGCCGAACTGGCAGATCTTGGAATCCAAGTAACCATGTTTACAGGAAATCATGATGTATGGATGTTTGGTTATCTGGAGGAAGAATTAGGTGTATCCCTGAACAAATCGGAAATAATTAAAGAATGGGGTGGAAAAAAGTTTCTACTCGGTCATGGTGATGGCCTGGGTCCAGGTGATTATGGCTATAAAAGAATGAAAAAAGTATTTACTCACCCTCTTGCTCAATGGGCTTATAGCCAATTACATCCAAATCTAGGTCTGTCTTTGGCTCAATATTTCTCTTCCCTTAGCAGAAAACACAATACTGAACCCCAGCATTTTATGGGTACAAAAAAAGAATGGCTTGTACAATATTGTGAAGAAAAAATAACGGAGGAGAACATTGATTATTTTATTTTTGGTCACAGACATTTACCTATTAATCTTACCCTTTCAAATGAAAAGAGCAGATATATCAATTTAGGGGATTGGTTAACGTATTTCAGCTACGCACGCTGGGACGGGACAGAAATGTATTACCATTTTTTTGAAAATAATCAGGGGGAAGTATATGAAAATATTTAGGCATCTGATCTTTTTTATCCCATTTTGCAGTCAATTATTAGGGCAGACTACGGCATCTTATACCCTAAAGCTTTCTGAAAATACGGATCTTTTCAAAATGGATGTTCTGGAGCAGATTTACACATTGTCTGCAGACCAGTATCTAAAAAAATGGGATACAA
>JBMLQR010000310.1:31856-33368 GCA_049241465.1 Saprospiraceae bacterium | reverse complement strand
CTGGAGCAGATTTACACATTGTCTGCAGACCAGTATCTAAAAAAATGGGATACAAAGGGGAATTTACTATGTCAATTTATTAATAACCGGGACGGGAAACTGACCCAGATCGATGTAAGAAATCCTTTACAAATACTCCTTTTTTATACGGATCAACAAAGATTTGTAACTTTAGACAGAACCCTAACTCCTTTAAAAGAATGGCAGATTAATCAAGAAGAATGGGGCTTCATCGGTTGTGCCGCAACAGGTAAGAACGACCATATCTGGTTATTCGATCAATTCAACTATCAGTTAGGCAGCGTAAGTGATGAGGGAAAGATAGAGAGGCTAAAAACAGATTTAATTTTTTGTTGCCCACAACCACCTGAAATAATGTTTATGGCACAAACGGAAAACCACTTGTATTTGTTTGACCAGAATCAAGGCATTATTCAATGCGATTTACTGGGTCAGTTTCTTCTTTTCATTCCTTTAAAAGAATGGAAAAAGGTACTAACTTTTGGCAACACGATATGGATTATAAAAAATGAAAAAGTAGTAGAAATAAGTAATAGCGGACAGATTAGAGAACTTGGTGGTCTAACATATACCAACCTCATTGTTGGTTTTAATAACAAAGAAATACTTTTGAATGACGGTAAAAGTGACCAGGTTATAATAATAAAGAGGTAAAGAAAAAATCTATCCCTTTTTCCAGGAAAACTGATTTACTTTCCTACCCACACGAATACCCAGATTCACGCCTTGCTCACAATCCATTCTAAAATGGACTCCTAATGGAACCCTTGAAATAGCGTTTTCATTAGCCATTTCGTAGAAAGAGTTGAACTGACGTGGTTTTCCACCTTCAAAATCTTCTCTACCTTCATGACAACGGTCAGTCATTGGAAAATAATTCCCAAAAATATCAGTTAGCACCTCCGCTGCGGCGCCACCCATGGTCGAATGGCCAGATGGATAGGCAGGGAAATTTGGTGAAATACCAGTCTCTTTTGTCAATGGATTGTATAAGGCAGGTTGCCAGGAGGACCTCATCATTTTTCTTATATAGTCAACAGGCCTCTCGACATCGTAGAAATATTTTGAATACCAGCAAGCTACCACACAATCATTTAATGCTATGCATAATTTTGCATTAGCATAAACTGCCGTTTCTAAATCTACATTTTCCAAATCATATACTTGATTGGCAATAGCCAACCATCTTGACGGAGGGCTGAAGGTTAATCCTGTTAAATCATCACTCCAAAAAAAGGCCAGCCATCTTTGATCTGGTGTCGGATTATTTACTGCCGCATACACTTCCGCTGCTTGAACATAGTATTGAGAATTAACTTCTTCACTGTAAGGAATGGGTGCAGGAATTAACTTATCCCCCTCATTTATTACAAAGGTACGGGCATAACCATAATCAGGGAACATACCAGGTCCACTCGCATTCGTAGGAGAAAACCTACCTGGCTTTGGACTGGTTGTATATTTACTTACTGTATTCTTAAATGGATTTAA